>QHBZ01000219.1 GCA_003244055.1 Pseudonocardiales bacterium | reverse complement strand
ATGCGGGTAGACGTGCCGGGCTATGTGTTGCCGAATTTGGCTCTATGGGATCTGTGAGTGTCGTTGCGGTGCTCCTGGGTGGGAGTGCTCCAGGCTCGGGGTCGGCAGCTCGGTGTGACCCGTATTGGGATCTGGCCGTCTTGGCGTGCCTAGGTCTTGACTTGTCCGCTGTGGTTGCCGGCACCGGCCTGGCCCACCAGTTGGCCTGATCAGAAGCCTGTCCGCCGCTGAGGCGTGACCCGTCACAGATGTGCCGCTCGGTGATCCCATCCAGGCCGGTGCCGACGTTGACCCGACGCCCAGGAAGGGACACCAGGCCACGTGCCCATGTTGGCAGAATGCATCGATGCCGTCGTAGGGGTGGACACCCATCGCGACACTCATGAGGTGGAAATCGCGTCCCCGACCGGGACACCGATCGCCTCCATCACCATCAGCAACGACAGCTCGGGCTTTGCCGAACTGCTTGCCTGGATCTTCGAGCATGCGCCCGGTCCGAGGGTGGCCGTGTCGATTGAGGGGACCCGCAGCTACGGCGCCGGTCTGGCCCGCGCGGTCACCGCTGCTGGGCTGCTCGTCCTCGAGTGCGAGCAACCCCATCGCAAGGCGCGCCGTGGCAAGGGGAAATCCGACCCGATCGATGCCCACCTGGCGGGCCTGACCGCGCTGCGCCTGGACGCCGATCGGCTGCCCACTCCCCGCGCCGACGGTGACCGCGAAGCACTGCGGATCCTGCTGGGCGCCCGCAGCGAGCTCACCACCACGACCACCGGGCAGACCAACCGACTACGGGCGCTGCTGCTGGGCGGTGACGACACCGAGCGGCAGACTGCCCGCGGCGCGCTCACCGACGCCACCCTGGCCAGCTTGGCCCGGCGCCGAGGACCTCGCGAGGCCAGCCGCGAACAGGCCGTGCGGCACGCCGAGATCCGGCGACTCGCGACTGCGCTGCGCGAGACGGCCCGCGCGCTGAAGGCCAACCGTACGCAGCTGCAGGCCATTGTCGACGAACTGGCTCCCGGCCTGACTGACCGGCCCGGCATCGGACCGGTCAGCGCAGCCCAGGCCATCGTCAGCTTCTCCCACCCCGGACGGTGCCGAAACGACGCGGCCTTCGCCGCGCTGGCCGGCACCAGCCCGCTAGAAGCCAGCAGCGGCCGGACCGTCCGGCACCGACTCAACCGCGGCGACGACCGGGCGCTGAACCGCGCCATCCACACCATCGCCTTGACCCGGATGCGCTGCTGCGAGAAGACCCGCGCCTACGTCGCGCGGCGCACCGCGCAAGGCAAGACCCCACGCGAGATCCGGCGCTGCCTCAAGCGCTACATCGCCCGCCAGCTCTACCGCACCCTCACCACCGCCATGACCCCCACCACCGCAACCCCCACCGATGCCTGACGTCCCGCACCCGTCACGTGACGCAACCGTGACGGCACCCATCTGTCGGTGCTGTCAACACCCGATCCCCGCCGGGCATGGACGGCTCTACTGCAGCCCCCGCTGCCGCCAAGCCGCCTACCGCCGACGCCACACCCCCACCAACGAACCACCACCACCACTGCCCGCCGCCCGCCCCCGCCGCGACGCCACCATCTACACCTGCCCTGACTGCGACACCCGCACCCTCGGCGAGCAACGCTGCCCCGACTGCAACACCTTCACCCGCCGCCTCGGCCTCGGCGGCCACTGCCCCCACTGCGACGAACCCGTCACCGTCGAGGAACTACTCCAAACGCCCCTTGACAACACATAGAAGCGTCAAGGCGCGCCGCCTCCGGCGGCGCGCACCCCATCGCTAGCGCGGTCGTCACCCGGTCGTGCGACCGGAACCACGACACTGCGCGCGGCCCTGACGGGCCGTGCTCGGTCGCGGCCCGGTCGCACGACCAGCGTCCCCGGCAGGTGCGCCGCCACAGCCGACGCGGCTAATGAGCAGTTCACGCGCAGCACTCCCCGGACACAGCCAAGTCGGCGGCCAGCCGGGTCTCCGTCCCCTCACGCCTCCCCGGGATCGTCCTACACCGCCCCGCCGGCATCAAGACACCTCATCGGCGTTGAGCGCAAGCCGGCGAGCTGTCCGAAATGCACGACCGTGCTGGAGGGGACCAGCCTCGCCAACCGGCTGAGGATCTTGCTTGGTCGCTGGTCGGTCAAGGTCGAACCCGCGCGGGCTCACCAGTTCTCGGTCGGGCCAGCCCGGTACAGGCCGAAGCGAAGCCGAATTAAGAAGCCGAATTAGTTGTTCCTTTTGAGACATCATGACGCCTGTGACCTGCGCCGATGTCAATTTGTGCTAATTTCTTACTTCATTCCAGCTTCCTAGCCTGATGGACGCTTGAACCAAAATACGCTGTAACTGACCCTATTAGCCGCGACCGAACTCACGGGCAAAACGCTCACCAATTCCCAACCGTCGCGACCCAACTCGACGATAAAATGATTCAGGACTGGCCAGTAGTCCTTGTCATATGGTGTGTCCTGTTCTCTTAAGCCATCCGCGGCATACGTCGTTATCCTAACGGTGTCTCTCCAGTGCCCGTCGATATCTTGGGAGTAAGTGATGCCGAGTCTTGCGTGCTCCCACTTGTGCATACTAAGCCTTCTCTTCCTATGCGGCAGCGGTTGCGAGCTCTGCCAGGTTGTCGACCCTGCCACTGGTGCACCGACCAAGGCGAACTGTTCACCCGCACCGACGCTATCCCGAACCGCAGGAGGAACCGATGACCAGCCGACCGGCCAGCACCAGCCCAACAACGGCAGAGGGGTGCCGGGCCGCGGCGAGGCTGACGGCGTCCGGTGGTACGACAGCACCGAACCGACCCCAGCGCCCGAGTGGACAGTAACCTGATGCGCGACGAGGACGCCCCGACCCGTGGCGACGGGCACAGATACAGCTCACAACCACGACTTGACTCGATCCTCCCGGCTTCGTCGGTTCTCGCTCGGCTAGTCCTCGGCCCCACGTCCCTCTGCTAGTCGAGGTAGTCGCGGAGCGCCTGGGAACGCGAGGGGTGCCGCAGCTTGGTCATCGTCTTGGACTCGATCTGCCGGATCCGCTCCCGGGTGACCCCATAGATGTGTCCGATCTCGCCCAGGGTGCGCGGCTGCCCGTCGAGGCCAAAGCGTAGCCGGACAATGCCGGCCTCCCGCTCGGACAGCGTCGCCAGTACCGATCGCAGGTGGTCCTGGAGCAGCGTGAATGAAACCGCGTCCACCGCCACCACGGCTTCGGAGTCCTGGATGAAGTCACCGAGCTGGGAGTCGCCCTCGTCGCCGATGGTTTGGTCCAGTGAGATGGGCTGCCGGGCGTACTGCTGGATCTCCAGCACCTTCCCCGGGGTAATGTCCATCTCCTTAGCCACCTCCTCTCTGGTGGGCTCACGGCCCAGGTCCTGGAGCAGCTCCCGCTGGATGCGGCCCAGTGCGTTGATCACCTCGACCATGTGCACCGGGATCCGGATGGTGCGAGCGTGGTCGGCCATCGCTCGGGTGATCGCTTGGCGGATCCACCAGGTGGCGTAGGTGGAGAACTTGTAACCCTTGGTGTAGTCGAACTTCATCACAGCACGGATCAGGCCCAGGTTGCCCTCCTGGATCAGGTCCAGGAATGGCATGCCGAGGCCGGTGTAACGCTTGGCCAGCGACACGACAAGGCGAAGGTTGGCCTCCAGTAGGTGGTTTTTGGCGCGCTCGCCGTCGCGGACGATCCAGCGCAGGTCTCGGCGCAGCTGCGGGGAGAGCTTTTTGGTGATGTCCTCGGCCCTGCGCACCCGCTCGGCGGCGTAAAGCCCGGCCTCGATCTGCGTGGCGAGCCCAACCTCCTCCTCAGCGTTGAGCAGCGCCACCTTGCCGATCTGTTTAAGATATGCCCGCACCGGGTCGGCCGAGCTGGTGAGTTCGGCGTCCTTGCGGGCCTGGCGCAGCGCCCCGGACTCCTCCTCGTCCCAGTCGAAATCGCCGGACTGCTCGACTTTGTGCCACGGCTCCGCAGGATCCTCGGTGCCCTCACTGGCTAGCGGGACGTCGTCATTCGGCAGGTCGAGGGACGCTGGACTAGGCTCGCTGCGCTCGAATTCCACATCCTTGACCGGCGCCTCCTGCGTCTTCCGGGGCGACTTGGTCACTCGGCGGCCTTCGCGGGCTGCGCGGCGACGCTCAACATCCTCACCTCCTCGACCCGGTTCCCGGCGACACCGAGATCTCTGGTGGCAACCTCACCGAGCGCCAGATGCGGGCGGCAGGACGTCAACCTCCTCAAGGACCCGATTGTCACCTGGGTACCTCTGGACTGTACGGGAAGCGGACACTTCGGGCTGGCCGGGTCGTGCGTGCCAACGCAGCGCTACCGGGGGGTCAGCAGCGGTCATCTGGAGCCACGGGTGACCACAGCCGGCCGCAGGTCAAGGCCGGGACAATAAGCAGCGCGATAGGGTTCCCAAGCTCTAAACCGAGCACAGGTGCCTCCTGCGGGGCCTCGGCTCCGGGGAGGTCGAGGGCCGAGGCAAGAGAGTGGTGGGTCAGGAGGTGGCGCCGGTATCCCGTCACCTCGGCGCCGGAGGCGGAGCAGACCGGGACAGGGGTCGTTCATCGCATGCGGTGCTCCACCTAGACCCCTGCCCCCGATCTGCTCCGAGACGACCCCGCCGACGCGACGGGATACCCGCTTCCGCTCCAGTCTTGCGTCAGGCCAACACCCCGCGTGCTGTTGGTGTGCTGTTACCCGGTCAACAACGCGGCACCGTGACCGGCCAATCGCAGGTCGGGGCCCCTGACCGCGCATCGGGCGCAGTCTTCCAAGCTGGCCATACGGGTTCGATTCCCGTCGCTCGCTCCACGCCGTCCACGTTCGGTTCGACGGCCCGTAGGTGCACGCCGGTGAAAACTGCGTACGGCTCGGCTACACACTCCCTTTGGTGATCATCTCCACCATGCAGAAATAGAAGTCCTCGCGGTCTAGGACCCCAGATACCGGGTCGAACGCCTTACTCCACCGCTCCCGGTCCTCGTCGGACAGATGCGGTGCAGCCATGGCCCCCAGCCATCTCGCGTTCCCCTCCACATACCGCTTCGCCGGCTCCCCAAGAGGAGAGTTCAGCTGGATCGCGTACGGTCGCGTCTCCACGTCCGAGAACCCCGCCGACCGGAAAGCCCCATGCATTTTCCGGCCAATGAAGTTGTCGAACGCGGGCTGCGGCGGGGTCTCCTGCAGTGCCCTGGCCGCAGCCGCCAGCACTGTCGCCGTCAGGCGTTCCTCCGCCGGGTGGTAAATGACCGTCCCGCCATCGAAGTCCTTCGAGAACACCCGCCCCCGGGAGACACGCTTGGCCTCCCGCAGCACTCTGGAGAAATCAGACGCGTAACAGCAGCAGTTGCCGAGGAATACGGCATCGAAAGCGCCGTCGTCGAACGGCGTCGCCTCGAAATTCCCCACCTCGAAACGCATGCTCCCGCTCAGCGGATGATCGGCAATGCGCAAGGCGGCGTAGTCGATCAGCTCCTTCGAGATGTCTACCCCGACGACGTTCCCACCGGGCGCGACTTTCTCGGCGAACATCGGCGTCCACAGGCCTGGGCCGCACCCAAGGTCAAGAACCACGTCCCCCGGCCTGAGCCCCAGGTCATCCACCATCCGCCGCCGATCCAGATACTTCGCCGCATGGTGGTCCAGAAGCCATCCCAGACTGGATAGCTGAAAATCACCGCTGGTCGTCACTGGTTCCTGCCCTTCCCTAGTCGGTACCTCGGCCGAAATGCCAAAATCCGAGCCCCGGGCGACGGCGACACGAAGTCACCGGTGATGAAGGTCGGGCTCGTCGGAGGGCCCGGCCGTCCGACTTCACCCAGGTCAGGGTCGATCAGGCTGGTGTAGCAGGGTCAAGGATTCGAACCTTGGAATGCATCAGCCGACGAATCTACAGAGCAGGGCGCGCATGGCGCTGACCAGCGGCTACGCCCCTCCCAGTTTGGTCCGGGACACGAATAGGGCGAAGGTACCTCATCCGAGGCCGGGCACCTCGGCTGATCTGCTCCCGACCTGCGACCACACGGGGCTGACGGAAACAGAGATTTCTCCGGTTCGTCTGATCGGCGCACTGCGTCCCCCCATCCTGGTGCTCCCTGTCGATAGCGTCAGTCTCTGACTGACTACTCGGCCGTCTGATCCGAGCACCTCCGCCGAAGCGGACCGCGGGAAGGGTCATGATCGTGGACTCTCGGTCAGGACCCTTCACGGCACCGCCGGTGCACCCCGAGCCGAGCGCGGTGAGGTAACGCGCCAGCTGCGAGAGCCGACGCCCAACTCCTGATTCGCCCTGTACCCTTTCACCTCCTCGATCGCGTTTCAGGGGATCGAGAAGCCCGGATCGGGTGTCGTTCCCGTTGTCTTGCAACAGGCAGACACCCGGTGCGTGCTATTTAGGCCCGGTCAACACCGCGAGACCGT
>QHBZ01000218.1:291-31640 GCA_003244055.1 Pseudonocardiales bacterium | reverse complement strand
CCGGTGGTCCTGGGTAGCGACTCCGAACCACTCGACGTCGGCCGCGCGATGCGGACCGTCCCGCTGGGCATCCGCCGCGCGCTGATCGCCCGAGACCGCGGGTGCAGCTTCCCCGGCTGCAACCCGCGCCGACTCTATTCGACACTGCCGACACTGCTCGACGGACGGAGACTCGGCATGACCGACCCGTCCTACCTGCGCGCCATCCGGACGGACTACGACACCCTCGCCGTCGACTACGCCCACGCCTGAGCACCAAACTTGCGGACAAGCCGCTGGACCGGGCCATGGTCGCCGAGCTCGTGCAGGTCGCCGGTGTCGGGCCGGTCGCCGATATCGGTTGCGGTCCCGGCAATGTGACAGCGCACCTGCACTCTCTCGGGATGAACACTTTGGCCACCCGGTGTCGCTCGACTGTTACCGATGGTCGCCAGACCGGGTCGCCGAGCTGGTGAGCGAGGTTGGGCTTGTTGTGCACGCGCGGCTGCTCCGCGAGCCCGACGAGACCGAAAAGGCCCAGCAGGCCTAACTCTTGGCTCGCAAACCAGCCGCGGCCACCACGGCTACGGGGCAGCGTGTGCCCTCTTGGCGTCGGCGAAGTGCGCGACGATTGCGCGGCAGAACGCGGGGAGGTCGTCGGGCTTGCGGCTGGACACCAGATTGCCGTCGGTGACGACCTCGTGGTCGACGGCGTTACCGCCGGCGTTGCGGATGTCCGTGCGCAGGCTCGGCCAACTGGTAAGAGTGCGCCCGCGGACAACATCGGCCTCGACCAGCGTCCACGGACCGTGGCAGATTGCGCCGACCGGTTTGCCAGCCTGGACGAAATCCCGCACGAAAGCCACCGCTGCGCTGTCAAGGCGCAAGGTGTCGGGATTGACCGTCCCGCCAGGTAGGATCAGCGCGTCGTAGTCGTCGATGGAGACCTCGGAGACCACCCGGTCGACGTCGAACTCGTCGGCCGGCTCGATGTCGTGGTTGGTGGCTTGGATAGTGCCTGGCTCGACGGACAGCAGCTCGGCGGTCGCGCCCGCGTCGGTGACCGCCTGCCTGGGTTGGACCAGCTCGACCTGTTCCACGCCCCGAGCCGCCAGGATGGCCACCCGCAGGCCGGTCAACGTACCCGCCATGGTCCCGTGTCCCTTCGTCCCGCCTGGTCGGCACTGCGCGGCTGTCTTTCGTCGCCGGCCGAGCGGGCATACCCGCGGGTGAGGCACGGCAAACCCTGGCTACCGAAAGGTCACCAGTCTCCGCCGCCGCCCGAATCCGAGCCGCCGCCAAAACCCGAACCGCCGCCAAAGTCACCGTCCTGGCCGACGACCCAGCCGCCCTGGTCAGGGGAGTCGTATTGGCCGCCGCCCCGGTCCATCAGTCCGTCCTCGCGGTACTGCTGCTGCTCGCCCTGCATCTTGCCGAGCTCGTAGCCCAGCAGCCCGCCACCGACCGCACCCATGGCGCCGGCTGCCCCTGGGCTCATTCCCGACCGGTAGGACGGGCCGTAGCCGTCATAAGAGCCCATCGGGGGCGGCCCGGAACCCATCCGGGGCGGTCCCATCCGGAAGCCGGGCCGGCGAAACCGCCGGCTGACCACGACCACGGCGAAGATGACCACAGCGAGCACGATCAAGATCCCGACCAGTCCACCGCCAGAGCTGTTAGTCGCAACGCGCCGCCCGGAGACACGTTCCCGGTTCGCCCCAACCACACCGGTGCGCAGCTTGCCCAGTGCGGCCGTGACCGCGGTGGTGTAGTCGTGGCTGCTCTGCATGCTGGCGAGGAACGCGCTGCTCGCCGCTGATCCCGCCGCCACCGCGGCGTTCTGCGAGATCCGAGCTTGCGAACCGACCTGGATCGACTCGTGCCGGGACTGGGTGTTGATCCCGATCACAACCGGGTAGGTCGTGTTGACCTTGTTGTGGACGTCGGTATCGAAAGCCGACTTGCTGGCCGCGTCCTGGGTCGTAGTCCAGATGTACACCCCGACCGGCAGGGTCGCGGCCTCGTTCTGCACCACCGTCGCGTTCAAAACATGGGCGTCGTCCTGGATCTGTACCGTGCTCGCCCACGCCGGTGCCGCTAGCGCCAACACCGCGACCAGTGCGGCGATCGGTACTGCCAGGCGCAACGTCCGGCGCCGCACACTCATCTCGGGCACTCTCACCTCGGGCCCTTCCGCTGTCTAGGAACTGGTGAACCGGGACCGCAGTCCTGAGCTGGACAGGGCCACGTCGCCCGCCGATGATGCCCGCTGCCCCACTTCGGTGGTCGACCGCCCCCTGTGACGCACAATATAGTTGAGGATCGGTCCGGGGGGCATTCGTCGTGTGATATATAGCTGCACATTCTCACTCAACGCTTATGCAGGCTCACTCTCCGTTGCGTTACAGAACGATAACGTCCTTAATTCCGCTTGCGAGGCGTGAGGGTGGGTAGTAAGCCTAAAGATGTGGAAGTTCGTGGCGCGACCGCCTTGGGGGCGTTGCGGCCGGTCGGAAGGATCTTCTGAGGGATGGGATGATCTTCTGAGGACCGGTTCGGTTTACTTCGACGCGAGCAGGGGAGCGCAACTGCGTCGCCCTGAAGAGGTGTCCCGGGGAAAACGATTTTGTCCCAGGGAAGAACGATTGAGGAGGGGCATATGTTCGTCTCACAAATCTTCTCCAGTGGCGGAAGCTGCCATGGCGGCGGCGACCGCCGCGAGAGCGGCCACTATGAAAGCCGCGGCTGGCACGGCGGCGGCCGCCGCGAAAATAACTACTACGAGAGTGGCTGGCGCGGTCGCCGCCGTGGTGGCGAGCGCGATCACGAAGAACTGCTAGAGGTCCTTGGTATCGGGATCTAAACCTTCATGGTGGTGGCTCGCGCCCGGCGTCAGTCGGGTGCGGGCCATTTGCCGTGCGATGGCTTGGGAAGCAGCGCAACCGCACCTATAACCGCGACGGCTTCGGCTATGGCGCTCAACGTCTTTTCCGGGTACCAGGTGGGTTCGTACATATCCGGCAGCGGGCCGAGAGCCCCTAAGTCGACATAGCGATAGAGCAGCACAGCGCCCAGGGCGCTACCGCCGATCAGTACGGCAAACAACATCGCCGCGCGGTGCCGGATGACCAGCACCAGCACCGCGGCGAGCACCGCTACCACCGCTTCGGCGCGAAATAGCATGCCTTGGCTGATCAGCGCCCGGTTCGCATCGAAATTGGCAGCGAGATCGAAGTGGGCATACGCGTCGTAGCCGAACCCGGCCGCGACCACTACGCGAGCGATTACCTCGCCAGCCGAGCGGTGTCGAACCCGTCCGGACGGCGACGATAGCGCGTTCACTTCACGACCAGGGTGCCCATCATGTACTGGTGGATGGTGCAGATATAAGGGTAGCTGCCCGGCTTGGTGGGGGCGGTGACCGCGCCACGCTGTCCCCCGGCGATGTTGCCGCTGTCGAAGGACTTGCCGGTGGCGGTGACGGTATGCGGCGCCTGATCCTCGTTGATCACCGTGATCTTCGTTCCCGGAGCGACCGTCAACGACGACGGCATGAAGCTGAAGTTCTTGATCACGATCGCGTCGGGCGCGCTGGGAGTGGTGGGACCGCCACCCCCACCCGCAGGGCTACCCGCGCCACCGCCACAACCCAGCACAAGCCCCAGTACGGCGACGAGCATGGTGAACAGGACCGAGGTTGCACGCAACCGGGTCGCGGCGGTGGGCGGGGTCATCATGAGATCACTTTACCGTCAACATATCCGGCTTGAGCGAGTTGCCGACGCCGATGAACGAGTCCGGGATCGGGTACTGACCCAGGATGAAGTTCAGGATCGCGGCATGCATGGTCTCCACCGGTTGGATGGTGGCCGCAGTTATGATCCCGCCGGCGTCGGTCACGTTCGCGGTCGCGAAGGTGTAGGTCTGCGCAGCGACGTTCTCCAGGTTCAGCGCCAGCTTGGCCACGTCGGGCACCGACGTCGCCGCGTTGAGCATGTTGACCTGATCTTGAGTGATCGTCAGCGGAGCATCGTTGATGAGCGGCTTTCCCGCTTTGGACAGCACCGCATTCCAGGCCTGCGCGTGGTCGGAGTGCTGCTTCATCGCGGTCTGCACGAAGGTAGCCACCGCCGGTGGAACCGTGCCCAGCTGCCCGGCACCGGCCTTCTTCAGCGCGCCGCCGTAGGCGGTGACGGCCAGGTTCTCCAACGCGGTCGCCAACGCCACCACCTTCAGATCCCCGGTGTAGGTCTCTGGCGGGGCCGCGGGCGGGGGTGGGGCCGCCGAACTCGATGAATTCGGTGCCCCTGAGGGCCCGCTGGTGCAGGCCGCCGCCGCACCGAGGGCGACGGCGCCGGCAGCGCCGAGGAAGAAGCCGCGCCGGGTGGAGGGCTTGGCCACCACATGGGTCAGGTTCGCGGTGAGATCGTCGAGGGCCTTGCGGACCTGAGGGAAGGTCGACTCGTGCAGGTCGTCGAGCTCTCGGGTCATCGCCGACAGTTCACGCTCGCTGATCGCCATCTCCGCGTTGCGGGCGCGGCGGGGGAAGATGCTCATCGGATCGCTCCTTCGTCGACCGGAGCGGCCATGGTGGTCGGGTAGAACGTGTCGGGGAAGCCCACACTGCCCGCCGCAGCGGGCAACTTCGGGATATCCGGCGGCAGCGCGATCAACTGCGGCTCGTTGGCTTTGACCAGCGCCTGGACCGCCAGCAGGATCGCCTTGTGCTGGGATTCCACTCCGGCGACGCTGGCGAACAGCTGCCGCAGCTCGGCGGTGGTGACCAACCCGACGTCCTTGACGTAGGTCTGCGCGGCCACGTCTTCCAGCGTGATCGCCAGCCCAACGACATCGGCAGCGGTCTTGAGCTTGGGCACCGCCGCCTTCACTACCTCCGCGTACTTCGGATCCGTGCCTGTCTGGGCCTTGCCACCGAGCCGCTGGGCCGCCGCGTTGAACGCCATCGCGTGCTCGCTGTGCTGGTCCTTCGTCTTCGTAGCGAATGCCTTGACCACCGCGTTGGCCGAACTGCCGCCGACGAACGGCAGAGTCAAGGCGGTCTGGTAGGTCAGCACTGCGAGGTTCTCCAGGCCGGCCGCGGTCTGCAACGCCGCGACGTCGTCACCGGCCGCTGCCCACGCCGTCGGGCTGCTCAGCAGCCCCAAGGCCACAGCGCCGCCGGCCGCGGCTGCAACCGTGCCCCAGCGGGACGCGTCGCGGCCAGCGGACACGCAGGCCTCCCGGGCCGCCTCGACATAGTCATTCAAACCCGTCCGAGCAGTACGCATCGCGTCGGACTGCAGATCGTCCGATTCTTCGAGGAGTTCTCGGAACCTGCCTTCATCGATCTTGTTATGCACAAAACCTCCAAGCGGCTGGTGGGAGTTCAATCTCACGCGCTGTAATCGGTCGCGTAAGAGGGAGCAGCTTAGCTTTCGACAACCCACCTACACCAGTTCGCCCCAGTTCATCACAATCAGGTCACATTTCGACCGGTCGAGCGTTGGAAAGCTGCCACGCGCCACCGCCTGCGGCTCGAGGGCTGGTCAGAACCACCTCTCCAGGATGATCGCCAGACCGTCCTCGGAGTTACCCACTGTAATCTCGTCAGCGGCCTCGAGTACCGCAGGATGGGCGTTGGCCATCGCCACCCCGTGCCCCGCCCAGTGCAGCATCGACAGGTCGTTGGGCATGTCACCCAAGGCCAGCACGTCGGCCGGCGCGACCCCCAGTTCGCCGGCCAGCCGGGCCAGCCCGGTGCCCTTGGTGACGCCGGGGGCGGAGATCTCGATCAGGCCGTAACCGGTGGAGTACGTGACGTCGAGGCTGGCCCGCGATGAGGCGCCGAGTAGCTCGCGGACCGCGGCGGCCATCAGGTCACTGCTGGCGTTCGGTTGGCGGACCAGTAGCTTGATCGCGGGTCGGCCGAGCAGCACATCGCGCGGCGCGTCGGCGGAGTCCGCGCCCGGCCAGGGATGGGTGTAGCCGGGTTCGGCGAGGAACTGATCGGCGCCGTTCATCGCGGCGCTGGCGGTCGGCAGCTCGACGGCGAGCTTCGCGCCCGGCAGCGCGGTGGCGATCACCTCCGCCGCATCCCGCAGCTGCATCGAATCCAGCGTCACCGTGTAGCTGACCCGGTCGGTCGCGGCGTCATAGAGCACCGCGCCGTTGGCACACACCGTTGGTCCGGCGTGGCCGAGTTGGTCGACGATCGGCGGGATCCACCGCGGCGGCCGGCCCGTCACCAGCACGAACGGAACGCCGGCCGCGACCACCCGATGCACCGCCGCGCGGGTGCGCTCGGAAATCTGATCGGTCGGGTCCAGCAAGGTGCCGTCAACGTCGGTTGCGACCAGCCGCGGCCTCTGCATACCTCGACCCTACGTTCCCGCGTTCTTCTCCTGCGCTTCTCCCAACCGGCGATTAGCCGAGAAGCGCGGTCAAGGCCAGCGCCGACTGCACCGCGTCCCACGCGGGTGTTGGCGGCAAGCCGTAGGTCGCTGTGTTCAGCCAACCCGGCTGGGCAGCACGGGTAGTCAACAGCGACCTCTTGGTAACGCTCGCTCCAACCGGGCAGGCTCGTTCCGGCGAGGTGTGACTCGAACCGGTCCAGGAAGGCATGCGTGCCAGGAATGAATCCCTTCGCGTTGCCGTCCCGGTCGCGCACCAGTTCGTATCGGACCACGCCGTCCTCGACGATGGCCTGCTTCTACCGGATAGGGCAGGTGCCGGACGATGGTGATGACGGCTTGCTCGCCGTCGAGCACCAGCTCCACTGGAGATTGATCTACAGCGCGAGGTGCACCCGCAATGCGTCATCGAGTTCGCGTATCTGCGCAGCTCGCAACGCGCCGCACTGGCGCCCGACTCGTTCGACCGCGATCGATCGGACCTGTTCGGCCTGCGCTTTCGAGTCACCCGATAGGCCGGTGGCGTCGGCCCGGAGCAGGACCTGGAAGGGGTGGATTCGTTCGATGTTCGAGGTCACCGGCACGATGGTGACGACTCCACGACCCAGGCGTTGCGCCGTCGCATTGGCGGCGTCGTTGCTGACCACCACCGCGGGTCGGGTCTTGTCGGCTTCGGCACCGCGGACCGGGTCGAGGTTGACCATTCGGATCTCGCCGCGCCGCACTCAGACCTCCACACCATCGGCAGCGATAGCGTCCCAGGCGTCGGCCTCTCCGGAGGTGTCCCAGACGCGCCAGGCATCCTCGTAAGCGCCGGCGAGCTGGCCCGAGCGCAGCACCGCAATTGCCTGGTGCAGGGCCGCCGAGCGTGACTGGTAGCCCTGTTCCCGGACGTAGGCGTCCAGAAACTCGACGTCCTCCTCGGGCAGACTCACACTGATCTTCATACCAGAATGCTACCTTAGGTAGCCATCAAAGTAGCAACAGCGGGATTACCGCGTAGGGCCAGAAATTTTGCATCGGCGCGACTTCTAGCACCGAGCCCCGGAAACTTCGCGATGAGGTTGACTTCGAGTGCGCTCGAAGTCGTAGCGTCGCAGTCATGACAGCAACGGCGGCGATGGAAGAACTGGTGGCGTCTTACCCGGCACCGGAGCTGGCGCGGTTGTCGCAGGCCTTGGTGCGCTGCTTGGACCTACCACCCGACCTTGCGGCCGAGCTGAGTATCGCTGAGGTGTCGGAGTTGACCGGGGTCAGTGCGCACGCGCTGCGCTACTACGAGCGAATCGGGCTGGTCGAGGTGAGCCGCAACGCCGCGGGTCACCGGGTCTACGACCGGGACGCGCTGGCGCGGGTGGTGTTCGTGAACCGGCTGCGGAGCTCGGACATGCCGATCCGCACCATCTCCCGCTACGTCGAGCTGGTCAAGCAGGGGCCGGCGACCGAGCCGCAACGGTTGGCGTTGATGCAAGAGCATCGCACCACCATCCTGCGGCGCCTGGCCGAGATGCAGGCCGCGCTGGCCGTCATCGAGTACAAGATCACCACCTACGGCGGTGCCTGCGGCCCCTGACGGCCACCGCCGCAGATCGAAATCCGCTCCTGACCACCACCGCGCAGTGCTGCAGTGCGCAGCACTGCCGGTCAACCGTGCAACGACGACAGGAAGAAGCGACATCATGACGCGCCATCACCGCATCCAGACGTCCCGCACCCTCGGCCGATCGGGCCTGCAGGTGTCCCCGCTGGGCCTGGGGTGCATGGGGATGAGTTTCGCCTACGGCCGGCCTGACCGTGCCGAAGCGCTGGCCACCATCCACGCCGCCCTGGATGCCGGGGTGAGTCTGCTCGACACCGCCGATATGTACGGCATCGGCGACAACGAGCGGCTCGTCGGCGAGGCGATCGCCGGGCGCCGCGATGAGGTGGTGCTGGCCACCAAGTTCGGCATCGTCGTCGACCCCGACACGTCGTTGCCGGCCGGTGTGGACGGCACGCCGGAGTATGTGCACGCGGCGGTCGAGGGGTCCCTTTCCCGGCTGGGGGTCGACCACATCGATCTGTACTACCAGCACCGCCCCGACCCCCAGGTGCCGATCGAGGACACCGTCGGGGCGATGGCCGAACTCGTGGCCGCCGGCAAGGTAACCCATCTCGGGCTGTCGGAGGCCTCAGCGGCCACCATCCGCCGGGCACACGCGGTGCACCCGATCACGGCGGTGCAAAGCGAATGGTCAATCTTCAGCCGCGACATCGAGGACACCGTCGCGCCCACCTGCCGGGAACTCGGTATCGGGCTGGTGCCCTACAGCCCCCTCGGTCGCGGGCTACTCACCGGGTCCACCGCCTCGGTGGCCGACCTCGCCGAGAGCGACTTCCGCCGCACCCTGCCTCGCTGGGACGCCGACAATCTGACCACCAACCTCGCCCTCGTGGCCGAGATCCGCACCATCGCCGACGACCATGACGCGACGCCGGCGCAGGTGGCGCTGGCCTGGCTACTGGCCCAGGGCGAGGACGTGGTACCCATCCCGGGCACCAAACGCCGCACCTACCTGCACGACAACCTCGGCGCCCTGGACCTGACCCTGAGCGCCCACGACCTCGAACAGCTGGCGAAGCTACGCCCCGCCGGCACCCGCTACCCCGACATGACCTGGGTCAACCGCGACACCCCGGCCCTGCCCTGAACAGCTTCCCGCGTGCTGGAGGCAGACGGCAGTAATTCCAGCCTGTTCAGCCGCAGCCTGTCTCCAGAACGCGCGGGATTCGGACCCAGCTCGCCGCTCAGCCCAACTCCGGCCGGCCGGACAGCATGGCGGCGGCCTCTAGCCTGACTTTCCGACGATCTTGATGTCTGGGTGGCATTCTTGCTGGTCGGGCTGGGTGGTGGCTTGTTTGGGCGTATGACCTAGCTCCGGGGCGCCGAGGTGGACCGTACCCGATCTTGTAGACACCGGTTGTGACTGCCGCTGATTGCCAGCGGAGGAAATCGCGTGGCGACACGCCGAAGCTTCACCCAGGAATACAGGGAGCAGGCCGTTAGCCTGCATCTCGATTCGGGCCGATCATGGTGGCGAACTGGGTGACGTCGGGCTTGTCCCCAGGGTAGGCATGCCAGGTCAGCGGGATCCCGCCGTCGCGGGTGACCACCAGGCCCATGCCGACCAGGCGAAGGTCGACACGTTTGCACTTGGCCTTGCCCCGCTGCGCGACCGGCGCCTTGTCATTGCCGGTGCCGATGAAGGTGGCGAAGTTGGTCATGTCCAGAACCACCGAGGAGCAGTCCAGCCCGTACACCTCCACCATCCGCGCCGCGATCCGCCGGGAGATCTCCGCCAGCTACTCCGCGGTCACAGCGTGCATCGATTCTCCCTGCTGCTGACTCGATCCGGTCGGCCTGCGGCTCGATTGGTTCGCGCCACACGGGAGATCAAGGAGATCACGACGATCCCTGCGAATGAACACCGTCGAGATCGCGATGTCGTCGGGCTTCCCGATCACGTTGGCGGCCGGCGTCAGCAGGACCAGCACGAACACCTTGCCCTTCCAGAAGGGCAGCAGAGGCCGCCGCCGTGTCCGGGCGGCAGCTAGGCAGCCGGTCAATCCAGCGGGCGTACAGCGCGGAAGAACGCATTCGCGCGCGGCCGGACATGAGCACCAGCACGGCGGCAAGGTGCGCCATCGTGATGACCAGTGTGGGGCTGTCGGCGGTGGCGAGGAACGCCGCGGGCGAGCCGCCCGCCAACAGCAGGGATAGCGACTCCGTGATCAGGGCGTGGGCAACGTGGCTGACGCCGACGTTGCCCACGTGGCGTGGCCCGCCGGCGGCGCTTAGGTGCCAGTGGGCAGTTCAGGCCGGCTTTGGTTGTGCCGGTGGCTGCTGCTCGGACCCGGTTGGGTGAATCCGGGTGGTGACTACCAAGGTTGGCCTGATGTTGTCAGGGGTCGAACGTATGGTCGATCCATGGTGGCGATGGTGGGTTCGGTGCTCTCTGACGAGGAGAGCGTCGACGAGTTGCGCGCGGCGTGGGCCGAGGTCTCCCGGGGCTATGCGCGGTGCTGGGCGGCGATGGCCGAGGTGGCCCGGCGCACCACCAGTGGATGGGAGACCGCGGAGATCGCCGCGGCGTTGACGTTCACCTCCCGCCGGGCCGACTACGAACTGGGCTGCGCCCAGACCCTGATCGATCAGCTGCCCCGGGTGCACACAGCCCTGGCGACCGGAGAGCTGGATCACCACAAGGCCCGCGTGTTCACCGACTACCTGGCCGACCTGACACCCGCTCAGGCCGGCGGGATCTGCGCCCGGCTGGTCCCGGTGGCACCGGGCTGGACCACCGGGCAGCTCGCCGCGCGGCTGCTGCGGGAGGTGCAGGCCATCGACCCCGACTACACCCGCCGCACCTACCAAGAAGCGGTGCGCCGGCGCGCCGTGCACGGCTACCTCGACCACACCGGCACCGCCGTGCTCACCGGATCCGGGCTGCCCGCCGCCGACGCCGCGGCCGCGGCGGCGCGCCTGGACGCGCTGGCCGACGACCTGCGCACGGCCGGCTACCCCGCCACAGTCGGCCAGACCCGCGCCGACCTATACCTCCGGCTGCTCGACGGCACCCTCGACGGACTGTCTCGCCCACAGATCCTGACCACCATGCTTCGTCTGGGTCCCCTCGCCCCCGCCGACCCTGACCCCGAACGCAGCCCGCAGCCCGACCGCGGCGATCTCTACCACGAATCCCCACAGCGCCAAGCACCTCACCAGCCCCCGCCCGCCGAACAGCCCGCACCCGCCGAACAACCCGAGCGCGGGCAGCAACCCAGTAGCGCCTGTTCCGGGGAGACCGGGACGAACCGCCCGGTGCGATACGGCATCGAGGTTCGGGTGAGACTGTCCACCCTGCTGGGGCTCGACGAGCACCCAGCGGAGCTGCCCGGCTGGGGACCCATCCCCGCCGCGGCAGCGCGGGACCTCGTCTCTGCCCAACACGCCGCCGAATGGCGCATCGCGATTGTCGATGCTGAGGGATACCTGCTCCACGGTGATCTCACCCGCCGTCGCCCCGGTCCACCCGACGTCCGCGGTGGCCATGCCGGGGGGATCGTGGAGATCGCCCTGCCGGTGTCGATGCTGGACCAGCTCCCCGCGCTGGCGCCCGAGCACCCCGAGTGGGCCCGGGTACTGCACGGCATCTCCGGTAGCTGGCAACATCGCGAGGCGGCCCGCGCCGCACTCGACCAGCACCCGAACCGGCGCTTCGCCCGCGCCGCGCTGCGTCGGCATGTCCAGATGCGGGACCGGCACTGCATCGGCCCCGGCTGCCGGCGTCGCGCCACCACCGCCGATCTGGATCACACTCACGATCATGCCTACGGCGGGCGAACCGTCACCACCAACAGCGGGCCCAACTGCGGATGCCACCACACGATGAAACACCAGGGCGGCTGGACTCTCACCCAACCCAAAGCCGGCCACTTCGTCTGGGCCAGCCCACTCGGGCAGATCTACCGCACCCGCGGCGAACCGATCATCCCCGACCTGCCCCAACCGTTACCCCGCCGGGTCGACCCAGACCCGCCAGGTGTCCTGATGACCTGGGAGGCACCGACCTTCCGCCCACCCGAACCACTCCCACCACCGACGCGACCACCACCCGCCGCGCTGCCTGACCAGCCACCCTTCTGACCACGGCGGCCCCCACCGCCTGGCGGCAACCAACCCTGCCTGTTGACGGGCGAATCCCGGTCATCACCGCGTGCTGCGGTAGTCGGGCAGGGTGATCCCGCACGCCTTCGCAAACTGCCCGACGGCGGGGCGAAGTAGAGGATTGGGGACAGTGTGCAGTATAAGCCGCGTAGTCTCAGGCAGGAGCAAGCGTGGCTCATTACCGAGCTTCGCACCGAAGGCAAGACCTGGGTGTCGGAGATCGGCAAGGAGTGGCATCGTGACGTCACGTCCACACGTTCTACTCTCGGTGGCGATGTCCGTCGACGGCTACATCGACGATATGCGCGATGCTCGGTTGATGTTGTCCAACGAGGAAGACTTCGATCGGATCGATGAGGTCCGCGCCGGCGTCGATGCCATTCTGGTGGGGGCGAACACGATCCGCCGGGATAATCCCCGGTTGCTCGTCCGCTCCGTGGAGCGCCAGCAGGAGCGGGTGCGCCGTGGCCTTGCTCGGCACCCCGTCAAGGTGACGCTGACCGGCCGTGGCGATCTCAACGTCGCAGCACGGTTTTTCACCGCTGGGGACGGCGACAAACTTGTCTATACGCGCGATCCTGCGGTGGCAGCCCTTCACGAGACGTTCGGCGGGGTCGCGACCGTGGTGGGAGCAGGTGAGCCGATCGATCTGGATGCCGTGCTGGACGACCTCGCCGAGCGTAAGGTCGAGCGCCTGATGGTGGAGGGCGGCGGCACCGTCCACGCCCAGTTCCTCAGCGCCGGACTCGTGGACGAGATTCACGTCGTGATTGCGCCGTTCTTCGTCGGCGACGTCAGCGCCCCTCGGTTCGTGCATCCGGGTCGATACCCCCAGGATTGCGGGCACCCGATGTCGCTCGCGGAGACCCGGCAGATCGGGAACGTGGTGCTGCTCCGCTACGTCACATCCGCCGCGCGGTAGGCCGTGACGGCCTGGTCCTCGACCACCTCGCCTCCGTACCCGAGCACCTCCTCCCGGCCGGCCGCGAGCAGCGCCGCCGGGGGCGTACCGTCCCGAGACAGGAAGCCGTGCACGTGCGCCGCCGGGGAGTTGCGTGGCTCGCCGGCATCGACCACCACCACTGGGCGGCGGGACCGGGCCAAGTACATCGCCGCGGTCAGTCCGGCCGCGCCGCCGCCGACTACCACCACGTCATATTCCATCGCGATCACGGCTCAACCTAGTTCGGACTGGCGAGACATCACAGCGGCGGCTTCGAGCAGCATCCACCCCGACAGCTGCACCGACAGGTCACCCTCGGGGCGCCCCGGGCTGGGCGGCAACGCTGCGATTGTCCACTGCGGACCGAACACCGGGCCCCCGTCGGCGACGCCCCGGTTGCGCCAGGCCGCCTCGGCGGAGTCCAGCACCATCCGCGTCGCGATCTTGCTCGACGGTTCGGACGGCCGGGCCGCTGCGGCCACGGTGAGGTAGCGGGCCAGGATGCCGCTGAACAGTCCACCGTCGCCCCCGCCGTGCCCCCGCAGCACGCCACCGTCAGTGAGGTGCTCGGCGACCGCGTGCACCGTACGGTCGACTGTTTGCCACCAGCGCGGCGCGCCGGTGGCGGCGCCCAGCTCAACGCAGGCGCCCAGCAGCACGCCCTGGCAGTAGCTGTAGAGCGCGCGCTCGACGGTGCGGATCGACCCGTCCGGGTTCACCCGCGCCCCGTCGAAGACCAGGCCGGTGCTCGGGTCGATCAGGTGCTCGAGGATCCAGTCGACCAGGGACGAGGCGATGCCCAGGTGGCCCCGCCGGGCGTAGAAGATCGCCGCCGGTCCGGTGGCCGGGACGTTGACGAAGTCGTCCCCGACCCGCCACCGCATCCCACCGTCCGGGCCCCGCCCGGAGCGCAACCGGCGCATGATGGCCTGTTCCGCGCCGGGCTTGCGGATCCCGGCCAGCGTCGCGCTGCGCTGCAACGCCAGGCCAAGCCAGGCGATGTCGTCGAAGTAGTCGTTGACCCAGCCGGTAACGTTGCGCACCCGCACCCCGCGGACCAACGCCGCAGTGGTGTCGCGGCGCCATTGCGTCGGGGCGCGCTGGTAGGCGTCGACCGTGCACTCCAGCAGGTGGGCCTGCCACCAGTAGTGCCAGTGCGCCGATCGCCCCGGCCAGCCGGTTCGTCCCAACCGGGTGTCCGGCAGGCTCCACAGCCAGTGCAGGTGCCGGGTGTGCACAGCGCGTTCCGCAGCGGCGGCGCGGGCCGCCCACACCGTCACCAGGCCGTCCCGAGATCGGCGTGCTGTCGGATCCAGGCGTGCATGGCGATCCCGGCGGCCACTCCGGCGTTGATCGACCGGGTGGAGCCGAACTGGGCGATCGAGACGGTCATCGCGGCCCCTTTGCGGGCTTCGGTGGTCAGGCCGGGGCCTTCCTGCCCGAACAGCAGCAGGCAACACCGCGGCAGGCTGGCCGTCTCCAATCGCAGCGCGCCCGGAGAGTTGTCCACCGCCACCACGGTCAGCTCCGCCGTGGCCGCGTACGTGAGCAGCTCGGCGATGCCATCATGGTGTCGCAGGTGCTGGTAGCGGTCGGTGACCATGGCGCCGCGGCGGTTCCACCGGCGACGACCCACGATGTGCACCTCCGCCACCGCGAACGCGTTCGCGGTGCGCACCACGGTGCCGATGTTGTGATCGTGGCCGAAGTTCTCGATCGCCACGTGCACGGGGTGCCGGCGGGCGTCCAACGCGGCGACCACCGCGTCACGACGCCAGTACCGGTAGGCGTCGACGACGTTGCGGCGATCACCCTCGCGCAGCAACTCGGGGTCGTAGTGGGGGTCGTCGGGCAATGGGGCTGGGTGAGGGCCCACGCCGATGTGCCGGCCCCACTCTGTGGGGCCGGCTTGTGAGTGGCAAACACTGTTATAGCTCGCATCGTCACTCACAAGAGCTCCCCGAGCTCAAGCAGTGCGCGGTAGGGCAGGCCAGCGGCTTCGATGGCTTCGCGGGCGCCGGTGTCCCGGTCCACCACGGTGGCCACGCCGACGACGTCCGCCCCGGCCTCGCGCAGCGCCGCCACGGCGGTGAGCACCGACGCGCCGGTGGTGGAGGTGTCCTCGACGGCGAGCACCCGACGACCGGCGACGTCCGGGCCCTCGATCCGTCGCTGCAGCCCGTGCTGCTTGGTCGCCTTGCGCACGACGAAGGCGTCCACCGGCGGACCGGGCGCGTGCAGCACGGCGGCGGCGACCGGGTCGGCGCCGAGCGTCAAGCCACCCACCGCCTGGTAGGACCAGTCGCTGGTCAGCTCCCGGACCAGCATCCCGATCAGCGGCGCGGCCTCGTGATGCAGCGTGACGCGGCGCAGGTCGACATAGTAGTCAGCCTGCGCACCCGAGGACAGCGTGACCCGGCGGTGCATCACTGCAAGCTGACGGACCAGCGCCGCCAGCCGGAGCCGAGGCTGGGTCATCTGCGGCCCCACCCGGTGCGCCCGGCCAGGCGCCGGACCAGGCCGCGGGGCAGCACGTCGACCAGCCCCACCAGGGCCCGGTACTGCAAGCCCGGTACCGAGACGATGCGCCCGCGCCGCAGGTCGGCCAGGCAGTCGCGGACCACGTCGTCGGCATCGACGTAGAACATCGAAGGCGTGCCAGCCATGTCGATCTCGGCGCGGGCATGGAACTCGGTACGGACGTACCCCGGGCACAGCGCGAGCACCTTTACCCCGGTGCCCGCCAGCGTCACCGCGAGCCCCTCGGACAACATCGTCACGTACGCCTTGCTCGCGCCGTAGCTGGTACCGCGGCCGGGCAGGAAGCACGACACGCTGGACACGTTGATCACCGCGCCGGTCCCGGCGCGCACCATGGCCGGCAGCACGGCGTGTGTCAGTCGCAGCACGCTGGTCACGTTGACGTCCAGCTGAGCCTGCAGGTCCGCGACATCAGCGTCGAGAAATTCGGCGACGACGCCGAAACCCGCGTTGTTCACCAGCAGGTCCACCGGATCTCCGGTGCGCAGCCGCTGCTCGACCAGCTGCCGCTGCGGGGCGCTGGCCAGATCGGCGGGGAACACCTCGGCGCTGACCCCGTGCCGTTGCGATAAGTCGGCCGACAGCCGCTGCAGCCGTTGCCGGTCCCGCGCTACCAGCACGAGGTCGTAGCCTTCAGCGGCGAGCCTCCGGGCGAAGGCGGCCCCGATCCCGGCCGTGGGACCGGTAATCAGCGCGGTCGGCATGGACTGCAGGCTAGCCCGAGGTGACGAGCGAGCACCGCCCAGCCACGCGGCCGCGGCTAACCCCCGTCGTGGCGATGGATGTCGGCACGCTGGCTGCCTCCATCGCGCCGCTGTTGCAGCACTTCTTGACCGGATCGTTGGCTGGGGACTCCAGCGGACTGGCCTCGTGACGCGGTGACCGGCGAACCGTAGGTGAGGCGGCGAAGCAGTAACTCCGCCGGTCCCCGGTACCCGAGGCGGCTCATCGCGTCAGCCAGCAGCACGGTGAGCACCCAGGTCGCCGTGGCCACAAGTGCGATCTCGGCGAGGCCGAGCCGGTTACCGAGGCCGCCGCCGTAGGCGGCGAGCACCGCGACGAACACCACCGACTGCAGCAGGTAGCAGGTCATCGACCGCTGCCCGCACGCAGCCAGCGCGCCGACCAGCGGGCCACGCCGCTCCCGGGCTTGCACCCGGATCGCGATGAGCCCGGCGGTCGCCGCGTAGCCCACCCCGCCTGCGTAACCGGAGAAGGTGTGTGCGCCACCCGCGAGCAGGGACACCGCGTCGGAGGATGGTCTCCACCACGTCGCCCGCACCAGCGCCCAGGGCAGCCCACCGATCGCGGCCACCCCGATGCCGATCACCGCCGCGCGTCGCAGGAAGTGTTGGTGGCGCTCGGGATCGTCGAGGATCCGCCGGCGCGCCGCCCACACCCCGAGCAGCACCGCGGGAACCAGCATGAACATCGACCCGATGACGCTGCCCTGCACCCATTGCGCAACCCGGATCACTGCCGCGTGCAATGCGTCGGGCGTAGCGGCCGCCGTCTCATGCAGGGGACTCAACCGGTGCTCCAACCCGCGGAACAGTGCGATCGGCACCACCCACAACGCGCTGGTGATCAGCAGCGTTCGATCCCGAGCCCGGAACAGCACCTCGGCCAACAAGACCGCGATCAGTCCATAGGCGCCGATGATGTCCCCGCAGAACAGCAGGAGGGCATGGCAGAAGCCGATGAGCACCATCCACCATCCGCGTCTGCGGACGAGCCTGCAGACGGCGATCTCATCGACGCCCCGACGGCTGTGCCGGTGCAGCATCTGGACGATGCCGTAACCGAACAACAACGCATACATCGGGTAGGCGCGATCCCGCACAAAGATCGTCTCAACCAGCAGGAGCACCTGGTCGACGAGCGGATTGCCCTTCAGCCACCAGCCGCCGCCCAGGGAGGAGCTCCCGTACTGGTAGAGACAGGCGTTGGCCAGCGCGATGAGCAGCAGCATGGCGCCCCGCGCCAGGTCCGGCGCGAGCGACCGCGCAGATACCGCTACCGCCCCGATCGGGCGTGCATCGAGCGCTTCCATCATAGTTCCCCCCGTTAGGGGAGATCGTCTCGCATCGTCTGGGCGTTACGAACATCACTTAACTACTGAGTGTTACCGATCTGACCATGCGTGGCGCCGCTACTCAGGCTGGCCGCGTCGTGTGGTCAACCGGTGCGCCGTAGGTGAGGCGGCGGAGGAGCACCTCAGCCGGCCCACGGTAGCCGCGGCGACTCATGGCGGCCGCCAACAGCACCGTCATCGCCCAGGTCACGAAAGCCAGGGCGGCGATCTCGGCGAGACCGAGCCGATTACCGAAGCCACCGCCGTAGGCGGCCAGCACCGCGACGAACACCACCGACTGCAGCAAATAGCAGGTCATCGACCGCTGCCCGCAGGCCGCCAAGGCGTTGATCACCGGTCCGGGTCGTTCCCGAGCCGCACTGACACCTGCTCCACTACCACTACCACTACCGCTACCGACGCGGATTGCGACCAGTCCGGCGATCGCGGCGTAGCCCATCCCGCCGGCGAAGCCGGTCAGGGTCTGCACCACACCCGCCAGCATGGCCACCGCCTCGGACGGCGGTTCCCACCACGAGACCCGTACCAGTGCCCAGGGCAGTCCACCGACGGCAGCCACGCTCACCCCGAGCACTGCGACGCGCAGCAGGAACGCCCGGTGCTGCTCCGGCTCGTCGAGCAGCCGCCGACGTGCCGCCCACACCCCGAGCAGCAGGGCCGGAACCAGCGAGAAGATCGCGCCGATGATGCTGCCGTGCACCCATTCCAGCACTCGGATGCCTGCTGCTGTCACCGGATCCGACGTGGAGCTTGCCTTCACGCTGAGGAAATTCAACCGGCTATCCAGCGTGCGGAACACCACGATCGGTATCACCCACAACGCAGCCATGATCAGCAGAGTTCGGTCGCGGGCCCGGATCAGCACCTCGGCCAGCAGGACTGCGAGTAGTCCGTAGGCGCCGATGATGTCCCCGGAGAACAGCAGTAGCGCGTGGAAAAAACCGATCAATATCATCCACCATCCGCGCCTACGGACGAGTCTTCGGACAGTCAGCTCATCGACCCCGCTGCTGGTGTGCCGCCGGAGCAGCTGGACGATCCCGTAGCCGAACAACAAGGTGAACATGGGGTATGCGCGTCCGCGCACAAAAATCGTCTGAAGCAGCAAAACCACCTGGTCGAGTGCCGGGTGTCCGCGCACCCACACGCCGCTCCCGAAAGTGCCTGCCCCATACAGGTAGAGGGGGGCGTTGGCCAGCGCGATGAGTAGCAGCATGGCGCCCCGCGCCAGGTCCGGTGCGAGCGACCGCTCTGCTACCGCAATCGCGCCGATCGGGACTGCACCAACCGCATCGGATCCCGCCATGACCGTCCCCTCAACCGCCGTATGGGGAAGATCGGCCAGCCTGGCTACGGCGTTACTCGCCGCCAAGCTGGTAACTCCTATTGGCCGGGGCGGAAGAAGTCGGCGAACTCAGCGGGCTCAGTGGTCTTTTCGAGGCCGGCGGCATCGAGCAGGTCAGCGATCTCGTCCAGTACGCGCAGCAGCCGTTCCAAGCGGGATGGCGTGGCACTGCACGGCGCCGAGGCCAGCACCCAGTCCTGTTCCATCCAGGCGACCGGAATGTCGCCGCCCAGAGCCTTGGCTGCGAGGACGAATTCCGGTGACATCAGCGGGCCGACCCGGTCCGGCTCGTTGACCAGCGCGATCCGGTCGCCCACGGGGCCCAGCATGGTCAGGCCGGGATCACGCGGTAGCGGCGGGTCGGGCACCCACAGCTCGGCGACCAGATCAGGGGCGGGTACTCGGCGCTGCACCGCGACGACCACGCTGGAGATCTGGCCGCCTTGTTCGTGATCGAAAATCTGGACCGCGCGACGGCCCAGCGGGGTGAACAGGCTGCCGATCACAAGGTCCTTCGCCAACCCCGCGCCACCGCGGGCGATCACACCGTGGCGCCAGCGGTCGGCCAGCACCGGATCGGACAGGACGAACCGCCACCCCCGCAACGCCGCCCAGCGCCGCCGTTCCCGCTGGTGCGCGCTGTGCCGCCCGCCATCGACCGCCAGCAGCACGCTTCCGCCGGCAGCCGCCAGCCCAGCGATCACGAACCACACCCACACTGCCACCCGTCGAGCCTAAGCCCGCGCCCCACCCATTCCCCTGCGCACACGCCGCGCTGACGTTGGATCTTGGGAGAGCCCGAGGAAATTCAGGCCTACCGGCGCATCCTGGGGGCGCTGGCAGAAACCGCCCTGGGCGAGGGACAATCACAGGTGCTGATTGGTGACCCCCCGGGCGAAGCAGGTATTAAGTCGGTCAGTAGGGCGCCGCGAGATCGGGGAACATCGGGAAATGGCGGACGTTACGCGTGAGCAACGGCAAGCCGAGGACACTCGCGGTCGCCGCGATGAGAAGGTCGGCCGTGTCGATACCCCGGTGGCTGGGCAGCCACTGACGCCCAAGCCGACCCGCCTCCTCGGCGACCACCTGATCCGCGGGGTGCCATTCGAACGCGTCGAGCAACTCCCTGGTCCGATGCTCCTCGTGGGGCCGCATGCCGGCCAAGACCTCAGCGCGGACGACGATGCTGGAGTGCAGGACGCCGTAGCGGCGATGTTCCTCGATCGCCGCCTCGGCCGACTCGAGGCCCCGCAAGATGTCGATCAGGACGCTCGTATCGACGAGCACCGGGCTCATCGGCCGGCGAGTCGACTCCCGGAGCGCAGCCGCGCGACGTACTCCTCACCGGCCTCGTTCTGATCGGCCTGGTCCTGATCGACCCAAGCGCCGAAGCCGACGCGCAGCCGGCGCAGGTCCTGCTCCGCGTCGCGGCTTTCCCCGTAGCACCGCTCGACCGCCTGCCGTACCAGCTCGGACAGGGACAGACCGCGCTCGGCGGACAACGTGTCGAGCCGTCGCTTCTGCTCCTCGGTCAGCGAGATCTGGGTACGCAACATGATGGAAGGTTACATCACTGAACCCGGCGCTGCGGGCACGCGCGCCATGGTCAGCGGGGATCATCCTGGAGCGGGGACATCGTGGAGCGGAAGTCATCCCGCGGCGGGCAGGCAGCTGACGCAGCCGAGTCGGGTCTTGCTCACCGACAGCGTGGCGGCCTCGCCACAGTGCGGGCAACGTTCCTCGGCGAAGGTGCCCAACGAGACGAGCCATTCGAAGGCGAAGGGGTAGCGCCGCGGCCCGCGGCGGACGTCGACCGGGACCCGCCAGCCGGGGACCAGCACGGCGTGCAACCGGTACGGCCGGATCACGTGGCGCGCCTGGTACTTCTCGTCGATCTCCAGCAGCCGCCGGGCCCGCTCCTCCCGGGTGCTCGCCGCGCGAGCCGCGAGGAGCTTCGCCCGGTCAGGATCGGCGGAGGTCCGGCGGCGCTCGATCGAGCGCAGCGCGTCGGCGTAGTAGTCGCGGGCGTGGGAGTGTTCGCGTCGGTGGGCATCCGAGGCCTGATCCGACAGTGCGGTGCGCCGTCGCTCGGCGGCCGCGTCGAGAATGCTGTGGGCGTGGCGCAGCGCCGTGGAGACGGCATCGAGAACTGGCGCGTGGGCCTGGGCGGGGCGTTCCGATCGCGGGGCGGCGCGCAGCCGTGCGATGTGGTCGGGGCCGAGCTGGCAACCGGAGCCTGCGTCGATCCAGCACTCCAGCCGTTCCTGGTAGCACTCTTCGGGCGACACGGTGTAGGTCACCAGCGCGCCCACCCGCAGCACGGGCCGGTTGATGCGAACCGGTAGGCCCGTGACGTCGATCCGACCGTGTTCCACCGAGACCTGGTCGCGGACTCGCTGCTCCAGCAGTTCCGCACCTGGCGCGGGGGTGCCCGGCGCGACGAGCGAAATCACCCCGACGTCACCATCGCTCAACGCGGCATCGGCCGCCTGGATCAGCACCGGATGACCGGTGGCGAGCAGCATCACCCCGTCCTCACGGGCGATGTCGGGCTCGGCGGTGACGACGAACTCGTCGGGCAGGTCGAACTCCCCGGCCACCGCCGGGGGCAGCACAACCAGCGTGCTGTCACCGGCCCGCTCGGTGAGCCCGCCGCGGTCATCGACGTAACGCAGCCAGAACCGCAGACCAGGGTCCATGGTCAGTTCTCCCCGACCAGCTGATCGACCGCGCCTCGGGTGCGCAGGTAGTCGGTGCGGGCGCGGGCCAGGTCGGCGCCCAGGTCTTCGAGCGAGGCGGCGAACTCGGCATCGTCGGCGGCGGTGACGTATGCCGAGAACACCGAAGTCTCGAAGTCGAAGTCGTCGGTGACCCGGCCCAGGATCATGTCCAGCTCCCCCACGACCAGCTCGAAAAGGTTGATCTTCGACTCGAGCACGTGCAGGATGCGCTCCTCGATGGTGCCGCGGGAAACGAGGTTGGCCAACAACACGTCGTGCTCCTGGCCCACCCGGTGCAACCGACCCAGCCGCTGCTCGATCTGCATCGGGTTCCACGGCAGATCAACGTTGATCATGACGTGGCAGAACTGCAGGTTGCGTCCCTCGCCCGCCGACTCGGTGGACAGCAGCACCGGCACGTCGCCGCGGAACACCTCGATCGCGGCGTCCTTGTCCCGGCGCGACAGGCTGCCGTGGTAGCGGGCAGCCGGGATACCGGCAGCCTGCACCTCAGCGGCGAGTGCGTCGAGGGTGTGCCGGAACGCCGTGAACACCAGAACTTTCTCGCCCCGCTCGACGTGGGTGCGCAGCCGAGCGAGCAGCTCGTCGGTCTTGCGGGGGCGCTCGATCGCCCGCGCGCGGGCCGTGAGATCGGACCAGCCGATCTTGTCCAGCGTGGGCGCCACCGCAGCCGGGCTGGAGCCGGCCAGCCTGGTGAGGCTGCGCAGCGTCATCAGCTTCGTCGGCGTCGCCGATCGGGCCTCGTCGCGGATCCGGGCGACGATGTCGGCGTAGAGCGAACGCTCGGCGTCACACGGCGTGACCAGCACTGTCTCAGCGAGCCGCTGTGGCAACAGCACCGCAACCTCGCTGCGCCGGTGCCGCACCATGATCTCACGGGTGCGAGCGCGCAACGCGGCGACGTTGCGCAAGGCCTCGACCCCCGAGTCGGCGTTGCCGTGGGTGCGCCGGAACTGCGCGGCCGTGCCGAGCAGGCCCGGGGCGACGAGATTGACCAGCTCGTAGAGATCCTGCAACCGGTTCTCCACCGGCGTGGCGGTGAGCAACAACAGGTAACGGGTGCGCAGCGCCCGAGCGAGCTTGCCCGACGCGCTCGACGGGTTCCGCAGCCGGTGGGCCTCATCGACGATCACCACGTCCCATCTCTCGTCCAGGACGGCGGACTTCAGTGGGTCGCGCCGGGCCGCGGCCAGTGACGCCAGGACCACCGGACGGTCCCCATCCCGCTCCCAGCCGCCACGGGCGGCCATCGTGGTGGGCAGCGCGAACTTGCGCTCCAGCTCCTCCCGCCACTGCCCGACCAACCCGGCCGGGGTGACGACCAGCGCGCGGTCGGCCAGCCCGCGCATCCGCAGCTCGGAGAGCACCAGCCCGGCCTCGATCGTCTTACCCAGCCCGACCTCGTCGGCGAGGATGGCCCTCCCCCGCATCCGGCGCAGCACCGTCTGCATCGTCGCGAGCTGGTAGTCGAACGGCACGAACGTCAACCGAGACTCCGAGAGCACCGTGTCGAAACCCGGCCGGGTCCACACCGCCCCGGCCTCGTCGACCAGCGCGGAGCGCCGCTCATCGACACTCGCGGCGCCAGCCAGCCGCTCCAGCAGCGACCCGTAGAGCGCCTGCACCTCAGCCCGAACCGGCGCCTCCAAAGACAGCGCAACCGACATCGGCACCCCTCTCCTCCAACGACGAGGCGAAGGTTAGAGGACACCACCGACAGTCCGGCCAGCCCCGCCCGGGAACCAGGCGGGGGGACGGTGAGGGCCCGCCATCACGCTCGGGGAGTCCGGAATTAGAGCGCTCACCGTCCTGCCGGGCCTGACATCATCGTCGAGGTCACGGGGAATCGCCTCCGCAATCTTCAACTCTGCTCCTCGGATCGGCCGATGCAATCCTGCACCACGGATCGGCACCAGTCAGGTCATGGCCCTCGGCATTGCTGCTGAATTTTTTCCTACTACTCGCCCCCGCAGCCCCCGGTCTTGTCAGGGTCGGGTTGTAGCGTGATGTCCGTGAGCGTTCGGCAGCTGATTCCGCAGGACCTGGCGAGTATTGCGCCCGGCCCGGAGTTGGCGCGCGTGCTTGCTGATGTGGAGCTCTCCGGGTTGTCGGGTTTCGATTGCGTGGAGGTCCTCAAAGCCCAATACCGGCAAGCCAACCACGAACGTGGACTACCGAACTGTCCCCCGACCAGGCCCCCGCGGTATGCGCCGCCCTGCTACCCCAGGTCCGGAAACTCACCACCGGGCAACTCAACGAACAGGTCAAGAAACTCGCCATTGCCATCGGTCCCGACTGGCCCGGCGCCGCTACGAACAAGCCCTCGCCGAACGTAAAATGCCGACGGATCAGCGAACCTCTCCGGCTACAATCTGCCCCTGGACCGGGTCGCCGCGGCCAGTAGGCACCTGACTTCCTCCCGGGCCGGCCCGGCGGGGCGCTGGCCGTGAACTCGACGTCACCGACGTTCTAGCCTTGAAAAACGTCCGGCCTGTCGAGTTCACGGCAATCCGCTTCGCCCGGCCGGGCGGGTATCAGGCGCGGGTGACGGTGAGGGCGCCGGTACCGCCTGCGGCGGTGCCGTCGAGGTCGACGCGGACGGTGTCGCCATCGGTGATCTCACCGGCCAGCAGGGCGCGGGCTAGCTGGTCGCCGATCGCGGTCTGGACCAGGCGGCGCAACGGGCGTGCCCCGTAGAGCGGGTCGAACCCGCCCAGTGCCAGCCACTCCTTGGCGGCGTCGGTGACCTCCAGCGACAGGCGCCGGGCGGCCAACCGGCGCGCCAGCTGCCCGATCTGGATGTCCACGATCGCCGTCAGCTCCTCGGTGGTCAGTGAGTGGAAGACCACCAGGTCGTCGAGCCGGTTGAGGAACTCGGGCTTGAAGTACCGGCGCACGATCCCGAGCACGGCGTCGGTGCGCTGGCGCTCGTCGAGCGTGTCGTCGACCAGTGCCGCCGAGCCCAGGTTGGAGGTGAGAACCAGGATGGTGTTGCGGAAGTCCACCGTGCGGCCCTGCCCGTCAGTCAACCGCCCGTCGTCGAGGACCTGCAGCAACACGTCGAAGACATCGGAGTGGGCCTTTTCCACCTCGTCGAGCAGTATCACGCTGTAGGGCCGGCGCCGGACCGCCTCGGTGAGCTGCCCGCCCTGGTCGTAGCCGACGTATCCGGGCGGCGCACCGACGAGGCGGGCCACGCTGTGTTTCTCGCTGTATTCGCTCATGTCGATGCGCACCATGGCGCGCTCGTCGTCGAACAGGAACTCCGCGAGCGTCTTGGCCAGCTCGGTCTTGCCGACACCGGTGGGCCCCAGGAACATGAACGATCCGGTCGGGCGGTCCGGGTCGGCGACGCCGGCGCGGGCCCGTCGCACCGCGTCCGACACCGCGCGGACCGCCTCGGGCTGGCCGACCACCCGGCGGCTCAGCGCGTCCTCCATCCGGAGCAGCTTGGTGGTCTCGCCCTCCAGCAGCCGACCCGCGGGGATCCCGGTCCACGCGGACACCACGTCGGCGACGTCGTCCGGGCCGACTTCCTCCTTGAGCATCACCTGCGGGTCCCGGGCGGACGCGGTGGCCTCGGCGAGCTGCTTTTCCAGCCCGGGGATCTTGCCGTAGCGCAGCTCGGCGGCCAGGCCCAGGTCGCCGTCGCGCTCGGCGCGCTCGGACTCGCCGCGCAGCTGTTCGAGCTGCTCCTTGAGCTCCCGGGTGGCCTCGATGGCGGTCTTCTCGTTCTGCCAGCGGGTGCTCAGCTCGGCCAGGGTCTCCCGGCGGTCGGCCAGCTCGGCGCGCAACGTCGCCAGCCGCTGCACCGAGGCCGGGTCGGACTCCTTGGCCAGCGCCATCTCCTCGATCTCCAGCCGGCGCACCGCGCGCTCCACCTCGTCGATCTCCACCGGCCGGGAGTCGATCTCCATTCTCAGCCGGGATGCGGCCTCGTCGACCAGGTCGATCGCCTTGTCCGGCAGGAACCGAGCGGTGATGTAGCGGTCAGACAGGGTCGCGGCGGCGACCAGCGCGGCATCGGTGATCCGCACGCCGTGGTGCACCTCGTAGCGCTCTTTGAGGCCCCGCAGGATCCCGATGGTGTCCTCGACGGACGGTTCCCCGACGAACACCTGCTGGAAACGACGCTCCAGTGCGGCGTCTTTTTCGATGTGCTTGCGGTACTCGTCGAGCGTGGTCGCACCGACCATCCGCAGCTCACCGCGGGCCAGCATCGGCTTGATCATGTTGCCGGCGTCCATCGCGGACTCCCCGGTGGCCCCGGCGCCGACGATGGTGTGCAGCTCGTCGATGAACGTGATGACCTGGCCGGCCGAGTCGGTGATGTCCTTCAGGACCGCCTTGAGCCGCTCCTCGAACTCACCGCGGTACTTCGCGCCGGCCACCATGGACCCGAGGTCCAGCGCCACGACCCGCTTGTTGCGCAGCGATTCGGGCACGTCACCGGCGACGATGCGCTGAGCGAGGCCCTCTACGATGGCGGTCTTGCCGACGCCGGGTTCGCCGATGAGCACCGGGTTGTTCTTGGTCCGCCGGGACAGCACCTGCACCACCCGGCGGATCTCGGCGTCGCGGCCGATCACCGGGTCCAGCTCGCCGGAGCGGGCCCGCTCGGTGAGATCCAGGCCGTACTTGGCCAGCGCCTGGTAGGTGCTCTCGGGATCCTGGCTGGCCACTCGGGCTGAGCCTCGGACGGCCTGGAACGCTTCACGCAACGCGTCTGGAGTCGCGCCGTGCCTGCCGAGCAGCTGCCCGACGGCACCGCCTTGCGCGGCGAGCCCCACCAGGAGGTGCTCGGTGGAGACGTAGGAATCCCCCATCTCGGTCGCCAAATTCTGGGCGTCGGTGAGCGCTTTGAGGGCTTGGCGGTCGAACAGCGGCGCGGCCACTGTGGAACCGGTGGCCGAGGGTAGCCGCTGGGTGATGGCTTCCAGCTCCGCTCGCACCGCTGTGGCGTCCGCACCCACTGCCGCCAGCAGCGGCGCCGCGATGCCGTCACTTTGGGCCAGCAGCGCGCCGAGCAGGTGTGCCGCCGTCACGTCCGGGTTGCCCGCCATCGAGGCGGCTTGAACCGCCGCGGAGATGGCAGCCTGGGTCTTGGTCGTGGGATTGAAGGAGTCCATTGCCGAAGCGTTCCCTCCGCACTGATGGCTGGCTACTAGCGCACTGTAATGGTCTTCGAACGCAACGTCACAGCATTCTCTCCCTCAGGCCCTCTTTAGATTTCACGGGAGGGTGTAGATCAACCTAAAGTAACTGATCTACACTCGAAGGAGCGATTGGAGAGGGTCGCAGCGAATGACGGTAGGGTTCCGGAACCCTCAGGGAGTTCGCATCGCCCGCGACGGGTCCAACTGCTCGCCATCGACCCTGGAGAAGGCGCTCCCGGACCATGACAGCCGAGGCCATGCGGAGCTCGATTCCGCCACCCGACCGCCAGGCGCACCGCACGGGTACGGCCGCGATCATGGTGCGCCTGCTCCGCGAGAGCTATGCGGAGGTTGCGCCGCGCGCCGAGGAGGCCACCCGGTTCTTCTACGCGATGTTGTTCGCGATCGCTCCCGCTACCCGTGAGCTGTTCGCGGCGAACATGGAGGTGCAACGCAGCCGGTTCTGGCGCGCGCTGGTGCACATCGTGCAGAACTTCGACCGCCCCGACGAGCTGGTGCCGTTCCTGCACCAGCTCGGCCGTGACCACCGCAAGTTCGGGGTGCTCGGGCAGCACTATGAGGCGATGGGAACCGCTCTGGTGACCGCGCTGAAGCAGTACGCGGGTGCCACGTGGACGCCGCAGGTGGAGAAGGCGTGGAGCGACGCCTACGGCCTGATCGCCAAGACGATGCAGGAGGCGGCCGAGGCGGAACCCGGTCCCGCTTGGTGGACCGCGCGGGTCGTCGATCACCACCGGCTGACCTGGGACCTGGCCGTGGTGCGGGTCACCCCCGACCGGCCGGTTCCCTACCGGGCTGGGCAGTACGTCGGCGTGGAAGTGCCCCAACGCCCCCGGCTGTGGCGATACCTGTCTCCGGCGAACGCCCCCCGCCCGGACGGATCGATCGAGTTCCACGTTCGCGCGGTACCGAGTGGCTCGGTCAGCCGGTCGATCGTCGGCCACACGCAGGTCGGCGACACCTGGCGGATCGGCGCCCCGATGGGTCTCATGACGGTGGATCGGGAATCCGACCGGGACGTCGTGATGGTCGCCGGCGGCACCGGAACGGCCCCCATGCGCGCGATCCTCGAGGAGCTCAGCCAGTGGGGAGACAACCCAGAGGTGACGATGTTCGTCGGCGGCCGGACCCGCGCCGATCTCCACGACCTGGACACGCTCACCGCGTTGGCCGCCACCAATCCGTGGCTGAAGGTGATCCCGGTGGTGGAGTCGTATCCCCGGATGGTGGGGATGGAGCACGGGACACTGGCCGATGTGGTCGCCCGCTTCGGCGCGTGGCCGGACCGTGACGTGCTGGTCTGCGGCTCTCCGGCGATGATCAGGGCCACCGTGTCGCGGATGCTCGTCGCCGGCACTGCGCTCGACCGGATCACCTACGACCCGTTCACCCTGGACTAGCCGGGGTGGGACTTGTTGGCGGTACTTGAAGGGCTACCTACTGGGCCGCCAGATCACCAGGGCTGTTTCGGTGCCGGGGCGCAGCGGGACCAGGTCGCGACGGTAAGAAGCGTGCACGGTTGCGGCCGCCTGCTGGGCAAGAGTCTGCGCCTGGGCCAGCTCAGCCCGCGCCTCATCCAGCGCACCGGCCAGTTCGGCCAGCCGGGAGCGGAGCGCGTCGACCTGGTCTTCCAGGTCGATGATCCGCTTGATCCCGGCCAGATTGACGCCGTGGTCCTGGGACAGCCGCTGCACCTCTTGCAGCAGCGCGATGTCGCGGGCCGAATATCGGCGCCCACCCCCGGCGCTACGGCCGGGCGAGACCAGTCCCAGCCGGTCATAGCCGCGCAGGGTCTGCGCGTGCAGCCCAGCCAGCTGGGCCGCGACGGAGATCACGAAGACCGGAGTGTCCTGATCCGCACCCGGTGGCGTCGGGGGGATCATCGCGCTGCCCCCGGCCGCTGCGCACGGGCGAACAGCTCCGCTCGCGGGTTCTCTCCAGCAGTGGCCTGCGCGTAGGCCTCCAGTGCCTCCTTGGCGCTCCGGTCCAGCTTGGCGGGGACCACCACCTGCAGCGTCACCAGCAGATCACCGGTCCGGCCGTGCCGCCCGGTGACGCCTTTGCCCCGCACCCGCAGGGTGCGACCGTTGGCAGTGCCTGCCGGGACCTTGAGCTTCACGGTCCCGTTCATATCGGGGCCCTCCATGGTGGGCACGGTCAGCGTTGTGCCCATGACCAACTCGGGGAACGACACCGGCACCGCAAGTGTGAGGTCGTCGCCGGTCCGTCCGAATACCGGATGCGGTGTGACGTGCACCAGCACGAACAGATCACCTGAGGGCGCGCCCCGCATCCCCGGCTCGCCCTGGCCGGCCAGCCGGATCCGCTGACCGTCGGCGACCCCGGCGGGGATTCGCATGGTCAGACTGCGGGATCGGTTGGACACCCCGCGACCGCCGCACTCAGTGCACGGGTCGTCGATGATCCGGCCCGTACCGCGGCAGTCCCGGCACGGCTCAGACAGGGCGAACGCGCCTTGGCTGCGGGTCACCAGACCGCTGCCGCCACAGTCCTGGCAGACTCGTGGGACGGTACCGGCTCTGGCTCCCGAGCCGCCGCAACTGCGGCAGCTGGCCGGGCTGGCGATCCGCAGTGGCACGGTGGCACCGCGGATCGCCTCGGTGAAGTCGATCCGCAGCTCAGTCTCGACGTCGGTGCCGCGCCGTGGACGGCTGGCCCCGGCGGCTCCCGGCGCACCGCCGCGGTTGGCGAACAACCCGCCGAGCAGGTCACCGAGGCCGCCCGCGTCACCACCTCGACCGGCCTGAGCCCCGAACAGATCGCCGAGATCGAACCCGCCCGGGCCTGGCCCACCCCCACCGAAACCACCGCCGGGTCGGAAGCCGCCGTTGAACAGGCTGCGCGCCTCGTCGTATTGCTTGCGTTTCTCCGGGTCCGACAGCACACCGTAGGCCTCGGACATCGACTTGAAGCGCGCCTCAGCCTTGGCGTCGCCGGGGTTGGCGTCCGGGTGCAGCTCCCGGGCCAGCTTGCGGTATGCCTTTTTGATCTCCTCTGCTGACGCGGTGGAGGAGACACCCAGCTCCGCGTAGAAATCCTTCTCAATCCATTCCCGGGCGCTCACCGGACACCTCCTCCCCCATCACTGTTCAATCGTCCTGCAGTTGTTCTGAGCCTTGTCCGGGGCCGTGGTGTTCAGGTGCGCTGCCCGGACCGGGCGAGGCCTCCGGGTCCGGGAATATCACGACTGCTGCCTCCGCGTCGGTCACCGCCACCATCGCCGGGCGCAGCACCCGCTCCCCGAAGCGGTAGCCGGGGCGAAGTACGGCGGTGACGGTCGGCTCGGAGACATCCGCAGCGGTGCTGTGCTGCACGGCTTCATGCACCGCTGGGTCGAAACCTTCCCCGACCACGCCGAACGGTTCTAAACCCTGCGCATGCAGTGCGGCCACCAGCTTGTCCGCGACAACCTTGAACGCCCCGGACAGGTCACCGTGTTCCTCCGCCTGCTCGATGTCATCGAGCACGGTGAGCAGCTGACTGGTCACCTGAGCCTTGGCGACGTCGATGACGAGCTGACGGTCCCGCTCGACCCGGCGACGGTAGTTGCTGTACTCAGCGGAGATCCGCTGCAAGTCACCGGTCCGCTCATCGAGCTGGGCCTGCAATGCGTCGAGCTCGGTAGCGCTAGCGGCAGTTCCAGCCGCGCCGGGGTCAGCCTCATCAACGTGCACTCCGCCACCGGCGGGCTGCTCGCCCGCCGGTGGGACCCGTACCTTACCCGTCACCGGATCGATCCTCCGCTTGTCTCGCACCACGACTCTGGGCTCCTCACCAGCGGCGTCGTCCACAAAGCCGTCACCGAAGGTGCCATCCCCGTGCCTCACTTCTTGGCGCTCCCCGGCTCCTCATCGACGATCTCAGCGTCGACCACGTCATCCGCGCTCGACGATGACCCGGCCGATCCGGTCGAACCGCCGGCGGCCGCGCCGTCGCCCGTGCCGCCTCCTGGGCCACCAGCCGCCGCGCTGTCCTTGTACAACGCCTGGCCCAGCGCCTGGGACTCGGTGGCGAGCTTCTCCATCGCGGCCCGGATCGCCGCGGTGTCGTTGCCCTTGAGGGCTTCCTGGGCTTCGCCCAGCACGGCGTTGACCTTGTCCTTGACGTCGGCCGGCAGCTTCTCGTCGTTGTCCTTGATGAACTTCTCGGTCTGGTAGACCAGCGACTCGGCCTGATTGCGGGTCTCGGCCTCCTCGCGACGCTTACGGTCTTCCTCGGCGTGCTCCTCGGCGTCTCGCATCATCCGGTCGATGTCGTCCTTGGGCAGCGCGGACCCGCCGGTGATGGTCATGGCCTGGGACTTGCCAGTGCCCATGTCCTTGGCCGAGACGTTGACGATGCCGTTGGCGTCGATATCGAAGGTCACCTCGATCTGCGGCATGCCGCGCGG
>QHBZ01000218.1:0-152 GCA_003244055.1 Pseudonocardiales bacterium | reverse complement strand
AGCAGCAGGACGTCCTTGACCTCACCTTTGAGCACGCCTGCCTGCAGCGCGGCACCGACCGCGACGACCTCGTCAGGGTTGACGCCCTTGTTCGGCTCCTTGCCGCCGGTGAGCTCCTTGACCAGGTCGTGCACCGCCGGCATCCGGGTGGA
>QHBZ01000217.1 GCA_003244055.1 Pseudonocardiales bacterium | reverse complement strand
GGGAGATCAGCCCGGCGACCACTCCGACCACTGCGATCACCACGGCCATGCCGGACAGCAGGACGACCTTGTCGTAGCTGCCGAATGTGCGGACCGCGAAGTCCTTGAGCCACAGCGGGGTCAGGTCGATCGCGCTGGCGCCCACCGCGAGCAGCGGCGAGGCGGTCGGCGAGATGAGACCGCCCACCAGATGCCCGGTCGCCAACCCGGCAGCCATCGACAGCAGCCCGACCAGGGCTGCCACCGGGACGGATAGCCGCGATGGCGCCGGCGGAGTCGCGGCGATCGGAGACGGCCGGGTCGTAGTCATGTCCGCCAGTTCGGCTTCGTGGGGCCAGAGGTTCAATCAGAGATCAGATCGTGATGGTGCTCACCGGGTGAGCGCGGCTCGTAGCCGCGGCTCCTCGACCGTCCAGAAGCCGTGTTCCCGGCCGTCGACGAGGATCACCGGAACCCGGTCGCCGTACTCGGCTCGCAGTCGTGGATCCGCATCCACATCGCTGGCGTGCCAGGCGACGTCCAGTTCGGCGCAGATCCGGGCGATGTCCGCTCGGGCCTCCTGACACGCATGGCACTGCGCGCGGACCAGCAACGTCACCTCGTGCTTCATCGGCTCAGTCTCCCACCGCCGTTACGGCGCGGCGGCGCCCAGCTCGGCTGCGGCCCGGCGACTGTCAGGCCTGGTTTGGTGCATTCTGTCCGCGCAATGCGGTTCGCCGCTAGCAGGCCTACTGCCCGCAGCCTAGGAGGTGCATCGCGTAGCGTGTCGCCGTCGTATGCTTCCGCACGCCTTTGAGACGAGCTGTTATTGCGACCCGTTCAAGCGACCCGCTTAGAGACCGTGACGCGAGCGAACTGAGGAGTGGCTCATGCCGCAACCGAGATGGTCCTCGGAACCCCAGGACCGATCCGCAACCGCGCGCGGGCGTGCTGAGAGTCCCCGACCACAGCTGCGCCGGTTACGCCGACGCCTGATCGCGTGAAGTTCGCCCGCCCCAGCGCCCAGCCGTGCCCGGATCCGCGCGCGCCAGATCCGGGCACGCCGGACCAGGGCGCCGCAAAGGTGGATCAGCCGTCGGAAGGTACCGACAGTGCCTCCATCGAGCACGCCGGGCCAGAGGTCGACGTCGCCGCTTGGGAACTCGTCGCGGCCGCCCAGCAGGGCGACCAGAACGCCTTCGGCCAGCTTTACGACAGGTATGTCGATGTGGTCTTCCGGTTCATCTTGTTCCGGGTGAGTGACCGTCCGCTGGCCGAGGACCTCACCAGCGAGACCTTCCTGCGAGCGCTGCGCCGGATCTCCTCGGTGAGCTACCAGGGCCGTGACGTCGGAGCCTGGTTCGTCACCATCGCGCGTAACCTGGTTCTCGACCACGTCAAATCCAGCCGGTACCGGCTGGAGATGACCACCGCCGACATTCTCGATTCGAGCGCGGATGACCGTGGCCCTGAGCACGAGGTGGTCGAGGAGGCCACCGCCGCCGAGCTCATGCGCTGCGTCGCCCAGCTGGGTCGGGATCAGCAGGAGTGCATCATGCTGCGGTTCATGCAGGGCCTGTCGGTCTCGGAGACCGCGGCCGTGATGGGCCGCAACGAGGGCGCGGTCAAGGCGCTGCAACATCGCGCGGTCCGCAGGCTGGCGCAGTTGTTGCCGGAAGGACTGCGATGACTATCACACGCCCAGCCGACACTCACCGCCTGGGCGTAACTACCTGGATAACCGCTCGTTGCTCCCAAGGACACGGCCTATGGGCCGGAAGGTGGTGAGGACGACGCGTACATCCGGGGGTCGGAGCAGCGACGGGCAGGAGCAGGACAGTTTCGCCCGTGCAGTGGATAGCGGTATCCGCGACGTCTCCGACCGAACCTTGCAGCGTGACCTGACGGTGGTCGCGGCGTTGCGCCAAGTCGGCGCCACGGTCGGCCCGACCACGGCAGAACGTGACCGGATGCGCCAGCGCGTCCTGGCGGAGTTCTCCTCGGTGGTTCACGAGGGCAACAGCCCCGTCCTTCCGCTGCGGACCTCGCGGCGTAGCCGCTGGCTCCCAGACGAGACCCGTGGACGAGTGGTGGTAGCAGCGGCCGCGGCACTGTGCGTGGTGATGTCGCTGTCTGGGATGAGCGTCCTGCTGTCCCGCGACGCGGTACCCGGGGATGCCTTGTACACCTTCAAGCGCACCGCCGAGTCCGCCGAACTCGGCCTGACCTTCGGGGACCAGCCCAAAGCGCTCAAACACCTGGAGTTCGCCGGCGACCGGGTGAACGAGATCGAGATCATGGCCAACCAGGCCGACAGCGCTGGCAACTGGGCCGCGGGCCAGGCCAAGTTCGTCCGGGCCCTCGACGACTTTGATTCCGACGCCACCGCGGGCGCGCGGCTACTCACCGGCCTGGCGCTGCATGGCCAGCCCGGCAGCCTGCCCGCGCTGCGCGCCTGGGCCCAGCAGCAGAAGACCCGGTTGGCAGTGTTGCGGGCCGCATTGCCGACGCCTATCAGCGCCCGGTTGGACAGCACTCTCGCGCTGCTGGATCGGGTGGTCGGGAGAGCTTCCGCGCTGAGCGACAGGTCCGGCTGCGTCACGATCACCTCCGGCATCCGCGATGAGCTGGGTCTGTTGCCGGCGAAGGACGCCTGCAAGCCAGTCCCGGTAGACGGCACCTCAGCGGCAGTCCCGCTGCCGAGCGTCCCAGCGCTACCGGCGCTGAGCCCGCCGAGCGCTATAGTGCCGCCCAACCTGCTGCTTCGTCCGCCCTCGGTGAATGCGGTTCCGGTTCCCACTCAGAACGGTTCGAGCAGCCAGTCCGGGCTCCCGGCAACCCGAGGCCCGGGTGCTGTTCTACCGAATCCGGCTCAGCCCGGATCCGAGCGGTTGCGACCCGAGCCGTGGCGGCCCTTCCCCGCACACGATTCACCGAAGCCTGCCGCGCCTCTGCCGCCGTGGATTCTACAGCCGCGGTTGCTGCCTCCCGGATAGTCGTCGTCAACTTCAACTCCACCTGCCGTATGTCGAGTAGATCCTTACTGTTCGGTTGCTCAGGGGAAGTCGTCACGGCAGTCTTGTGATCGGCTCGACGCTTGAGCGTGACTGACGAGGAAGGGCCCACTCCGATATTCAGGGCAGGATCCAGTGCCACGACGGTCTGACCAGGATGGCGATCGAGACGGCCATCGGGACATCCGAAAAGAGAAGGTCCTGACCAGTCTCGCCGGTCGAGGCACCCCGGAGGCGAATCTCGTCGGCTTGGCCGTCGCGGAGGTGGAGGCGCCGGCTGTCGCTGCGGACCACGTCGCGGCCGCCTTCTTCGACGTGGATAACACCATGATGCGGGGCGCGTCGGCCTTCTACTTCGCGCAAGGCCTGGCCGCCAGGAAGTTCTTCCCCGCCGGTGCGTTCGCGACGTACGCGTGGCAGCAACTGAAGTTCAGGGTGGTCGGCAAGGAGCTCAGCCTCGAGGAGATCCGTACCAACCGCGAGCAGGCGTTGTCATTCGTAGCCGGTAGATCAACTGCGCAGTTCGTCGAGCTTGGCGAGGACATCTACGACGAACTGATGGCCCACCGGATCTGGTCCGGCACGCTGGCGCTGGCGCAGATGCACCTCGCCGCCGGTCAGCGGGTCTGGCTGGTCACCGCCACTCCAGTAGAACTGGCCACGATCATCGCACGCCGCCTCGGCCTCACTGGTGCGCTGGGTACCGTCGCGGAGGTCGTTGAGGGCGTGTACACCGGCCGGCTGATCGGCGAAATCTGCCACGGCGCGGCGAAGGCCCAGGCGGTGCGGACATTGGCCGTCAAAGAAGGCCTCGACCTGCAGCGCTGCACCGCATACTCGGACTCAGCCAACGACATTCCGATGCTGTCGTTGGTGGGCACCGCGGTTGCGGTGAACCCGGATCCCGACCTTCGGGAGACCGCCCGGGCACGGGGCTGGGAGATCCGCGAGTTCCGGGCCGGCCGCAGGGCCGCGAGAACCTCCGTGATGGGCATCGGCATGGCGGTTGGCGCGGTCGCCGCCCGCCTGGCCTACCAACGCCGCGCTCGTCCCCGACCGCGCTCAGCCGAGGAACGGATTACGGCGCTGGATGAGTAACCGGTGCAGCGTCCTACCGGAACCACCGTCGTGGGCTTCTGGCAGGCCGCGAGTCGGCCAGCCAACTGCCCGCCCACGAAGCGGCTGGCTCCGGTGACAAGGACCGTGGACGGTGACATGCGGCTCGCTCCCTGCGCCCGCGACAACTACGCCCCACGATGGACACCGAATTGGAGTCCATCGCCGACGGCAGAAATTACTTCTTCAGCTTGCGGCGCTGCACCCGTGTTTTACGTAGCAACTTTCGGTGCTTCTTCTTGGACATACGCTTGCGGCGCTTCTTGATCACCGAGCCCATGCTCGGCCTCCTCGCTGGTCGTAGCTGCGTTGGTCAGGCAGGCTCTGGTCGTCGATAGGTTGCGACGCGCCCAGCAACGGGCGCGAACGGCCGCCCAGGTTACCGCTCATCGGATCCGCAGCCGGCACCCGACCCTGATCTCATCCCGCATCGAAATAGGCGTTCTCCAAGTAACCATGCACGGCCGCCTCCGGAACCCGGAAGGAACGCCCGACGCGTACCGCGGGCAGGTCGCCCGCATGTACCAGCCGGTATACCGTCATCTTGGATACCCGCATCATCGCGGCCACCTCGGCGACCGTAAGGAACTGTACCTTGGCCGTGCCAGCCTGCTCGTTCATCAACATGAGTCATCGCGTCCTCACTACGTCACGCGCCGCTGGGCTTCCCCTCCCGCGGTCCGTAACGCACCAGTTCTGATGAGAGTAGCGGGACTGGTGGTGGCCGTGCGACTCCGATCAGTTGTACTTCCCGTCGGTTGTAGTGAGCATCAGTGGTTGTAGTGAGCATCAGTCACGATGGGCAGCTCCGAGTTCGATCGATCGATCTCGAGCCGCCTCGATGGCGGCCAATAACGCTGCCCGCACACCGTGGCGTTCCAACTCCCGAATCGCCATGATCGTCGTACCGCCGGGAGAGGTCACCGCCTCTCGGAGCAGCACCGGGTGCTCACCGGTTTCGCGCAACATCCGGGCGGCCCCCACCGCGGATTGGGTGATCAGCTCGGTCACCATCGGCCGGGGTAACCCGAGCATGATCCCCGCGTCGATCATCGCCTCGACCAGGTAGAAGAAGTAGGCTGGGCCGGACCCGGACAGGGCGGTGACGGCGTCCTGTTGGCTTTCCGGCACCCGGACCACCTTGCCCACGCTGCCCAGTAAGGCCTCGGTCAGCTGCAAATGCGCGTCGTCTGCGAAGCGGCCGGCGGATATCGCGCTCATCGCCTCGCCGACCAGCATCGGGGTGTTGGGCATCACCCGCACGACGGGCACACCGTCGGGAAGCCGACGCTCGTAGAGCGCGGTGGGCAACCCCGCGCACAAGCTCACCACCAAGGCGTTGGGACGGATCAGTCCGGCGAGCTCGGCCAGGAGTGGATCGATGTCCTGCGGCTTCACCGCGACGATCAGGACGTCGGCCTTTCCTGCGGCGGTGGCGGTGTCGACCGCACGGACCCGGTAGGTCTGCTCGAGTTCAGCGGCGCGGTCGGGATAGCGCTCCGTGAACATCAGGTCGTCCGGGCTGCGGCCGGCATCGAGCAACCCGGAAAGCAGGGCCTCGCCGATCTTGCCGGTGCCAAGGACAGCGATCGTGGTCATGGCGTCACGGTGCCACAGTCACCCGACGACCAACCGGCGGCCGCCCAATCCAATCACCGGCCGCCCCGTCGCCGGCCGCTCAGTTGCCCGACACCGCGGCGCGCAGGAAGAAGGCGAGGTTGCCAGGCCGCTCGGCAAGCCGTCGGGTGAGGTAGGAGTACCAATCCGAGCCGTAGGGCAGGTACACCCGCACGGTGTTGCCGGCGGCGGCCAACCGTCGCTGCTCGGCCGGACGCACCCCGTAGAGCATCTGGTACTCAAAGCTGCTCGGTGGGCGCCCGTACCAGCGGGTCCGTTCGCCCACGATGTCGATCAGCCGCGGATCGTGGGTGGCGAACATCGGGTAGCCCGGTCCGGCGAGCAGCACATTGGCGCAACGCACAAAACTACGCGCGACCTCTTCCGAGGTCCGGAACGCCAGCTCGGGCGGTTCGGCGTAGGCGCCCTTACACAACCGCACCCGGGCTCCCTCGACCGCCAACGCCCGGCAGTCATCCAGCGTGCGACGCAGGTATGCCTGCAGTACCGCGCCCGTCGCGGGCCAGCTGCGGCGCAGTTCGGCGTGTACCCGCAGGGTGGAGTCGGTGACGGTATGGTCCTCAGCGTCCAGGCAGACGGTGGTCCCGGTCTGCTCGGCGGCGGCGCAGATCCGAGCGGCGTTGCGCAGCGCAAGCGCCTCGTCCAGGCGCTGACCCACAGCGGACAGCTTCACGCTGAGCTCTGCCCGATTGGTCAGGCCCTCGGCTGCCAAGCAAGCCAGCAGTTCGAGATAGGCCTGCACAGTGGACTGCGTACCGGCCTCGTCTTCGACGCCCTCCCCGAGATGGTCCAGGGTCACCGCCAGGCCGTCGGCCACCAGGGTGATAGTGGCGGCCACCGCCTGCTGGGTGCTCACCCCCGCGACGAATCGGCTGACCAGGTAACGGCTCACCGGTGCGGTGGCGACAAGCCTGCGTACTGCCGGGTTGCCGGCAACGGACAGGATCAGCGGACGCAGCACAGCGTGCACGCTAGCGCGTGCCAGTGCCAGTGCCAGCTCAGCTGGCGCAGTCGCCGGGTCGGGCCCTCCAGCGCGCTCAGTGCTGGTCTGCGGGCGGCTCCGGGCTGGTGGTGGACGAGACACTCACCGCGGTGGCCTCTTCGCCGTCTCGCTGATCAGTGACCTCGCTGCGATGCTGTTCGGCCTCGCGCTCCGCCACCTCGCGGGTGTCCTGAGGCCCAGACGGCTGCTGCAGGCTGGCACCGCTACGCCGCCGGGTGTCCCGCACAGCGAACCGCACTGCGGCAGCAAGCACGATGATCGCGGCGACGATCTCGACGATGATGAGCATGTTCATGGCAGGCCTTCACACTCCTTAGTGATTCACCAGTACTGCCCACTTTGCTGGAAAGCAGCACGCACGATACACCCATTCAGACTATTGACTCGTTGCCGGGCCACTCAAAGGTGCAGGCGCGCGAAGAGCAGCGCCTCGGTCAGCAACCCACGGCGCTCCCGATGGGTACGGGCCCGGCGGGTACTCACTTCGAGCACGACGGTGCCGGTGAACCCGCGGTCCCCCAACTCCAGGCACATTTCGGCGCAAGGTTGACTGCCCCGACCGGGCACCAGGTGCTCGTCGCGCGGCGCGCCGCTGCCGTCTGCCAGATGCACGTGGGTCAGCTGGCGGCCCATCCGCGCCGCCAGCCCCAGCGCGTCGACGCCGGCCGCTGCGGTATGCGACAGATCCAGCGTGTAATGCGGGTACCCGACGTCGGTGGGATCGGGTGAGGGCACATAGCTGGACACCTCAAGGCGGCCACGGCGCACCGGGAACATGTTCTCCACTGCGATAGCCAGCCCGGAGGACGCCTCCAGCGCAGCGACCTGCGCACCGAAATCCGTGGCGTAGTCTCGTTGCCAGCGAAACGGGGGGTGCACCACCACGATGCCGGCACCGAGTTCGGTGGCCGCTTGCACGGCGCGTTCCAGCCGTACCGCCGGATTTGCCGCCCACACGCGTTGGGTGATCAGCAAGCAGGGGGCGTGCAGGGCGAGCACGGGCATCCGGTAGCGATCCGCCAGCGCCGCGACGGCGGCGATGTCCTGGCTGACCGGGTCGCCCCAGACCATCACCTCGACGCCGTCATAACCGAGTTCGGCGGCTAGCCGGAAGGCAACGGAGATCGGTTCGGGCCAGGTCGAGGCGGTGGACAGGGCGACCCGGATCGAGTCGGCCGGCGACACCGGCTATCGGCCGACGAGCAGCAGCGCCGCCGGGGACACTGTGACGAACAGGCCGACGAGCACCGCGACGACGGTCGTCTGCAGATCCTCGGCCCGGCGCACCCGGCGCACCACCCAGACCAGGCCGGTGATCACGGCCAGGGCGACGACCAGCGCCACCACCGGGATCCGCTGCCAGAGCCACTCGCAGATCAGCCACAGCGCAGCGCCCCCGACAACGCCGATCCCTACCTGGCTCACCATGACCGCCCACTCCCACAGCGGCGAGCCGGCCTGCTGCGCCTGGCCCTCCTCCGTGGCGATGGCGTCCCCGATCGGGTCCGCGATGGCACGGTTGGCGGTGCGCAGCCCAGCGGGCGGTTCGCTACTAGCTGGATCGGCGCGAGGACTTGGATACGCGCTGGCCGGACTACGGCTCGACCAGGCAGTGGGGTTCACCGGCGCCGGATCAAGCCGCGGCAGCTGCTCGGTGACCGGGCCGTCAGACGGAGTTGCGCTGGGTCGTTGAGTTGCGCTGGGTCGTTCAGGAGCCATGGGCAGTTCAACGGCGGCGGTTCGGGGCAGCGGCGCTCGCCTGGGCAGCGCCGGAGGGGCCACCGGCCCTCGTCCCACGGCCGGCGACGGTGGTCCTACCGCTGGGGCCCACTGCTGACGGATGGGACCGGTGAGGTGTGGCTGGGTCGAGTCTGGGCTGCTGGCCCAGTTCCGCTCCACGACCGGCTGCGCAGCATCGCGCCCGATCGCGGTGTCCGCTACGCGGTCGCCGTCGCCATCGTCGCCATCGCCGTCGTCGGCGGCCCGGCGGCGTCGCCGCCCGCCGGTCGGGGCCGGATCGCCGTACCGGGCCAGCAGCTCAGCCACGGTGAACTGCGCCCGCTCCTGCGGCTCGCTACTGCGCCTCATGATTTCTCACCGTGCACCTCTGGCCACTGTGCGTCTAGTACGTTTAGGTGGGCGGCGCCCAGGCTGCGCCGTCCGGTCGATTCCGTCCAACCAATCCAACCAATCCAACCTGCGCAAAATCACACCCTCCCGCAACGCCCACGGGCAAAGGCTCATCTCATCGACGCCCAGAGCACGCATCGTGGCTTGGACCACCAGGGCTCCGGCGACGAGCTGGTGTGACCGGCTGGCGCTGACTCCCTCCAGCTCGGCCAGGTCCTCGGCGCTCATCCGGGATACGAAGGCGATCACCTGGCGCAGCCCGGCATCGGTGAGCGTACGCCGGACCCGAGGTCCCGCCGAGGATGGTGCGGCACCGCTGAGCCGGGCCAGCGACCGGATCGTCTTCGAGGTGCCCACTACCCGGTCCGGGGTACCCGCCTCGCGCAGCTTCCGCGCCGGCTCCGCGAGCTGCTCGACGATGTGCTCACGCAGGGCTTCCAGCTCGCGACGGCGGGGCGGGTCGTGCCCCAGCCAGGCTCGGGTGAGCCGCCCGGCGCCCAGCGGGAGCGACACCGCCACGTCAGGTTCCTCGTCGATCCCACTGGCGATCTCCAGTGAGCCCCCGCCGATGTCGATCATGAGTAGCCGGCCGGCTGACCAACCACACCACCGGCGGACCGCGAGGAACGTGAGGCTGGCCTCCTCCTCGCCGTCGAGGACTAAGAGCTCGACCCCGGTTTCGGCCTGCACCCGGTTGAGCACCGCTGCGGAGTTGGACGCATCACGCACCGCCGAGGTGGCGAAGGCCATCAGATCCTCGCAGCCCATCGCGGCGGCCGACGCAACGGCGTCGTGCACGGTGCGGATCAGATGATCGGCGCCCGCCCGGGTGATCTTCCCGCGGGCGTCCATCTGCTCGGCCAACCTCAGCACCGACTTCTCTGAGGTCTGCGGCAACGGGGCGGCGCCGTGGTGCGCATCTACCACCAACAGGTGGACGGTATTGGAGCCCACATCGAGCACACCGAGCCGCACGAGAGGCCACGCTACGCCGAGCGGGGCTTCAGACGTCGTACTTGTAGCCAAGGCCGCGGACGGTGAGTAGGTGCCGGGGCACGGAGGGATCCTGTTCGATCTTGGATCGCAACCGCTTGACATGCACGTCCAGCGTCTTGGTATCGCCGACGTAGTCCGCGCCCCACACCCGATCAATGAGCTGGCCGCGGGTGAGTACCCGGCCCACGTTGCGCAACAGGTACTCCAGTAGGTCGAATTCCTTCAGCGGCAGGCCCACCTCGTGCCCGGCGACGGTCACGATGTGCCGCTCGACGTCCATTCGCACCGACCCGGCCTCCAACACCGCCGGCCCAAGGGCGGCGGTCGCCGACGCCGCGCCATCGGCGCCTTCCGCCCCGCGTCGCAGCACTGCGCGGATCCGCGCGATGAGCTCGCGGGCGGAGTAGGGCTTGGTGACATAGTCGTCGGCTCCGAGCTCCAGCCCCACGACCTTGTCGATCTCGCTGTCCCGGGCAGTCACCATGATCACCGGGACCGTGGAGCGCACCCGCAGTTGCTTGCAGACGTCGGTGCCGCTCATTCCGGGCAGCATCAGGTCGAGCAGCACGATGTCGGCACCGTTGCGGTCGAACTCCTCCAACGCCTCAGATCCGGTGGTCGCCACCGCAGCGGAGAAGCCCTCCTTGCGCAGCAAGAAGGCCAGCGGATCAGCGAAGTCCTCCTCGTCCTCGACGATCAGTACTCTGATCATGGCGATCCTCCCACGTACTCGGGGGTAGACAGGGCGCGTACCGCGTCTTGCGAAGCGTCGGGCGCTGCAGCCTTCGGATGGGCGGGAATCCGCAGGGTGAAGGTGGAGCCGGTACCGGGCTTGCTCCAGAGCGTGACGGCCCCGCCGTGGTTGGCGGCGACGTGTTTGACGATCGCCAACCCCAACCCTGTACCGCCGGTGGACCGGCTGCGCGCCTGGTCGATCCGGAAGAACCGTTCGAAGACGCGTTCCTGGTGTTCGGCGGCGATGCCCAGGCCGCGGTCGGTAACGGCGACCTCCACGAAACCGTCCACCAGTCGCCTGCTGACCGAGACCGGGCTGCCGGGCCGGGAGTAACAGACCGCGTTGTCGAGCAGGTTGGACAACGCGGTGACCAGCAGCGTCGCGTCGCCGTTGAGCAACAGTCCACTGGGCGGGTCCAGGGTTATCCGGATGTTGGCCGATTCGGCTGCCAACCGGCAGCGATTCAGCGCCTCGCCCACGACCTTGTCGACCTCGACGGTGGCCAGCTCGGGCAGCCGCTCGGCGCCTTGGAGCCGCGACAGCGCGATCAACTCGGTGACCAGGGTGCCCAGCCGGTTGGCCTCGCTGAGGATCTTGGTGCCGAACCGGTGCACCTCGTGCGGATCATCAGCGGCGTCGAGCACCGCCTCGGCCAGCAGCGCCATCGCCCCGACCGGGGTCTTGAGCTCGTGGCTGACGTTGGCCACGAAGTCCCGCCGGGTCGCTTCGAGGCGGACCGCGTCCGATTCGTCGGACGCGTCGATCACGGTGTAGCCATCCCCCAGCGGCCGGACCTCCCCGAGTACGGCAGTGGGTCCGCGACCGGATCGGGCACCGTGATCCAGCGGCGAGAGATCGACGTGGACCACCTCACCGGTGTTGCGCACCTGCTCGGCGGCCTTGGCCGCGCGCACATCCGGGCACGAACCCTGGACCAGACCCAATTCGACGGCCGGCGGGTTGGCCAGCACCACGTCGCCCATCCGGTCGAGCAGCACCACCCCGTTGTGTGAGGAGAGCATGACTCGCTGGACCAAATCGGCGACCGTCGCACCACTCGGGGATGGCGGCGTTGCCGGCGTTCCGGTGCGCCGGCCGATCAGGAATCCCCCCACCAACCCGACCATCAGCGTGCCGATCGCGGTGCACACGACGACTGCGAGGGTCACGCAGCAATCGTAAGCACCGGACCCGGGGAAAGCCCTAGTCTCGGCACACCCCAAGTGACGACATCCACCCGTAATAGAGCAAACTTTCGTCCGCCGTTCACCGTGGGTTCATCCCCGGGGTCAGGCGGCATCTGGACAGCGAAACTACTGACCTTGTTGGGCAACCACGGTCATCGCATCGGCCGCCGATTCTGGATCAAGATAGCTGCCGCCGGCAGTGATCGGCCGCAACTGATCATCAAGGTCGTACCGCAGCGGGATGCCCGTCGGGATGTTGACGCCGGCGATGATCTCCGCGTCGATGTCGTCGAGATACTTGACCAACGCGCGCAGCGAGTTACCGTGCGCGGCGATCAACACAGTCCGGCCGGCGCGCAGATCCGGCACGATCGACGATTCCCAGTACGGCAGCATTCGAGCCACCACGTCGGCCAGGCACTCGGTCCTGGGGATGTCGATGCCGACGTACCGCGAGTCGCCGTCCTGGCTGAACTCACCGCCCGGCGTTATGGGCGGTGGCCGGGTGCCGTAGGAGCGGCGCCACAACGCGAACTGCTCATCGCCGTACTCCTCGCGGATCTGCGCCTTGGCCATGCCTTGCAGCGCGCCGTAGTGCCGCTCGTTGAGCCGCCAATCACGGCGCACCGGAATCCAGTGCCGGTCGGCGACGTCGAGTGCGAGGTACGCGGTGCTGACCGCTCGGCGCAGCAGCGATGTGTGCACCACGTCAGGAAGCAGCCCGGCCTCGCGCATCAGCGCACCGGATCTCGCCGCCTCGCACTCGCCGCGATCCGTCAGCGGCACATCCACCCATCCCGTGAACAGGTTCTTTGCGTTCCACTCGCTCTCGCCGTGGCGAAGCATGATCAGGGCGCCTAGGCTCATACCAGCAGCCTAATCCTGCCGGTCAGCCCGAATGGCCCGAACGGGCGCTGGCAGTGACAGGCAGGTTACCCGTACATTAACGTGCGACGACGGTGTACTGGCACCCCCTGCTGACACCTCACCGTCGTTGCAGGGAACCGCTGATCGCCCGCTTCCCCCGCCCCCCGGGAAAGGCTGGTTGCACAGCGGTTTCCTGCGCCGGGGTTCCCAGCACAGCGGTTTCCTTGGTCGCGAATGCCCGCTGAGCAGAACTGTGGCATCGATCACAGCTAGCGGGCGCCAATGGTTCAACCGTTGCGCGCGGCGTGACGACCGCCGAAGGTTCCCGGAAGTCCACCCTCGTAGAGATACTTGGCTTCTTCGGCGACCTCTCGAGTCAGGCACGGCCATGTTGCCGCTACACCGTTTTCGTCGCGACAAGCCCAACAGTTACCTCGTGGATCGGGCACGTGCGCGGTCAACGCGCTGCGCCACATGTCCGGCAACTCGGCCAGGATCGCTGCCATGCTCATGTCCATCTACCTCCCAGAGATCGGTGCACCCTACTACCCCGACAAGCACGCAGCCAGATCGCACTTCATACCAGTGGTATTCAGGTCTCCGAAGCAGCCGATTGGGCGACAACTTCGCTGCGCAACCATGAGCATACGCTCCGTGACGACCCCTTGAACAATTCTTCATCGATACTGGTGAACAGGACTTACCGCTGGCGACGGGCCCCGAGAAGCGGCGGCCGAAGTGCCTGCACTCAGCGTGTTGGTGCTTGCACTCACTGTGTTGTCGCGGTAGGCGCCCGAACCGTTACTCGCAACATACCGGGGGGACACCGACCCTGGCCGGTAGGCCGATCGGGTACGCCGCAATCAACTTCCGGAAAGGGCTTGAGATCTGTTCGCTTGCCTGAGAGTGTGACACCGCTCTCCTCGCCGCTCCCATACGCACTTCCCGGCAGGTGAGCGTAAGCCCGCGGTTCGTCCTCCCCCGTCGGACTGCGGCCCGCCAGGATCCCTGGGTGCCCCTCACCCAGGGGGATCTGTTTACGCGGGACAACAGTGGCGGGGCAGGCCCGAGTTGCGACTCCCCCCTCCCCCCGGGCCCCCCGCCACTGTTGCTCGCTAGGCCTGTTGCTCGCCAGGCTCGGAGCTCAGACTGGGTCAGCGCACCAGGTGTTCGAAGGCAGCGAGGTTGTGCAGAGACTCGCCGCGCGCCACCCGCCAGGCCCATTCGCGCCGGATCGAGGAGGCGAACCCGATCTCCAGCAGCGTATTGAAGTCACCGTCTGCGGCCTCGACCACCTGGCCCAGCACCCGGTCCAGTTCCGCCGCAGTCAGCGCATGATGAGCCAGCCGACCGATGAGGTAGATGTCCCCGACCCGGTCCAGCGCGTAGTGCACCCCATAGAGCTTCGTGTTGCGGTGCAGCAGCCAGCGGTAGACATCCTCATGTGACTCATCGGGACGCCGGCACACGAACGCCTCCACCAACACCCCGTGCTGGCCGACCAACACCCAGCAGGTGGTCCGCAACCTCTTGCTTCCCGGCAGAGTGATGGTGAAGCTGCCCGGCCCGCGGTGTTCATGCTCGAGTCCGGCCCCGTCGAGCATCCCGGCGATGACGTCATCGAGCTCCGCCGGACCGCTCACACCGCTACCTCGCAGGACAGCGCGTCCACCCGGTAGGAGGCCGCCGCGTCTGCGTAGACCCGCAGCAGCGCCTCGGTGGTGCGCTCCCAGGAGAACCGCCGGGCATGCCGGGCGGCGCCGGCCGAAAGCTCCTCGCGCCGCTGCGGGTGCAGCGCGACGGCGGAGAGCGCATCGGCCCAATCGACCAGCTGGTGGCTACCCACCAGCTGACCCGAAACTCCATCGGCTACCGCCACCGGCAGGCCGCCGACCTTCGCGGCGACCACCGGCGTCCCGCATGCCTGCGCCTCCAACGCCACCAGCCCGAACGACTCGCTGTAGCTCGGTACGGCCACCACATCGGCGGCCCGGAAGACGCCGACCAGGGCCGAACCCACCTGAGGAGCAGCGAACACGACATGCTCCGAGATCCCGAGCCCGGCTGCCAGCTGGTGCAACACGGTGGGTTCGGCCAGCCCGGTACCCGACGGTCCGCCCACTACCAGCACCCGCAGCCGGTCGCGCAGCGCCGGATCCCGGCGCAGCATCTCGGCCGCGGCGCGCAACAGCACATCTGGCCCCTTGAGCGGCTGGATGCGACCGACGAAGGCGAGCACCACGGCCTCTGCCGGCAGGTCCAGAGCGGCGCGGGCGGCTTGCCGCGATCCCGGCGTGAACAGCTCCAGGTCGACTCCGGGGGCGATGGTGGCGGTGCGAACCGGGTCGGCGCCGTAGAGCTCGACGAGCTGGGCAGCCTCGGCTGGCGTGTTCGCGACCAGCCGGTCAGCCTCGGCCACTACCTGCTGCTCGCCGATCACCCGGGTGTGCGGCTCCGGCAGGTCACCCTCGGCGAGCGCGGCGTTTTTCACCTTGGCCAGAGTGTGTGCGGTATGCACCAGCGGCACCCCCCAGCGGTCCCGGGCCAGCCAACCGACCTGTCCGGACAGCCAGTAGTGCGAATGCACCACGTCGTAGTAGCCCGGCTCGCGGCGCGCCTCGGCCCGCAACACCCCGGCGGTGAACGCGCACAGCTGCGCCGGTAGGTCGTTCTTGGCCAGACCTTCGTAGGGGCCGGCGGTGATGTGTCGCACGGTGACACCCGGAGCGAGTTCCACCGCCGCGGGCATCCCCGAGGAGGTGGCTCGGGTGAAGATCTCCACCTCGACGCCACGACGGGCCAGCCGGGTGGCGGTCTGTACGACATAGACGTTCATCCCACCGGCGTCGCCGGTGCCCGGCGGATCCAGCGGCGACGTATGCACAGAAAGCACCGCAACCCGCCGCAGCACCCTCCCGATCCGCCCCATCGCCCACCTATCCTGCCGTCATCCCCGCTCACCCGCATTCAGCAGGCTCAGCGGGGTGGTCGAGGTCCTGTTTACCCCGCTGAGCCTGCTGAATGCGCCGGCGGGGCGGATTAGGGTTGCAGGCGTGAGTGAGCGAGCGACGGCGGTGGTGACGGGGGGTAGTAGCGGGATCGGAGCGGCTACGGCGCGGGCGTTGGCCGCGGAAGGCTTCCACGTGGTGCTCGGGGCGCGGCGGGTGGCGCGCTGCCGGGAGATCGCCGACGAGATCGGCGGCACCGCCGTGGCGCTCGACGTGCTCGACCCCGGCTCGGTGGCGGCCTTCGCCGCGGCGATACCCGCCGCGCGGGTGCTGGTGAACAACGCCGGCGGCGCGCAGGGCTTCGAGCCTGCGGTGGAGGCCGACGAGGACCAGTGGCGCTGGATGTGGGAGGCCAACGTGCTCGGCACGCTCCGGGTGACCAGGGCGTTGCTGCCGAAACTGATCGCCTCCGGGGACGGTGTGCTGGTCACGGTGACCTCCATCGCCGCGCTGGAGGTCTACGACAACGGCTCGGGCTATACCTCCGCCAAGCACGCGCAGGCGGCTCTGCACCGCACGCTGCGGGGCGAGCACCTCGGGCAACCGGTGCGGTTCGTCGAGGTCGCGCCCGGCATGGTGGATACCGAGTTCTCTCTGGTGCGCTTCGGCGGCGACGCCGAGCAGGCCGACCGGGTCTACACGGGGCTCACCCCATTGGCCGCACAGGACGTCGCCGAGGTGATCGCCTTCGCGGTGACCAGACCTTCCCACGTCAACCTGGACCTGATCGTGGTCAAGCCGCGCGACCAGCATTCCGCGACGCGCTCCTTCCGGCAGGCCTGACGAGCGAAGAACAGCGCAGAACTGCTAGCCGAACTTGCAGTTGACCAGGTCGCATTCCGGCCCGAGGCGGATATCGAACGTCTGCTCCACACCTTCCCGGATATGCGCGGCGAATTCCATGACCTCGGTGGTCGTGGCGGTACCGCGGTTGGTCACGGCCAGAGCGTGCTTCGACGACAACGCAACCGCGCCACGACCCCGATCACGGCCGTATCCACGGGAAAATCCAGCATGATCGATGAGCCACGCCGCCGACAGTTTCGTCCCCGCCGGATCGGGATACTGCGGGCAGTCTCGTGCCTTGTCCGGCACCGAGGTGAGCACAGGATTGATGAAGAAGGACCCGACGCTCCACGTATCGTGGTCGCCGGCATCAAGAATCATGCCCCGCTCACGGCGCACGGCAAGCACAGCCTGCCGCACCTCACTTGTCGGCGCGGTCGCGCCTGGTAAGACGCCGAGCCGGTCAGCCAGACCCGCATAGGTGATGGGCCGTGATCGGGTCGATCGAGTCAACTGGAAGGTCACGTCAAGCACGACGTAGCGGTCGGTGTGCTTGAAGACCGACTGCCGGTGGCTACCAAAGCCGCACCGGCTCGGAAGCCACTGATCGATGGCACCAGTGGTGCGGTCGTACACGGTCAGTCGGCGCAGCAGGTCGGATGTGAGTGCACCGTAAGCACCCACGTTCTGCACGGGAGTACCTCCGGTCGAGCCGGGGATGCCCGACAGTGGCTCCAGTCCGGCGAGTCCCGCATCCAGAGAGGCCTCGACGACGGTGTCCCACTCGACGCCCGCAGCGACGGTGACAAATTCCCGGTGGACCGTCAGCCCGGACGTGGTCACCTGTACCACCAGCCCCTCGAAGCCTTGATCGCCGATGACGAGGTTGGAACCGCCCCCCATCACGAGCACTGGCTTGCCCACGGCGTCGGCTTCTCGGATCAACGCAACGAGATCTTCAGTCGAACGCGTGACCTCGTACTCACCGGCAGGACCGCCCAGCCGCATCGTCGTGAGCTCTGCGAGCGTTCTCATCAGAACTCTATCCGCGCCGCGCGGATCTCGTGGCCACCAGAGGTGAGGCAGCGTCCGGTGGCGAGGTCAAAGCGCCACCCGTGCAGCGCGCAGGTCAGCACGCCGTTGTCCACGCTGCCGAACTTGGTGAGGTCGGCGCGTAGGTGTGGGCAGCGCCGCTGCAGGCGCCAGCCGCCCAGTTCGACGTCCTGGCCATCGTCGTTGCGCTCGTCGTACCAGTTCTCGACGTAGTCGATGCGCTCCTCGGACAAACACTTGAAGAAGGTGTAGACGTATTCGTTGTACTGCCCGACCCGGCGGGCGGTGAATCGGCAGGACAGGAACAGGCTGTTGGACCAGTCGATCTCCCGGCGAGCAAGGTTCGTGGCAACGAGGTCCGCGGTCGTGGACAACCGGTACCGGCAGGTCTCTCCCGCGTAGGCGCGGACCTCGCGGGCGAGGAAGTCGACAACGATCGACAGGTCGCCGGCGTCGAGACGGACCATGCCGCCGACTCCCTCGCAGATGTTGTCGGCACGCTTGAGCAGCGGCTCCCACCATGCCTTGAGCTGATCCAGGAGGTCGACGGGTACCGTGGCCCGGCTCGCCCGCTCCCGGGCCAGCTCGGGTTGCCTGCGCACCTGCAACTCGCGCAGGTACGCGGTCTTGTCCTCGAAGATGTGCCGGATCTCGCTGTCGGTGTGCTGCTCGTGGGTCAGCGTGCAATGGGCGCCATCGAACTCCACCACCGTGCCCGGCAGCAGCAGATGCGCAGACACCGCAGGCCGGGTGGCGCGCAGCTCAGCGAGGAATTCGACCTGATCTGTGAAGATGCTTGTCCCTTCGACACCGAGGCCGTTGAGGTGGAACAGCTCCTCATCCAGGAAGCACGGCGGCCCAGCGGTCGGGAACACCTGCGCGGCGTCGACGGCGTCGATGTAGCGCACAGCCCGGTCAGACTGCCCGGCGCGTTTACGCCGCGCGAACTCCCGCTTCGCCTCCTCGGGCAGGTCGTAGACCATCGGCCACCAGATCGCGCCGGAGAACTGCGTGAAGTAGGCGTGCACGTCCCCGAACTCGCGCAGCTCCTCGATGTCGAGTGGGTGCGCATCATTCTGGTTCAGCAGGACGGTTCGACCATCGTCCAGTGATAGCGCCGAGTCCCCGATCGGGCCGTCACTCGGCCCGGTCAGGGCGGTGATCATGATGCGTAGCCCGTCGCGCTCGACCGGGACCCCACTGTCGGTGCGCAGGAATTGCGTGAAACCCAGTGCCTGCAGCTCACGCTCGAGCTCGTCAGTCGGGTAGTCGGGCAGCAGTACGGTGGTGTCCTTGCGGACGTGGCGGCGCAACAGCTCGGCATCGAAGTGGTCGCGGTGCAGGTGCGAGACGTAGAGGTAGTCGGCCTGCCCGAGGTGGTCCCAGTCGAGCCCGGTGTTGTCCGGGAACGGGAACCACGACCCGAAGAACGCGGGGTTGACCCACGGGTCGCACAGCACACTTCCGCCGTAGGTTTCGATGTACAACCCGGCGTGCCCAAGCCCGGTGATGCGCATCCGATCTCCTCAATGCATCGGCGCTGACCAGTGGAGTATCGACGTTACGCAGGCGCTCACATCAGCGGCCAGCACCTCGCGGGCGACCACGGTAGCCTCCGAGTCATGGCCAGCCAATTGGCGCTGCGGCACCGGTACCCGGAGCCGGCAGAGCGCATGCGGGAGGTTCTCACCGACCAGCAGTACCTGCGCGACAAGCTCCGCACGGTAGGCGGGCCACGCGCCGAGCTGGTGTCGTGGGATCGCGACGACCGCGGCGTCACCGTGGTGCTGCACCAGGCCGTTCCTCAGGACGCGATGCCGTCGTTCCTGCGGTCTATGCTGCCCAGCGGCCTGACGATCCGCCGTACGGAGACCTGGAACAGCTCAGGTGGCAGCGTGCACGCGGTGGTCGACGGGGCGCCGGGGACGATCAGCGGGACGATGCGTTTCCAGCCTGACCCCGCCGGATGCGTGCTCGGCGCACATCTCACGGCCGACGTCGGGCTGCCGATAATCGGCGCCAAGGTGGAGAAGGTCATCACCGACAGCGTCGCCACACTGATGGAAAGCGAGTACCAGTTCACCCTGCAGTGGCTGCGCAACTCGACGGCCACCTGAAAAGCAGCGTCACCAGCGCTGTCCGCGCTGCACCTCGGTCACCGCCGGTTTGACGTCGACGATGTAGACCAACACCGCCACCAGGGCGATCAGCCAGAGCATCAGCAAGCTGCCCCCTGGAAAGAACAGGAGCAAGGCGGCAGTGGCGCCGCCGGTGATGCCCAGCCAGGCCGGCTTGGTCAGCTTGTCGGTTGCGGTGTAGGCGTCGGATCGCTGGAGCGCAGCGTGAACGAACGCGAAGAGCCCAACCGGGATCGCAAGCCAGTACAGGATCTCGAAGACCCAGATGTCCAACGACTGCAGCAGCACCCGCCCAGGATACGCAGACAACGATCGGCGCGGAGAGTCGCGAGGTCAGACACCCTGGCGATCACAGCAGGAACTGCGCGACCGTGTGGATGGCCAGCCCGGCCAGCGCCCCGACCACGGTGCCGTTGATCCGGATGAACTGGAGGTCCCGACCCACCTGCAGCTCGACCTTGCGGGAGGTCTCTTGGGCATCCCAGCGCTGCACCGTATCGGTGATCAGCGTGGTGATCTCCCCGCGGTAGTTGGCCACCACGTAACTGGCTACCCCCTGGAGCCAGGTGTCCACTTTCGACCGCAGCTCCGGATCCTCGACCAGCCGCCCACCCAGCGCAACCAGCCCGTCGCGCACCCGCCGTCGCAGCTCCGACGACGAGTCCTCGGCCGCGGCCAGGATCAGCTTCTTCGCGGTGCCCCAGGCCGAACCGACCAGAATCTGCACCTCCGGATGGGCCAGCACCTGGAGCTTGATCGCCTCGGCCCGCTCGATCGTCGCTGGGTCCGTGCGCAGGTCGTGGGCGAACTCCAGCAGGAAGGTGTCGACGGCCTTGCGCATGGCGTGTTCGGGATCACTGTGCACCGCCCAGGCGAACGCCAGCGCCTCTCCGTAGAGCTTGTCGGCGACCAGCCCGTCGACGAATCTCGGTGACCAGCCCGGCAATCGCCGGCTGACCACCCTCGACACCGCCTCGTGGTTGTCGCGCACCCACTCATAAGCTCGCTCGGTGACCAGGTCGACGAGTTTGTGGTGCGCCCCGTCGGTGAGCAGCTGACCGAGCAACCGGCCAAGTGGTGGCCCCCATGGCTGCTCGATCAAGCGTTTCACCAGCGCGTTCTCCAGCACTGCGGAAACGTCCTCATCGCGCAGCACCGTCACTGCGGCACGCACCGCGGTCGCGACCTCAGCGGTGACGCGCTCGGCGTTGGCGCGCTGCGCCAGCCAGCCACCGAGCCGACCACCGATCCCCACCCGGCGCAGCTTGTCGAGAACCACTTCCTCGGCGAGGAAGTTCGCGCCCACGAAGTCACCGAGGTTCTCCCCGAGCGCGTCCTTCTTGCGCGGGATGATCGCGGTGTGCGGGATCGGCAACCCGAGCGGGTGGCGGAACAGCGCGGTCACGGCGAACCAGTCGGCCAGCGCGCCGACCATCCCGGCCTCGGCCATCGCCGCCACGTACCCCACCCATGGGGCGGCGTTGATATTGAGCTGCGCGATGATGAACACCACCGCGGCGCCGAGCAGGAACGCCAGCGCGATCGCCTTCATCTGACGCAGCGCTCGCTGCTTGTCCTGCTCGTTGCGGGTCAGCTCCACTGTGTCGATTGTGCCCCGGCCGATTGTGCCTCGCCGGGTGGGCTTGCAGCAGGATGACAGTCGTGCGCGCCCCCGGACTAACCCATGGACTGATTCCCCGGCTGCGACCGTTGCGCTCGACGATCTTCGCTGAGATGACCGCTTTGGCGGACCGGACCGGCGCGGTGAACCTCGGCCAGGGCTTCCCGGACACCGACGGCCCAGCCGGGATGCTCGAGGTCGCTCGATCGGCCATCGCGAGCGGGCACAATCAGTACCCACCCGGGCCGGGCATCCCTGAGTTGCGTGATGCCATATCCGAGCAGCGGGCAGCCTGCTACGGCCTGGTGCACGATCCGGATACCGAGGTGCTGGTCACCGTCGGCGCCACCGAGGCGATCAGTGCTGCGTTGCTCGCTCTGGTCGGCCAGGGCGATGAGGTGCTGCTCATCGAGCCCTACTACGACTCCTACCCCGCCGCCGTCGCGCTGGCCGGCGCCACCCGGCGATGCGTGCCGCTGGTAGCCGACTCCGACCGGTTCACGCTGGATCTCGACGCGCTGGCGGCGGCCATCACTCCGGCCACTCGGGCACTGGTGCTCAACAGCCCGCACAACCCCACCGGAACGGTATTGCGCCGTCGTGAGCTGGAAGCGGTGGCGGCGCTGGCGGTTGAGCATGATCTGCTGGTGATCACCGACGAGGTATATGAGCATCTGGTTTTCGACGGCGCGCGGCACCTACCGATCGCCACGTTGCCGGGGATGGCTCAGCGCACCCTGTCGGTGTCCAGTGCGGGCAAGACGTTCAGCGTCACCGGCTGGAAGATCGGTTGGGTGTGCGGGCCCGCGCATCTGGTGGCCGCGGTACGAGCGGTCAAACAGTTCCTGACCTTCGTCGGGGGAGCTCCGTTGCAGCCGGCCGTGGCCCACGCGCTGCGCGCCGAACGTGGCTGGGTGGCGGCGCATCGAGCGGCCTTGCAGGACAAACAGCGCCGGTTGGCCGCCGGGCTGCGCGCGGCGGGGTTGGGTGTGCTCGGTTCGGCAGGGACCTACTTCATCTGCGCTGACGTCCGGCCGCTCGGGTATGCCGACGGTCTGGAATTCTGCCGTGAGCTGCCCGCTCGCGTTGGGGTGGCGGCGATACCGGTGCAGGTCTTCGTCGATGATCCGGCGCCGTGGCGACATCTGGTGCGCTTCGCGTTCTGCAAGCGCGACGACGTGCTCGACGAGGCAATAGCTCGCCTCACGTCAGCCCGACGATGACACCGGAGGACCACCTGGGCGGCCGGCCAGGAGCCACTTCTGTAATCACTACGGATATTACGCTATTCAGTCACAGCGTGTAGTGTGAAGTCACTACTGTCCGGGCCAGTCCGGATTGGACGGAAGGGTCGAGGGGGAACCGGTGGCCACCATCCCCGATGCAGGTGGCGCGAGGTATGCGCCCCGCGGGGTGGTGCGCGCGCTATTACGGTTCGTCCTGCTCTCCAGCCTCGTCATCGTAGGGTGGCTGCTGGGATCCGGTGTCGGCCATGCGACTGAGGACCTGGGGCAGCCGAGCACCGGCTCGGTGCGGCTGGCCGGCGATCCGGGTGATATTGCCGGACCATCCGATGGTGGGTCCGACGCACAGTTCGGCCTGCCGCCCGCAGTCGCGTCGACCGTGAAAGGCGCGCTGTCTCAAACCTCGATACCACGGCTGTCCGTCCAACCGGTCGATGTTCTGAAACACGTCGATGTTGTGAAACCAGTCGTGCGGGCTGTCACGGTGCCACGACCTCTGACCCACGTCCTCTCAGCGGTATCCCGACCGATGTCCGCGCCCGCACAGCACAGCGCCGGTGCCCGGTCGCCGGAACCGGCTCACCTACTCGCGGCAGTCCCACCAGCCGCGCCCACCGTTCGGGCAGCGGCCGTGCCGGCACCTGCGCCGGCTCGCGCGGTGACGTCCGTGCCTGCTACAGCGGGCCACACCCTGTCCCACTCTCCAGTCTGCGACGCCGCTGTGCCCGCTGAGCACCCTCGCTCCGAGGAGTTTGCCGTCGGTGGCGACCCAGGGGCCCCGATGCCCCAAAATCCACCGGAAAGCTCGACTGCCCAATGCATGATCGGCAGCGCCGCAGGCGGTGGCGGCACCAAGGGCTCCCCGGACCTCGCGGTAAACGAAAGCTGGACGAACGCAGGCCTGGCCTCGACGCATCGTCTGGGGTATCTCAGCGCCAGCGACCTCCCACGGTCGCCTGCTGAGCAGCCTTCCTCATCACCGGACTGATCTCGCGACACCCGGGTGGGTCGCCGTCTCCGGCGACCGGTCCCCGGGTCGGCTTTCGCCGATCCCAGGTTGACCAACCCTGCCGCCATGAACCCCCGATCTGTCCGACCGCGCCCGGACGGATCGGGTTCACGGCCCCGGCGTCGCGTTGCCCCCGTGACGCCGGGGCCCCTCTAATCAGCCGATCACTTCTTGTTCGGGCACCGACTTTAAGTAATTCCGGGCAATGTTTACCGCAACTTGTTCCACAACACGCCGCGACACACCCGATATCTCTCAGCGTTGGACCTATCAAGGTGCCGCGGCCCGCCAAGTGGCCAACCACGCATCGGTGGCGATCGTCGGGAGCAGGAGTGCCCAAGCCTCATCGACCCGCTGCCGTAGGTTGTGGCGATGCTCCACAACGTCGCAGATCTGCCGGTGGCCAGCTATCAGTGCGATGATCTGCCGGGCGACCAGCGCGGGGTCGATCCCTTCCCGGAGCAGGCCGGCTTGCGCGGCCTGGGCCAACAAAGCCAGGGTGTCGCGTTCGCCGCAGGCGTAGTGCTCGCTGGCGTCTTGGGGGCCCCTGGGCAGGTCGTGGACCAACCGGGTACCACCGCGGGCGATCGGATCCTCGACCAGACGCGTGATCACCTCGTCGACCAGCGCTAACAGCGCCGAGAGCGGGTCAAGCCCGGAATGACCGATATGCCCGCGAAGATCTCTCCATCCCCGCACCATCTCGGCGATAACCGCCCGCGCCAGCGCCTCCTTGGAGGCGAAGTGGAAGTACATCGCCCCCTTGGTTCCACCGCTGTCGGCCAGCACGCTGTCCAAGGAGGTTGCGTGGTACCCGTCTCGAGCGAAGTGCTCGGCAGCGGCGGTCAAGATCGCCAGCCGAGTCGCCCGAGCCCGCGGCTGCTGCGCGGCCCGGCCTGCGCTGGCATCGCTGTCGCCGGCTCCGGGACTTGGCCGACCGGTGCTGGACATGACGCTGTGAAAGCTACCCGCCTCAAGCGCTCTAGGCTGCATTGGAGTTTTTCAGGTGGCGGCGCAAACAAACTCGCTGGTATGTTTTATTGGATGGTCCCGCCTCCGTATTGCGCGGCACGCGGTAGGGGTTGCTCGTGTGGGGATCCCGCGGGGGGTGTGGTAGCCAGCAAACTCGTCACCCAGCGAACGGCGAACGGACCGGTGTCGACGCCGGTCGCGGTGGACGACCGTGTTTGAATCGGCGACCGTGATGCCTACACCGGACCGGCGGGAGGTGGCGGCGGTCTTCGCCGGCGGAGGCATCGGCGCCCTGTGTCGTGGACTGTTGAGCGAGGCCTATCCCCAGGCGGCATCGAGTTGGCCGTGGGTAACCTTCGCAGTGAACCTTGTTGGGGCGTTCTTGCTGGGCTACTTCGCCACTCGCCTGCAGGAGCGGTTGCCGCTGTCCAGCTACCGGCGCCCGCTACTGGGTACCGGTCTGTGCGGCGGGCTCACCACGTTCTCGACGATGCAGGTGGAGTTGCTCAGGATGATTGACGCCCGCCAGTTCGGGCTCGCCGTTGGATATGCGTCGGCGAGCGTTGTCGGTGGCTATGCCGCGATCCATCTTGCCACCGCCATGGTGCGACGGGTCCGGCTCCGGACATGATCGTCGTACTGTGGGTTGGGGCGGCGCTGATCGGCGGCGCGGGTTCGGTGCTGCGCTTCGTCGTAGATGGTGCGATCTCCTCCCGGACGGGCCGCGCGTTCCCGTACGGCACGTTGGTGGTCAACCTTTCTGGCGCGGTGCTGCTGGGCCTGGTCACAGGCCTGGCGCTGAGCCACGACAAGGCGCTGTTGGCCGGCACCGCCGCGGTAGGTTCCTACACGACCTTTTCGACCTGGATGTTCGAGACCCAACGCCTTGGCGAGGATCGCCAAGTCCCAAGTCTGGCGGCGAACATCGTGGTGAGCCTGGTCGCCGGCGTCGCCGCCGCCGCGCTCGGTCGGCTGCTCGGGAGCCACCTGTGATCGAGGACTGCCTGAAGCTGACCACCTATTTCGGTGAGCGGCACCGGAGCGACCGAGCATTTCTCGCCGACATCCAGCTGCAGCTGTTCGGGCAGCGGGAGATCGCTACCAGCATCCTGCTTCGCGGTGCGGAGGGATTCGGACTCAAGCATCATTTGCGGACTGACCGGCTGCTCACCCTGTCCGAGGACCTGCCGCTCGTCTCGGTCGCCGTGGACAGCCGGTCCAGGATCGAAGCGCTGCTCGATGACCTGCAGGCGATCGAGCACCGCGGGCTGGTGACCCTGGAGCGGGCGCGGATGCTGCTCGACGACATCGATCCGGTGCAGCTGCCCGAGGAGCCGCACGAGGCCACCAAGCTGACCGTCTACGTCGGCCGGCAGGAACGCGTCTACCGGGTGCCCGCCTTCGTCGCGGTCTGCGACCTATTGCACCGTCGCGGCATCGCGGGCGCCACCGTGCTGCTGGGCGTCGACGGGACGGCGCACGGTCTACGAACCCGCGCAGGGTTCTTCGGGCGCAACGCCGACGTGCCGATGATGATCATCGCGGTTGGTTCAGGTGAGCGCATCGCCCGGGTTCTGCCCGAACTCGGGGGCCTGCTGCGCCGGCCGCTGATCACGCTGGAACGGGTCCGGGTGTGCAAACGCAACGGCGAGCTCATCGAGCGCCCGGGCGCCCTGCCGGCTACCGATGAGCACGGGTTGGCAGTGTGGCAGAAGTTGATGGTCCACACCTCGGAACGCGCGTTGCACGACGGGCAACCGGTGCACCGAGCGCTGGTCCGACGGCTGCGGGCCTCCGGCGCCCGTGGCGCCACCGCGCTGCGCGGGATGTGGGGTTTTCATGGCGAGACCGCCCCGCACGGTGATCGACTGCTGCAGCTGGGCCGCCGGGTGCCGGTCGTGACGATCATCGTCGACACGCCGGATCGGATCGCGACTTCCTTCGACATCGTCGACGAGCTCACCACCGAGCACGGCGTGGTCACCAGCGAGATGGTGCCCGCGCTGGCCGCGGTCACCGATGAGTCGCGCCGCGCCGACCTGCGCCTCGCCCAGCCCCTCTAGACCGCTGGTCGCCGCGTCCCACTTGCGTCGGTTCGCGATCACCGGTCACACTGGAGCTACGGCGATGAGGCTCGCCGAAACCGCGGACCACCCGGCCCGCTAACGGTCTCTACCGCATCATCCAACGCAGCCGCGTTGGTCGACGGTAGAGGAGGTCCGGGGTGATCGAAGGGCACTGGTCGAGCCGACCTGCCAAATCGCGGTGCCGGCGATGACGCTTCCTATCCCCGCGGTGCAGACACTGCAGGTCCTGACGGTGCTCGTCGGAGCGCCGGGGATCAACGGCGTGATCGCCCGGGTGGAGGCCCGGTTGCAGGGTCGGCGCGGGCCGCGCGTGCTGCAGCCCTACTACGACATCGCCAAGCTGTTCCGCAAGGAGGCGCTGGCACCGATCGGGTCGAGCTGGGTATTCCTGGCCTCGCCGCTCATCGCGATGACCTGCTACCTCACCGTGCCTTTGCTCATCCCGGTGCTCACCACATTCCCGCTGCCGTTCGGCTACATGGGCGACATCCTGGGCGGCGGGTTCATCCTCGCTCTGGCCAGCTTCGTCATCGCCATCGCCGCGGCCGGCACCGGATCGCCCTACGCCCAGTTGGGGGCGAGCCGCGCCAAGACGTTTGCCGCGATCACCGAGCCGGTGGTGCTGTTCGTGGTGTTCACCGTCGCGCTGATCACCGGCACCGACCTGCCCTACGCGATGGCCAAGACGGTCCGGGCCTCGGCTGACCAGATCGTCCGCCCGGCGCATCTGCTGGCCGCCGCCGCGCTGTTCATGGTGATCCTTTATGAGACCGGGCGGATCCCGGTCGAGACGCACACCGGCACCAACGAGTTCGGGATGATCGAGGAGGCTCGGCCATTCGAGCACTCCGGGCCCTACCTGGCGCTGCTTCGCTGGGGCTCGACAATCTGCCGCACCCCGCGGTGCAACTCGCGTTCGTGCTAGCGGTGGTCGGGTTCGGCACCAAGGTCGGGCTTTTCCCGGTGCACACCTGGCTGCCCGACGCGCATTCCGAGGCCCCCACCCCGGTTTCGGCGATGCTGTCCGGCTCGCTGCTCGCGGTCAGCTTCTACGCCGTGCTGCGCTATTACCAGATCGCCGCCGCCACCCTGGGCACCGGTTTCCCGCGTGGGGTACTGCTCGTGTTCGGGACATTGTCGCTGCTGCTGGCCGCGCTGTATCTGGTCGAGCAGCGCAATCTCAAGCGGTTGCTGGCCTACTCCAGCGTCGAGCACATGGGCATCCTGGCCATCGGGGTCTCCTTCGGCGCACCGATCGCCTTCGCCGGGGTGCTGCTGCACGTGCTGGCCCACGCCGCGGCCAAGGGCAACGCGTTCTTCGGCGCCGGCGTACTGGTTCGCGCGTACCGCACCAAGGACCTCGCGCGGATCGGGGGCGGCTTCGACCGCCTGCCGTGGACCGCTCCGCTGTTCCTGCTCGCGATCCTCGCGCTGTCTGCACTACCCCCGTTCGGGCTGTTCCGCAGCGAGTTCATGATCGTCGCCGGGGGCCTGCGCTCGTCCCACTTCGCCCCCGCGGCAGCGATGGTCGCGCTGGTCACGCTCGCGTTCCTCGGGCTGTCGATGGCCACCACCCGGATGCTGTTCGTGCCGCAGAAGGACGGCCCAGGAGCCGCGAGCGCGCCGCGTGGCGAGCCGAGCGCCTGGATGGTGGTTCCCATGGTCGTGGGGGTGATAGCGCTTCTCGTGTTGGGTCTGCACCCACCGGACGCGCTCACCGCGCTGATCGCCCGGGGGGCCGCTGAGCTAGGAGGTGCGTTGTGAGCCGTTCTGCGGTCCGCGACCTCGCACAGGATCCGGTCAGCGCCCTGCACCAGGCGGTGCACCTGCGGCTGGCCAGCGGGCAGCGGTTCGCCGCGCTGCTGGGCCGCGGCAAGCCTACAAGGGGAACAGGGCTAACCGCGCTCGTCGCACACGACGGTGGCATCACCCCGCTGAGCGCGGCGCTGCCGGCGGGCGTCACGCACTATTCGGCGCTGACGCCGCAGCTGCCTGCGGCGTTCTGGTATGAGCGGGCGATCCACGACCTGGTCGGGCTGGTGCCTGATGGGCACCCCCGGCTGGACCCGTTGGTGCTGCCACACCGCGAGGGCGCGGTGCCCGAGGACCAGGTCACTGTCGAGCTCGACAGGTTGGAGCACGCCATCGACGGTGACGTGCGCGCGTTGCTGGGCACCTCCTCGTTCCTGGATCGGGTCCGCACCGCCGGACCGCTGGAACCCCAGCTGGCCCGCAACCACGGCGCGCTCGGCCCGATCGGCCGCGGTTCTGGCTGCGCCGACGACTGCCGGGTGACCCGTCCCTACGACGGGTACCACCAGCTCGCCCCGCCACCTGTCCCGAGCCGCGATGCGGGCGACGCGCAGGCCCGGATGCAGGTCCGGGTCGAGGAGATCGATACCGCGTTCGACCTCGCCCGCCACGCGATCGGGCGGCTGCCCGACTCTGACGTCGAGCGACTCCGGGTGGCCGTCAAGCCAGCTGCCGGGCAGGCCGTGGGATGGGCCGAGGCTCCCCAGGGTGAGGTGCTCTACCTGCTGGAGCTGGCCGATGACGGGCGGATCAGCTACTGCGCGCCGCGCTCGGCGTCATTTCACAACCTCATGCTGTACCCGTCGATTTTCGTCGGGGACATCCTGACCGACTTTCCCTTCAACGAGGCCCGCTTCGGTTTGTCGATCTGCCGCTGGCGCTGGCCGGTGCCCTGGTCGCGATCACCGCCGGGTTCGCCGCGGTGGCGTTCGTCCGGATCGTCGGTCTCATTGTCCTCGGCCCTCGTGGGCCGCGGGAAGCGACTCGCGGCCGCGACGTCGGTCCGCTGGGCGCCACCGGGCTGGCCCTGCTCGGGGTGGGATGTCTGGGCGTGGCAGCGGTCGCTCCGCTGTGGATCCGGGTGCTGATCGCCGGGCTCGACCCCGTAGTGGGCCGCGACGTCGCCGCGGGCGCGCTGAAGTCGGAGTGGGTGCTGCAGCCGGTCTATTCCGAGTTCTCCGCGCTGTCGCCGTCCTGGCTCGTTGTCGTCATGCCGTTGTTGCTGCTGGCGGTGCTGGGGATGTGCATCGTCTTCGGGCGGGGTCGGATGTTTGCGGTACGCCGGGTGCCGGCATGGCGCTCGGCAACCGGCGGGGTGAGCGGCGAGAACCAGTACACCCCCTTCGGGTTCGCCAACCCGACCCGCAAGGTGCTGGCCAACCTGCTGCTCACCCGGTCTGAGTTGACCGTCCTCGAACGGGAGTCCGGTGGGCGCACCGGCGACCCGCACCGAGACGCCGCAGGAACTCACCTGGGCTACACCACCGACGTCGTCGAGGTGGTCGAACGGTTCCTGTTCCGCCCGCTGCGCCTACCGCTACTGATGGTCGTGCACCTCGCGAAGCGACTGCAGAACGGCCGCCTCGACGCCTATCTTGCGTACATGCTCATCGCCCTGCTCGCGGTACTGGCGGTCGTAGCCGGGCTGGCGTGACTGAACGGCGGCCGGCCGTCAACCGGCTGTCGCCGATGCGGTTCGTGCTGGCCTTCGGCGTGGTCAGTTGCCTGGCCGATTTCGTCTACGAGGGTGCCCGCGCGATCGTCGGCCCCTTCCTCGCCGACTTCGGCGCGAGCGCACTGGTCGTCGGGTTCGTCACCGGAGTGGGCGAGGCGGTCGCGTTGGTGCTGCGGCTGGGTACCGGGCGCCTCTCCGACCGCACCGGAAGGCACTGGGCATTGTCGATCACCGGCTATGTGGTGACCGTGGTTGCGGTCCCGCTGCTCGCACTCACCCAGACGCTGTGGCAGGCCGCGGTGCTGGTCGTCGCGGAACGCTTCGGCAAGGCCGTGCGGACCCCGGCGCGGGACACCATGCTCGCCCAGGCCAGCAGCAAGACCGGTCGCGGCCGGGCCTTCGCCATTCACGAGGCCCTGGACCAATCCGGAGCAGTGCTCGGCCCGCTCGTGGTCGCTGGGATGGTGGCGCTTTCTGGGCTCCGGCTCGGGTTCGCGGTGCTCGTCATCCCCGGGGTGGCCGCTGTCGCGCTGCTCGCCTGGCTGCGTCGCGCGGTCCCGGTGCCCGCTGCCTACGAGGACGCCCCACCTGACGGCGCGACAGCGACGGACGGCCAACGCTTCTCCCGCCGGTTCTGGGTCTACACCGCGTTCACCGCGATGACCATGCTCGGCTACGCCACCTGGGGCTTGCTCGCCTACCACCTGCAGGTTCGCCAGATCGTGCCCGAACCGCTGATCCCGGTGCTCTACGCCGTGGCAATGGGTGTGGACGCGCTAGCCGCGTTGGCTTCCGGTGCGATCTACGACCGGATCGGACTGCGCGGTCTGGTGGTACTTCCGGTGCTGGCCGTCGCGGTGCCGTTCCTGTCGTTCTCGTCGTCAATCGTGCTGGTCTTCCTGGGCGCCATCGTGTGGGGGGCGGCGATGGGCGTGCACGAGTCCACCATGCGCGCGGCCGTCGCCGACATGGTCCCGGCCGCTCGTCGCGGGGTCGGTTACGGCACGTTCACCGCAGCCTACGGCCTGGCCTGGCTGGGTGGCGGCACGATCCTGGGCGCCCTCTACGACTACTCCATCCCGGCCCTGATCACCTTCACGATAGTCACCCAGGCCTTGGCTCTGCTGCTGTTCGTTCCGCTGCTGCGGCACCACTGACTTACCGCACGAAGCGATGCTTTCCGGGCTGGTGCAGTTCGCAATGTCACAGTCGTACTACGGGGGAGCTCATAACCTGCACGGCCTGAATGCCTGCGTTAGGTTCGACCTTGCGGCGAACTGTTCGCAGGTCGGCCGCGAAGGTTGTAGTGCAGGGGGCCCCGAACCAGATGGGACCCACTTGGGGCGGGTAACAAGACATGGAGGCTTAAGAATGGTTGGATTTTTACGACGGGCTGGGGGAATCGCGGCTGTGGGTGTGGCCACCCTGGCTCTCGCTGGGTTGGGCTCCGGTGTGGCGACAGCCCAGACTGACCCACCACCGGTGGCGTCGATTGACAATCTGACCGGGGTGTCGACCTCGGTGGCGTTGGATTCGGGGTTCGTGGACGCGCTGAAGTCCCTCAACGTGGCTCCCGGTCCGTTTGGTACGGCCACCATCAATGGCGGCGTCGCGAAATTCCCCATCACTGGTGGGCACGTGACGGTGTACAAGCCCGGTGAGGTCGACCCCTACGTCCAGGGCAAGATCATGCACGAGGGTAGCGGACTGACTCTGACCAAGGGCGACACCAAGGTGACGCTGGAGAACTTCGTGGTCGACCCGGGCAAGCCAGCGACGCTGACCGGCAAGGTGCTCGCCAACGGCAATGTGGCCGCCGCGAGCGCGACGCTGTTCGACCTTGACGGCTCCACCCTCAAGCCGATCACCACCAATGCATCCGCCGGGACCGCGACGCTGACGGGCACGACGGTCAAACTGTCTGACGCTGCGGCCTCGACGCTCAACGGCGCGTTCAAGACCGACGCGCTCAAGGGCGGCACCACGGTCGGCATTGCGACGATCGTCGTGAAGCTGCCCGGCCAGACATCCCCTGGCCAGACGTCGCAGACGCCCTCCGGCGGGGTGAGCACCGGCGGTGGCAGCACCTCCGGCATCGAAGACACCGGCCTGCTCGCGGCCGGCGCCGTGGCGCTCCTGGGCGCCGGAGCAGCCGCTGGATACGCGGCTCGTCGACGCTCAGCTATCGAGCGCTGAGCGACAACGCTGCTGGTCGGTGTGTGTCGGCCCGCGAGGTCGACACACACCGACCGCTCAAGACGATGGAGGAACGTTGGCCGGCGGCGGGCTCGGTAGACGGCGACTGGTGGCGGCGGCACTGGCCGCCGTGCTGGGGCTGGCCGGTGTATCGATGGTCGGTTACGCGCTCGAGCACCAGCAGGTCGCGCCCCAGCCGTCAGTGGCAGACACCGGTTCGCTGAGCCTTCCAGAACTCAAGGCGCTTCCGGCACCGCAGCCGGTGTTGGCACCGCGAATAGCTGCTGGGTTGCCGCGCGCTGAGCCCTCCTCTATCCGCATTCCGGCTATCAACGTGACCTCTCCGGTCAATGTCGTCGGGCTCAACCCCGACAAGACCATGGCAGTCCCGCAGCCGGGCCCGCTGTACGACCAGGCCGCCTGGTACCGCTACTCGCCCACGCCGGGCGAGATCGGGCCATCAGTGATCATCGGACACATCGACTCCGCCAAGAACGGACCCTCGGTGTTCTTCAAGCTGGGCGAGCTCAAGCCTGGTCAGCGAATACAAGTGACGCGCTCCGACGGCACAACGCCCACCTTCGAAGTCGATTCGGTTCACTCCTACCCCAAAGACGCATTTCCGCAACAGGCCGTCTACGGCGACACCAACTACGCCGCCCTGCACTTGATCACTTGCGGCGGAAGCTTCGACCGTCAGACTCGCCAGTATCTGAACAACACCGTGGTCTTCGCCCACCTCGTCGGGTAAGACCGATCCCGGCGGACCGGGCGACCCAGCTCCTGTCCACTCTTGTGGGACACCCTTCGGCATGTGGCCGCGGTTGATCACGCGGGCCCGCACCAACGTACTGACCCCAGGGCGCCTCTCAGCCCCTCGGCTCGGCGGCGCGCGCTGGATCAGCGCCACGCATAGGTAGGGGTCTGTAGCAGACCGGGGATCACCGTCGGGGAGTAGTAGAGCAACGTCCGTGTGGTCGCCTCGTTCGCCTGCACCGCATCCTGCAACTGCGACGACTCGGATAGCAGGTCGCGCCACGCCTCTACTTGGGTGCGTGAACCTGGCGATGGTTGTGGAGCCGCCTCTAAGCCGGCGGGACTGGCGACGTGCCCACCGCCGTTGCCGGTCCCGCCATCCACCGCCCAGCGTGCAGCGGGAGGTCTCCTACATCACGAAAGGACACCGTCATGGCTGTCAGGAGATCCACGGCCGACGATCCACTGTTCCGGGTGGCCGATCGCGTTTTATGAACTCTACAAGTATCCAGTCGGCTAATACTCCAGGCACACATTGCCATGTCACCTTAGGCAACCCGGCATGAGCAGCACCGTGGGCCAAACCAGCTATCGCTCTCATCTGCCAGGAGCTGCGGCAATTCCTGATCAATGTTGTGGTATCCGGGGACCGTGGCGCGGTACGCACGGTTGCGCAGGCCAGCGCGACGCTCTACGTCCTGCTGCTGGAGCACCCGCTCGATCGGCGCGGCCGCTGCCCGTCCTGCCGACCCCCGGCCGCCGTGTTCGGCCGTCGGCGCCGTCCGTGCCGGATTCATCTCTTGACTGGTTTCTACCTGCTCTATCCCGGGGACTTCCTGCTGTCTTACTTGGCGGCCGAGTTGGGACTGGGCCCCCTGGCCCTGTCGGGTGAACCGGAGACCACAGAGGTGTTGCCCAGGGCCGCAGCCGGGTCGGGCAACTCGTGCAGGCGCAACGCGCCAGCCAGCATGGGCGGGGCATCCGATGCGCACTGATAACCATGATCTGATGACTGCGATGCGACTGCTCGACCATCTCAAGCTGTGCGGCTTTGAATTCCAGCACGCTGGCCCGGGCGAGGACGGGCCACTGGTGGGAACCCGAGTGAGCCCTGGCTGGGTCGACCTCGTGCATCTTGAGGGTTTCAGTTGCGATTGTTTCGCGTGGCGTAAGCGGACATCGTCACTGATCGTTCCCGAGGACGGACTCGTAGAGCGCCGAGTGCATGGCAGTGCGCTCGATGTGCTCAATGAGATGCTGACCTGGCAGAGGGATCGTAGATGACGGAGCAGCACGGGCGGGTCAGTGGTCACTGGTCACTGGGCAGGCCGGCGAGGCGGGCGACGGTCCGGAACCCGGCGGGCGTGCCGGGCCAGTGACTGGCCAGGGCGTCCGAACCGGCGCGGCGGGTGACCGAGCGCAGGACGAGCGCGACGACGAGGGCGTCATCGGCGTAGCCCAGGACGGGAATGAAGTCCGGGATCAGGTCGATAGGAGACAGCAGGTAAGCCAGCAGTAGCCAGAGCCGCACCCGGACACCTCGGGGCAGCGCCGGATCGGTCGCTAGCCGGCGCAGCAGCCGGATGACGTCAGGTAGCAGTCGCAGAGTGTCCCGCAGGGTGGCCTGGTCGGGGGTGTTGCGGTTGGTGATCCAGAGGGTCGTGATCAGCGCCAGCCAGAGCAGGAGAAGCCCACCGCCGACAGCGACCAGTAGTTGCCACCAGTGCACGACCCAACTATGCCTCGTCCGTTGGCGGGTGATCCGGGCGTAGGCCAGCTCAGGTGGGGTCCGTGACGAGGAGGTCGGCGAGCAGTCTGCGTACGTGCTGCTCGATCTCGTCGCGGATCGGTCGCACGTTGGCGAGGTCGAGGCCGGCGGGGTCGGCCAGGAGCCATTCCTCGTAGCGGCGTCCGGGGAAGACTGGGCAGGCGTCACCACAGCCCATGGTGATCACCACGTCCGCTAGCGAGACGTAGACCTAGGCGACCAGGACGGCACCTCGATCAGCGGGCCGACCACGCCGGCCAGGGCCTGCCCGGAGGTGACCCCGAAGGTCGCGATGGCGATGGCGATGGCCAGCTCGAAGTTGTTGACGCTGTGGGTGCTCACCCGCCCATCGCCGGAGCATCGGTAGCGCTGGGGACCAGCACATCCGAGAGGCGTTGCAGGGCCTTGCACAGTTCTACCTTGACAGACGTCGATTCAGCTTGGCAAGGTTTGATTCGACCACCATCGAAGAGAGAAGAGGTCGGTAATGACTGAGCAGGGCGATCGCGTTCGCGAACTGGTCCGGGAGCGCTACGCCGCGGCCGCGACCATGGCCGGCCCACTGCCGTTCTGCTGTGACGGCACCAGCGCGGCCATCGACGTCGGCGAGGGCTTCGGCGCCGACCTCTACGATGGCGCCGAGCGCGACGAACTGCCCGCCGAGGCGGTCGCCGCCAGCCTGGGATGCGGCAACCCTCTCGCTGTCGCCCAACTGCGCGACGGTGAGACGGTGCTCGACCTGGGCTCCGGCGGTGGGATCGACGTGCTGCTGTCCGCCGGCCGGGTCGGCCCGGCCGGAAGGGCCTACGGGCTGGACATGACCGAGGAGATGCTCAACCTCGCCCGTGCCAACGCGGAGCGGGCCGGGGCCACCAACGTCGAGTTCCTGCGGGGGACGATCGAGGCCATCCCGCTCCCGGACTCCTCCATCGACGTGGTCATCTCCAACTGTGTGATCAATCTGTCGACGGACAAGCCCGCGGTGTTCGCCGAGATCCTCCGCGTCCTGGTGCCCGGTGGGCGGCTCGGGGTGTCTGACGTGGTAGCCGAGGACCACCTCGACGCCGACCAGCGCGGACAGCGGGGAAGTTACGTCGGCTGCATCGCCGGTGCCCTGTCCATGCGCGAGTACCGGGATGGCCTGGCCGTCGCGGGCTTCACCGACGTCACCATCACCACCACACATCCGGTCGCCGAGGAGATGCACTCCGCGATCATCCGCGCCACCAAGCCCAATGCGACCAATGCGACGATCCCAGCCTGGCGATAGCTGGACAGTATTTCGGGCACCACTTCTGTCGGAGTCCCCCGCTATACTCGCACACATGTTCGATATCGCGACTCTGGCGCCTGGGCTGCTACCCAGTGTGCCTGGTCGCAGTTCCAACCATCGGGCCTTCTCACCGACCTGCTGTCCAGCGTGGACGTCGATGGACTGGACGCCGATGATGCGCTGGAGACCGCTGCGGCGTGGGAACCCCTGCAGTCCGGGACAATTGACCTGGCCAAGGCCCGCGCGATCAGCGAAGCCACTGAGGTGCTCGATGGACCGGCCACCGCCGCCGTGCAGGCCCGGGTACTGGCCAAGGCGCCACGGCAGACCGTCGGGGAACTGCGGGCCGCCCTATCCCGGGCGGTGCTGGTCGCCTATCCCGGGCGGTGCTGGTCGCCGATCCCGACGCCGCTGATCGCCGGCACCGCGCCGCCCGCAACGACCGCCGCGTGCAGCTACACCCCCACCCGACGGCATTGGCGCCCTGTGGACGCTGCTACGCGCCGACGACGCCACTGCCGCCTACGCCAGACTCGACGCCCTCGCCCGGGACATGCACGCCGACGACCCGCGCGGGATGGACGCTCGCCGCGCCGACATCCTCACCGACCTGCTACTGGGCCGCGATGTAAACGGTGGAGCACAGACGACGGTCGAGGTACAGGTGAACCTCGCCGAGCCACCTCAGGCCACACTGGTGTGGGGACCGCAGCCCCGCCAACAGTTCCGGGGTTTCCGCGTTGGGCCCTGAGAGGAGTCCGCGGCCATGATCGGCACGACTGCTAACGGCTCTCGGCTCAATAAGAACCCGGTGCGATGAACGAGCGACACGATCCCGCGCAGGGGTCCCGCGCCGACCCCGGCCCGCACGCCACGGCCCACACCGAGGACATGCGCAGCAAATCCGAACTCGACGCGGCGATCCGCCGGCATCGACGCGCCGCCTTGGTGGTCAACACCCGATCTCGACGGGGGCGCCGGCTCTACCACAGCGTCCGCGCCCAGCTCAGCGCCGCTGGGTTCGACCTGTTGGGATCCTTCCCGGTCCACCGACCCCGCGAGCTGGGCACCAGCCTCGCCGCCGCGGTGGAATTGCACCCGGACCTGCTCATCCTGGGCGGTGGTGACGGCAGCATCAGCGAAGCCGTCCGCCACCTCGCCTACCGTGACATCGCCCTGGGCATCCTGCCGCTGGGCACCACCAACAACTTCGCTCGCACCCTCGCGATCCCGCTCACCGTGCCCGGGGCGATCACCGTGCTCACCGATGGGAAGGTCGCCGACGTCGACCTCGGGCAGGTCGGTGACATCCCGTTCGCCAACCTCGTCAGCGTCGGGGTTTCCGCCGAAGTCGCCGGTCACGTCCCGGCCCTGCTCAAGCGCCTCCTCGGTCGGGTGGCCTACCCGCTCACCGCGCTCACGCTGCTGCCTCGCCATCAACCGTTCCATGCCGGAATCACCGTTGGGATCCAGCACTACAACGTGGACACCCACCAACTCAACATCGCCAACGGCAGCTTCCACGCCGGTCAGCCCATCACCGGCGACGCCAGCGCTGATGACCGGCTGCTCCTCGTCTACCCGCTCGGCGGCACCCACCGGTACCAACTCATCACCGCGGTGTTTCGCCATGCGATTACCGGCCGGCGTCGCGGGCTGACCGAGCCAGCCTTCCTTGCCGTCAACGACCTGTGGCTGCACACCGACCCGCCGCTACCTCTGGACATCGACGGCGAGATCCGCGGTCACACCCCTACCCGGATCACGCTCGCATCCGAAGCGCTACGCGTCATGGTCACCCCCGACTTCCCTGACACCTAGCGCTGAGAATGCTCATCGGCGCTTACCGGTTGCCGGCCTGGCGGATGCCGCGCCGCAGCGATAAGCCGAGTAGGACCAGGACCGTCACCGGCAGAAACCACCAGGCCGGCACCCGGAGGGCGGCCAGGCCGGCGGTGACGGCGAGTGCGGCCACGACTCCGGCCGCGACCCGCCAGTCGTCCCCGACGATGAAGTCCCACCAGAACGCCCCGAAACTGCGCAGCCAGCGACCCAACGTGCTCATCAGAGCACCTCCACCGGTTCGGTCACCGGCGACGATCCCGGGATCCGGCGGCCATGAGCCCGGCGCAGCACCGCGACGAACACCAGCGCGGTGACCGCGACGACCGCGATGACCCCGAGCAGCGCCGCGTCGGCACCGGGCCAGCGGGCACCGGCACCTTCGGCGCCCCAGAATGTGCCGAAGGACGTCAGCAGCACCCCTACGGCGAACTTCAGGGTGTTCTCCGGCACCCTGGCCAGCGGACCGCGCACGGCGATCCCGGCGACGGTGACGATCACGACGGCCAGGCCGGCGCCGAGCACGGCCAGCGGGATGCTGCCCTGGTTGGAGCCGAAGGTCACCACGATGAACACCACCTCGAGGCCTTCGAGCAGTACGCCTTTGAACGACAGGGTGAACGCGTACCAGTCGTCGACGGCGGCGCGGCGAGTCCGTCCGGCGGCGCGGGCGGCGGCAAGCTCACGGGCGTAGATGGCGTCCTCGTCGTGTAAGGCCTTGAATCCCGACGCCCGCAGGATCGCCTTGCGCAGCCAACCGAGACCGAAGATGAGCAGCAGACCACCAACGACAAGGCGCAACGCGCCCAGCGGGACGAAGGTCAGCGCCGGGCCGAGCGCGGCCACGATCACTGCGAGGGCCAGCAGGCCGGCGGCGACGCCCTGCACCGCCGAGCGCCAGCCTCGGCTGACCCCGACTGCGAAGACGATGGTCAACGCCTCTACCGTCTCGACAGCGCAGGCCAGGAAGACAGCGAGAACGAGCAGAACATTCCGCATCCGCGTCCGCCTTTCCCCGCGGCGCCGGTGCCGGGTGAGCGCCGCCGCGGTGAAAATCTAGTCTCACCCACTCGACAGCAACACGCGACCGACGAGCAGGACGCCACTGGCGGCGCCCACCGCCAGCACCGCGCGCCGCGTCCAGCCGTTGTCGAGCAGCCGGCGCAGCGTCTCCCTCAGCACGGCACGTGCGCCGGGTGCTCCAGAGCGTAGTCAGCCAGAGCAGGAAAATCCTCCGCCCACAAACACCATTACTTACGACCAATTCACGGTCATTCGAATCATCCTTCGATGATGAGGCCGTCGCGCTGCGGAACGCCATAGGCAACCAGGCAAAGATCACGACGGCTTGCCACAGCCAGAGTTAGGTGCCATCTGTCGCTGGGCCGGTCTCGACGGTAACGCGTCAGGCGCAAGGGCCGATTACCATGTTGTGACACCGCCGCAGCGGCCATCAGCGAAGAGGCGTGGTCCACCTGTGACCGGGTGCGTGCTCTTCCTCGGCCTGGTCTTCGGCTCGCAAGTGGCATTCCCGTTCGGAGCCGTCACGCCCAGCACGCCGGCCAATGACGCCGCAGCTTCACTGACGGTGGCTTCACCCGCAACGGCTTCTCCTGCTGATCGAGACGCTGCCTTTGCGGTGCTGACCGCGAGCGTGGCTCACTACCGGAGCATCCTCGAGCAAGACCAGGCGATCATCGGCCACGCGCGGCACCCCAACGGAGGGGAGGGCCTGGTGGCGATGGAGGACCCGAGTTCCGCAGCCGCAAGGTTCGCCTCCTACCTCAAAAACTCGAGTCCAGAGCTTGACATGAGTTTCCTTGATGCATTCAGGAAGGCTGACAAGTACTTCACGGCAGATAACGAACCACAGGCACTCCGTGGCTGGCTGGACGACATGAGCTTTATGCACGACGACTTGGGCCGATGGACGCACCTCGCTGTCGACTACCAAGGTTCAACCAGCACGTCGCAGGACGATTTGGACGCTGCCGACGAGACGGTGCGCCACTATCTGGTGAAGGCTGACGCGGACGCTAGCGCGGCTCAGCAGGGTTGAACGCCTTCGCCCTCGCCGCGCCATGGGCGACGGGTTCGGCGGGCTGGCGCCATCGGACCAGTCGTCCACGGTGATTCCTGCACCGGCGAGCACCGCGATACCGCCACCCACCAGGGCCAGAACGGGCGGGGGCAGCACCGCCATCCAGCCCCCGGCCACCCATGCGGCTCCTGCGGCGGCGACCGCCAGCCCGACCGCAGCTGGCCCACCAGCGATATCCGCGGCGTCACCGGCGGCGACGAGCACACCTGCCAGGCAGGCGAAGTGCTGCGCCGGCCGATCCCGCAGCCGCCACAGCAGCGCCGCGTGCACAGCCGCGGCCGCCCCTGCCGACAGCCACACCGTGGACTCCCCGGCGTGGGCGACATCCGAGACAACCTCGCCAGCGAGCGCTGCCACTGCAACCGAGGAAGCGAACCACCGCGCGCCACGCCGCCTGATCAGCGCGAGTTCCGATCCGTCCGCGATCCGTGCCCCCACCAGCCAGGTGGTGGCAGCGACGACAGCGAACAGGTAGCCCAACACCTCGGTCACGGGCAGCCGGTGACCGCCGGGGACTCCATCGCTGACCCGCTCGGCGGCGAGCACTGCCTAACGCCTGGTCTGAACTGACGATCCGGGCTTCGACGGCACGCTGCAGTGCCCTGGCAAGGTCATCGGGACGGCGGTTGCGCTGCGAAGTCATACCGAGCTCCTCGACGTCGGCAATCCACGTGGCCCAGTATCCGCCGGCGAAGGTCCTCATCCACTCGACAGCAACACGCGACCGATGAGCAGGAGGCCACTGGCGGCGCCCACCGCCAGCACCGCGCGCCGCGTCCAGCCGTTGTCGAGCAGCCGGCGCGCCGGGCCCGAGAGCGCGAAACCGGCCAGCAGGAATGGAGTGAGCATTACGGTAGTCGCTAACGACTCGCCGGTGACCTGACCCGCGGTAGCCAGCGCGATGATCGAGGTCACCGACCCCAGGACGAAGTAGCCACCGATCGTGCCACGGACCCGTGGGCCTGCCGCGTCCTGGTACAGCAATGCGATGGGTGGGCCGCCGATCGACGCCGCGGTACCCCCGGCCCCACTGACCAGACCCGCCAGCATCAGCGAGGTTGGTCGGGGACGGGGGCGCCAGGTGAGCAAGGACAGCACCACGCAGGCGAGCACGCCGAGCCCGACCAGGAGGCTGAAGACCCGCTGCGACAGCGCCACGACGGCGAGCACGCCGAGCCCCGTGCCCGGCAGCCGGCCCAGCATCGCCCAGCCGATCCCGCGCCAGTCGGCGTGGCGCCCGTCCCGGATCACCGCAAGCACGGCATGCCCGGACGTCAGCAAGATCAACGGAACCGGCACGAACCTCGGGTCGACCAACGCCAGCAATGGTGCCGCCACCAGGGCCATCCCGTACCCCACCGCGCCCTGCACCAGCGCACTCAACGCGATCGCCAGGCCAGCGATGATGATCATGAAATCACTCGTTCGATAGGCGGCGTGGTCGTGGTAGGCGCGGATCGTCGCGCAGGACGTCCTCCGACGCCGGCACCGATTCGCGCGGACCAGATGTTGGGCCCAGTATGAGTGACGTGCCCACCATCACCCTGAACAACAACGTACAGATCCCCCAGCTCGGCTTCGGCGTGTTCCAGGTGCCCCCGGAGGATGTCGAGCGGGTGGTGTCCACCGCGCTGGAGACCGGGTACCGCAGCATCGACACCGCGGCGGCGTACCAGAACGAGGAGGGCGTCGGAAGGGCGATCGCGTCCTGCGGATTGGCCCGCGACGAGATCTTCGTGACGACCAAGCTGTGGAACTCCGATCACGGTTACGACCAGGCGCTGCGCGCATTCGACGCCAGCGCGCGACGGCTGGGTCTGGAGACCGTGGACCTCTACCTCATCCACTGGCCGGTGCCCACCGTCGACCGGTACGTCGAAACCTGGAAGGCGCTGGAGAAACTGGCCGCGGACGGCCGGGTACGAGCGATCGGAGTGTCCAACTTCACCGTCGAGCACCTGCGGCGGCTGTTCGCCGAGACCGGCACTGTGCCCGCCGTCAACCAGGTTGAGCTGCACCCGTACCTCCAGCAGACCGAGCTGCGCGCAGAGCACGCCGAGCATGGGATCGCAACCGAGGCGTGGAGCCCGCTGACCCAGGGCGCGGTGTTGTCCGAAGCCACCATCACCCGGCTCGCCGAGCAGCACGGCGTAACCCCGGCTCAGGTCGTGCTGCGCTGGCACCTGCAGATCGGCAACATCGTGATCCCCAAGTCGGTGACCCCGGTGCGGATCCGGGAGAACTTCGACATCCTGGGCTTCGAACTGTCCCCCGAAGACCTGGCCGCGATCGCGGACCTGCAAACCGGCCGCCGGACCGGCCCCGACCCCGCGACGTTCGACATGCGCTGACGCGCCCGTGAGTGGCGATGCGAGCTGTAGCTCGCATCGCCACTCACGGGTTATCCACAGCCTTGATCGTCGCGAGGAGGGTGGTTACGGCGCGGTCCTGTGCGTTGTGGCCCATGAGGCCGATTCGCCAACCGGTTCCCGCCAGCGGCCCCAGCCCACTGCCGACCTCGATGCTGAAGTCTTCTTGTAAGGCTTTGCGGGCGGCGGCGTCGGACAAGCCATCGGGCAGCCGGGCTGTGGTGAGCTGCGGTAACCGGTGGACTTGCTCAGCGAACAGTTCGAAACCGAGCTCGGGCAGGGCCGCCTGGAGGCGTTCACCCACCCGGGCGTGGCGCTCCCACACCGCGGGCAGACCCTCGGCCAGCAACCGGCCAAGTCCGGCGTGCACCGAAGAGAGCAGCGTGGAGCTCGCGGTGTGGTGGTAGCGGGGCGGATCGCCCTGGTAGTAGGCATCCAGCAGGCTCAGATCCAGGTAGAACGAGCAGACCGGCCGTTCCCGGCCCCGGATCCGCTGCACTGCCCGCTCAGACAGGGTCACCGGTGCGATTCCCGATGGTGCGCCCAGACACTTCTGGGTCGCCGAGTAGCAGGCGTCGACACCCCAGGCGTCCACCTCGACCGGGATTCCACCCAATGAGGTGACGGCGTCCAGCAGCAGCAGCGTGTCGGTGTCCTGCAACTCGCGTAGCGGGGCGATGTGGTTGCGCACCCCGGTGGACGTCTCAGCGTGTACTACCGCGACGAGCCGGGCGTGCGGTGTCTGGCGCTGAGCGTCGAGTAGCTGTTCGGGATCCAGGGGGCGCCCCCAGGGGGCGTGCACGGCCTGCACCTGCGCGCCGACCCGGCGGGCCACCTCGCACAGCCGCTCGCCGAAGTAACCGTTCACCCCGACGATGACCAGGTCGTCGGGCTCCAACAGGCTGGCGAGACAGGCCTCCATACCTGCCGACCCGGTACCGCTTACCGGCAGGGTGAGGCGGTTGCGGGTGCCGAAGACGGTCCGGAGCCGTTTTGCGGTATCGGCAACCAGGGCGAGGTACTCGGGGTCCAGGTGCCCGAGCACTGGGCGGGTCAACGCCTCCATCGCCTCCGGGTAGGGATTGGACGGTCCGGGCCCGAGGAGCAGCCGATCAGAGTGCACAGACTGATCTTGTCACGCCTGTCGTACTGTCGCTCGCCATGGACAGCCTGAGCGGCGTGCAGCAGTGGCCGGTCGACACGGTGGCCGTCGCGGTGGTGGACGCCTGCGGTGTCGTCCTAGGCAGCCACGGCCCGCAGGACCGCCCGTTCCCGCTCGCCTCGGTGACCAAGCTGCTGTCCAGCTACGCGGTGCTGCTGGCGGTGCAGGAAGGCGCGCTGGACTGGCACCAGCCGGCCGGGCCGCCGGGATCCACCGTCCGCCACCTCATCTCGCACACCTCCGGGCTGGAGTACGACACGCCGCGGGTCTCGGCGGTGCCGGGCGCCAAGCGGATCTACTCCAACACCGGGTTCGTGGTGCTGGCCGACGCGCTGGCGTCGTGGTCCGGGATCGATTTCGCTGACTACCTGACCGAAGGGGTATTACAGCCGCTGGGAATGTCCTCGACGCAACTGACGGGTTCCGCCGCTGCCGGCGCTGTGTCCAGCTGCGCGGACCTGGCCCGGTTCGCGGCTGAGCTGCAGGCGCCCACGCTGCTCGCTCCCGAGATCCTTACCGAGGCGACCCAGGTGGCGTACCCGGACCTGGACGGGGTGGTACCCGGCTTCGGCATGCAGCGTCCCAACGACTGGGGACTGGGCTTCGAGCTGCGGGATCACAAGAACCCACACTGGACGGGTAGCCGGAACTCACCGGCGACCTTCGGCCATTTCGGCCAGTCCGGCACGTTCCTCTGGGTGGATCCGGCGGCCGGCGCGGCCTGCATCGCGCTCACCACCCGCGACTTCGGCTCCTGGGCCCGCGACACCTGGCCCGTTTTCTCCGATGGCGTACTCGCCGAGCTGGCCGCCCGCTGACGAGAACCGTCCTTGGTGCCATACTGGCACCATGAAGAGGATGAATCTGCGTGATGTGCCGGATGACGTGTATGCCGCTCTCGCCGACGCAGCCGCAGCCAATCGCCAGTCGCTGAGTACGTTCGTGGTCGACCGGTTAACTGAGGTCGCCCAGGTGACGAAGTTAACCGAATATGTCGCCTCCTACCCGCCGGCGCAGGAAAGCGGAATCACCCTCGAGGACGCGGCCGCGGCGGTTCGAGAGGTACGCGAAGCGTCGTGAGTCTGGCCGTGATCGATGCCTCCGTGTTGGCCGCCTTCTATGCCGCCGACGATCCCCGCCGCGAGGCGGTCGCGCAGGGACTCGCGGCCGGGCACGCCTTGTTCGCTCCCGCGCATCTGGATGCAGAGGTCGTCTCCGCATTGCGCGGGATGGCGCGCGGCAACCCCGTGCTGCAGGCCGCCGTGCCCGGCGCGTTGCGGCATCTTGCAGCCTTCCCCATCCGACGCATGCCGCTGGCTCCTCTCTTGGACCGCATGTGGGAGCTGCGTGACAACGTCACCCCATACGACGCCGCCTATGTCGCCCTCGCCGAGCGGCTGGACGGCCCCCTGGTCACCTGCGACGGTAAGCTGGCCGCGGCCAGCGGCGTCCGCTGCTCCTTCGACCTGATCGCATGATCTGACGCAGAAGCGAATGCGACGTACGCCGACCGGGTCCTGGAACAGCGTGCGAGCCGATGCTGGCGGGGCAGCCCTCAACTCTGGTGCCGATCAGAGCGACGTCCGGAAGGCTGCTACCCCTGCTACCCCTCATGAGGGTTCGGTGCGCGGACGGTTACGACTCCAGCAGTTGGAAGTGCGTGCCCTGGTTGTCAACGCACTGGGCGATGCGGCCGTAGGGTTGCTGCTGCGGCTCACCTGCCTGCCCACCGTGATCACGGACTGCGGCCAGCGCGGCGGCTAGGTCGTCGACCTGGTAGACCGGCTCGATACCCGGCTGGGCCGCGCCGCCGTGCAGCCCGGCCGGCGGGTTGGTGCCCTCGATCTGCCAGCCGTCCTCGACCCGGCCGGGGACGAACGCCCAGCCCAGCACCGCGCCGTAGAACGCCCGCGCCCTTGCGCTGTCCGCCACCGCGTACGTGAGGTAGGCGAGATCGCCGTGCCGGGGCGTGGGTGCCGCGGCGGGTGACGAGGCGATCATCCAGCGGTGTCCGGAGGGGTCAACCACGACGGCGTTGCGACCGTAGGGTTGATCGGCGGCCGGCCGCTCCAGCCGGGCTCCCGCTTCGACGGCGTCATGCACGGTCGCATCCACCGCCGCGGCCTCAGATACCCGCAGGTACAGCGACTGGCTGGGACCGCCGCGGGTCCGCGGCGACAGCAGGCCGATCTCAGCGAACTCGTCAGCGAGCATGAGAACCGAATCGCCGATGGCCAGCTCCGCGTGCCCGATCCGACCGTCCGCCATCACGATCGGTTCACCGCGGCGCCGGGCGCCGAAGGCTCGCTCGTAGAAGTCCAGCGCGCTGCGAGCGTCATTGACGGCGATGTAGCTACCCAGAGTGTGCGCTGGGGCGTCAAAGGTGGTGGTCATGGGTTGATCCTTCCGGGGCGAGCAGGGCGCGCTCCAGGCGCGAGCGCAGCTCTGCGGCGAACGCCGGGTCGGGGTCGACCGGCGTGATGGGCTGGCTGAGCGCCCAGAATGGATCGGAGCGCGGATCGGTCATCGCAGCGCCTCCGGGTCCTCATAGGCCGTGCGGAACGCGGCGCGGGCGCGAACCAGTAGCGCCTCGGTGGCATGCAGGGTGCGTCCGAGGTGCCCGGCGACCTGCGCGACCGGCAGGCCATCGAGATAGCGCAGGGTCAGCGCGGCCCGGTGATGCGGGCCCAGCGCGTCGAGCACCTGATGGGCCACCACGGTGTCGATCTCGACGTCCCACGGGTCTTCGGGCTCGCTGCCAGCGGCGTGCACCAGTCGCAGACCACGCTGCTCCCGCTCGGCCAGCCGCCAGTGGTCGGCGAGCTTGTGCCGAGCGATTCCGATCAACCAGCCGGTGGTGATCGGCGACGTGGGTTGTTTGCGGGCACCGACGACCGCCGCGAGGAAGGTCTCCGCGGTGAGGTCCTGGGCCAGGGTGCGGTCCCGGCAGCGAGACAGCAGGTACCCGTGGACCTGGGGCAACGCGGTGTCGTAGATGTCCAGCAACCCCATAGCCGGGTCCGGCCGCACCCGTGGTTGCTCCCGCACACTCTCATCGTCGTCCCGGGAACCGGTTCTCCGACGGGGTAGCCCTCAAAATTCTGGTGTGATGGGCCATCCTGGCCGCACACTCGCGGGTATGGCGGAGTTCCGGATGCGATACGGCGCGCTGTTCACATCGCGCCGATACCACGCCTCGGCGACGGTCAGTGTCTCGCTGGTCATGGGGTCCCAGAAACCGGCACCGGCAGGGTTGCACGACGGGGGCGAACCCTGCCCCGAAGTCGAGGACCAGCCCGAGCTTCGTACCCAGTGGCGTGTCCTCCCGAGGTCGATCCGGCCCGACGAGTGGGTGACCGAGACGGGGGTCAAGCACGTTCCCGGTTCCCTGCTGATCGCCGAAGAGCAGCGACGACCCGAGGGCTATTACCCCTGCTATGGGACGTGAACTCGACGCCGCGGACGTTTCCTGCCAGTTGAGTTTGCGAGTCTTCGGCTGGCTGGTCGGGGAGCAGGCGCAGCAGACGGGGCGGCCGGCTGAGCACCTGGTTGTCCGCGAAGCGCACATGAAGCGAATCGACACCCCGCCCGACGACCTGGCCTTGCTGGCGCAGCCGCGAGGGCAGCAGCCCCCGCGGTGTGCTCTCGGCGACCTGCTCGACCAGGGAGAACAGGGAAATGTGGCGGCCCTCGATATCGCCCCACCGGTCACCGACCGGTCGCGGTGTGACAGCGGGCATGGTGTACCTCGACTTCACGCGAGTGTGGTTGGTGGCCGGCTTCGCTTATGGGATGCGGTGGGTTGCGATGCGGTGGCGAAAATCCCCGTCGCCCTCAGCGCGGCGATGCGGGCGCGGAGCTGGTCGTCGCTCATGTGCTTGGCGGCGGCGGCCTCGGCCGTCTCGGTCGCGGCTCCGTACTGCCACCAGGCTTTGCCGGTGGCGCGGTCGGTGACCACGAACCGCTCTTTGACCGCCGGACCCCGCACGATGAGCGTGACCGCCTGCCGTGCGCCGTCACCGAGTGGATCATGCTGTGGTGCAGGGTGTAGGCGTCGCCGGGCTCCTCAATGCGTACCAGGCGGGGTGACAGCGCGGCCACGTCCACCTCGTTGGTGAGGTCGTGATCGGTGCCGTAGAGGACGTGGGTGTATGAGCCGGTCAGGATGTGGCTGGTGTAAGTCCAGCGGTGGTTGTGCGGCCGGTCGACGTAGTCGGCGGAGAACACGTGCAGCCTGATCCGCCAGCTGGAGTGTTCCCGTCGTTGGCGTCATGGCGAGGACCAGCCGCCCTCGCTGTAGACCTCGCCAAAAACGATGCGGCGCAACGCTTCGGCGATGTAGGCCACGATGTTGGCGGCCGGGTCGGCGGGATCAGTAAACGACCCATCCCGTGCACTTGTCCCGCTCCCTGTTGACTATCTCGCCCAACCAGTCATGCGCCTCGAAGAACAGCGCGACGCGGCCGGAGTTGGTGTGGTGGTGCATCAGGTGCATTAACCGCAGGTTGTCGGTCTTGACCAGTACGCCGATCTCCTCCTTGGCCTCGCGGTAGGGCCGGGTGCCGGCGGTGCCGGCTATCACCAGGGCGACGCCGTGCGCGCGCAGCAGTTCGATCAGCGTTGGGTCGCGGTAGCTGGGGTGGCGCACCTCCAGCGCGTGGCGCAGCGGCCGGTCGACGTCGGCGCTGGTCCAGGCGCGGCCCTCAAGCCGCTCGTCGTGCTGTTGCGCGAGCGTGGCGGCCTCGACGGTGCTGCGTGGCAGCAGGGCGAGAAACATAGCCAGCCGGTCGGCGTCGAACGCCAGGGCGGGCGGCAGTTGCCACAGCAGCGGGCCGAGCTTGGCTCCCAGCGCGAGCACTCCGGAGGCGAAGAAATTCGCTAACGGCGTAAGGACGTCGCGCAACCTTTTCATATGCGTGATGAACCGGCCGCCCTTTACCGCGAAAACGAAATCGTCAGGTGTTTGGGCCGCCCAGGATTGGGAGGGGGGACGGTCGCTGCAGCGAGTAGAACGAACCGTTGATCTCGACGGTGTTCACCAGCCGGGACAGGTACTCCAGCTCCTCGCGGTGCGGCAACCCAGGCGGGTAGAACGTGCCGCGCCAGGGTGGGTACCTCCATCCGGAGGTACCCACCCTGGCGCGGCGATGCGAGATTCCGGCTCGCCGGCGACTGGCACCGCCACTCACGGGTTATCCACAGATGGCGCCTTCTGCGGCGGAGCCGACGAGGCGGGCGTATTTGGCCAGCACGCCACGTAGCGGGCGCTGGGGGGCCTTCCAGTCCCGGCGGCGCCGTGCCAGCTCGTCGGCGTCGACCTGCAGGTTCAGTTCGCGGCGGTCCATGTCCAGCACGATGGGGTCACCGTTGCGGACTAGCGCGATCGGTCCGCCGTCCGCCGCTTCCGGAGCCACGTGCGCGATGCACAGGCCGGTGGTGCCCCCGGAGAAGCGCCCGTCGGTGAGCAGCAGGACGTCCTTGCCCAGCCCGCCACCCTTGATCGCGCCGGTGACCGCGAGCATCTCGCGCATCCCCGGCCCACCGCGGGGACCCTCGTACCGGATCACCACCACGTCGCCCGGCTGCAGATCGGGGATGGCGTCCATCGCGGCCTGCTCGCCGTCGAACACCCGCGCGGTGCCCTCGAATCGGGTTGAGTCCAGGCCGGCGGTCTTCACCACTGCACCGTCTGGGGCCAGCGAACCGCGCAGGATGGTGATCCCGCCGGTGGCATGGATCGGATCGGCGAGGCTGTGCAGCACCTTCCCGTCCGGGTCGGGCGGGGCCAGTTCGGCGAGGTTCTCGGCGACGGTCCGCCCGGTGACGGTGAGGCAGTCGCCGTGCAGCAACCCCGCGTCCAGCAGCGCCTTCATCACCACCGGCACGCCGCCGACGTGGTCGACTGAGGCCATCACGTGGGCGCCGAAGGGCTTGACGTCGGCCAGGTGCGGCACCCTGTCCCCCACCCGGTTGAAGTCGTCGAGCTCCAGCGCCACCTCGGCCTCACGGGCGATGGCGAGCAGGTGCAGCACCGCGTTGGTGGAACCGCCGAAGGCCATCACCACCGCGATCGCGTTCTCGAACGCCTCCCGGGTGAGGATCTGCCGCGCGGTGATCCCGTTCTTGATGAGGTCCACCACCGCGCTGCCGCTAGCCCGGGCGAACCCGTCGCGACGCCGATCGACCGCGGGTGGGCTGGCCGAACCGGGTAGCGACATGCCCAGCGCCTCGGCCGCACACGCCATCGTGTTCGCGGTGAACATGCCCGCGCAGGCTCCCTCGCCGGGGCAGATCGCGCGCTCGATGGCATCGACGTCTGCCCGGCTGATCAGCCCGCGGGCGCACGCTCCGACCGCTTCGAAGGCGTCGACGATGTTGACCTCCCGGTCCCCGACTTTGCCGGGCAGGATGGTTCCCCCGTAGAGGAACACCGCCGCCACGTCGAGCCGGGCGGCGGCCATCAACATCCCGGGCAGGCTCTTGTCGCAACCGGCCAGCAGCACGGTCCCGTCCAGTCGCTCGGCTTCCATCACGCACTCCACCGAGTCGGCGATGATCTCGCGGGAGACCAGCGAGTAGTGCATCCCGACGTGCCCCATGGCGATGCCGTCGGAGACGGTGATCGTGCCGAACTCCATCGGGAAACCGCCGGCGGCGTGCACGCCGTCCTTGCTGGCCTTGGCCAACCGGTCCAGCGACAGGTTGCACGGGGTGATCTCGTTCCAGGAGGAGGCGACGCCAATCTGCGGCTTGGCGAAGTCGTCATCGCGCATGCCCACGGCGCGCAACATGCCGCGGGCTGCGGCGCGCTCCAGCCCGTCGGTGACGTCGCGGCTGCGGGGTTTGAGGTCTGGCGTAGTCATCCTGTCCTCCTGCTGCGCTCTGTCGGTCCCTGACGGATCATGTCACGATGCGCCGAGCCGAGGTCTAGCATTCCTCGGCGACGCCACGAGCACGCTGACCCGACCAGTGAGGGGACCGTCATGTCGGTCGACACCGTGGGACTCTCGAGCACCGCGGGTGATGACACGCTGCTGAAGAAGGACTTCGGCACGATCGGGTTGCTGTTCACCGCGGTCGGCTCGATCATCGGGTCCGGCTGGCTGTTCGGTGCGCTGAAGGCGTCGCAGATCGCCGGGCCGGCCGCGATCTTCTCGTGGGTGATCGGCACCGTGATGTTCGTGCTGATCGGGCTGACCTACGCCGAGGTCGGGGTGATGTTCCCGCGTTCCGGCGGCCTGGCCCGCTACCCGCACTATGCCTTCGGCTCGTTCACCAGCTTCACGATGGGCTGGATCACCTGGTTGGCCACGGTATCGGTGGCGCCGGTCGAGGTGCAGGCGGTGACCCAGTACGCCACCAACTACCTGCCCTGGTTGCAGGTGCAGGCCAACGGCACGCCGGTGTTGACCAATGCGGGGCTGGGTGTGGCGGTCGTCCTGATGGCGGTCTTCACCGTGATCAATTTCTTGGGTGTCCGGTGGTTCGCCCGGATCAACAACGTGCTCGTCTGGTGGAAGCTGGCGGTCATCGCCCTGGTGGTGATCGTCTTCTTCGTGGTCTCGTTCAACAGCGCCCACTTCACCGGCTTCGGCGGGTTCGCGCCCTTCGGCCTGCAGGGGGTCTTCGAGGCGATTCCCACCGCGTCGATCGCGTTCGCGTTCTTCGGGTTCCGCCAGGGCATCGAGCTCGCCGGGGAGACGAGCAACCCGGGCCGCAACATCCCGCTGACGGTGGTGGGCTCGGTGGTGCTGTGCGGGATCATCTACATCGCGTTGCAGTTCGTCTTCATCGGCGCGGTCCCGTCGCAGTCGATCGCCGCGGGTGGGTGGGCCTCGCTCGGTAACCACATCATTCCCGGCACGAGCGCGACCGCGTCGGGCAGCTTCGGTCCGCTGGCCGCGACCGCCACCGTGCTGGGTATCGGCTGGCTCGCCGTCCTGCTCTACGTCGACGCGATCATCTCCCCCGGCGACACCGGCCTGATCTATACCGGGGTCAGCGCGCGGCTGTCCTACGGGATGGGCCGCAACCGCAACGCTCCCGCGGTGTTGGCCAAGGTGAACAACAACGGGGTGCCGTGGCTGAGTCTGCTGCTGGCGTTCGTGATCGGTTGTCTGTTCTTCCTGCCGTTTCCCGGCTGGCAGCAGCTCGTCGAGTTCGTCACCAACACCACGGTGCTGTCCTTCGGCATGGGACCGCTGGTGCTGATCGCCATGCGCAAGCAGCTGCCCGACACCCCTCGCTCGTTCCGTCTCAAAGGCGCCTGGGTGATCGCCTTCCTGGCGCTGTGGTCGTCGAATCTGATCGTCTACTGGACCGGGTGGGACACCAACTGGAAGATGTTCGCGGCCATCCTGATCGGCTTCGCCCTGCTCGGGGCACAGCAGACATTCGCGAAACGCACCACGCCGGCACTGGATCTGCGGCACGGTTGGTGGCTGCTGGTCTGGTTCGCCGGTCTGGCCGTCATCAGCTACCTCGGCCCCTACCCAGCGGTGTCCAAGGGGGCGGGCAATCTCGGGGTGACGGCCTTCGGCGTCGGAGTCGTCCTCTGCGCCGCGCTCACGGCCATCGTGATGGCCCTGGCGTACAGCTGCCGGCTGCCCGGTGAGGTAGTCCGCCGGCGCATGGCGGCGGCCGACTGAGGCGGTCAGTCAGCCGGGGATGGTGTTCTGGGGATGAGCCGGGCGGAGACCAGCACGACCACCGCGGCGGCGGTGAGGACGAGCAAGGCGGCGCGAGGGCCGTCCAGTAGCTGCGTGCCCGGCGGGCGCAGGTGCAGCGCGAGAGTGACCAGGGCGACGCCCAGGGCGGTGCCCAGGCCGCGGGTCATGTTCAGCAACCCCCCGCCGGTGCTGACGAAGCGCGCCGGGACAGCCTGCATGACCAGGGTGTTATTCGCCGGAGAGAAGATCCCCAGCGCGACCCCCAGGGCCCCCAGTAGCGGGGCCAGAACTGCACCGGTCAACGGCGCGGCCACCAGCCCGAACAGCACGATGACGCCGAGCACCGCACCCAGCGTGCAGCGCGCCCGGTCAGTCCAGTGTCGGGGCAGGAACCGTCCGCTGGTGGTGGCGGCCAGCGCGAACCCGGCGGGCAGCGCGGTCAGGATGAGACCGGCGTGCAGTTCTGAAGAGCCGGCCGCGGTGAGGGTGACCGGGATGAGGACGAGCGGGCCGAACAGGACCAGGTAGCCGCTCAGCGCGCCGAGCAGCCCGGCGCTCACCGCGCGGTCCCGCAGCAGGTCCAGGTCGAGCAGCGGCGCGGTCGCCAGACGCTCCCGCAGCACGAATCCAGCGACGCAGGCGGCGCCCAACGCCAGCAGCGCGATCGGGGCCCAGCCGGGCAGCGACAGCCCGGACGCGGCGGATACCCCGAGTAACCCGGCGGTGGTCGCGACGACCAGCAGCACCAGCCCGGACCGGTCCGACCCGGCGTTGGCGGTGCGGGTCCGGGTACGCGGCAACAGGTAGACACCGGCGGCCACGGCCACTACCCCGACCGGGACGTTGATGCCGAACACCCACCGCCAACCCAGCGTCGACACCAGCAGCCCACCGAGGGTGGGACCCAGGGCCAGCCCGATGGCCTGCGCGGCGGCCTGGACCCCGAGCGCGGTGCGTAGCCGGCCGGCGGGGGCGCTGGTGGCGACCAGGGCGACGCTGTTGGCCTGCAGCAGGGCCGCGCCGATGCCCTGCGCGACCCGGAAGGTGATCAACGTGCCCAGCGAGGGGGCCAGCCCGCAGGCCGCTGAGGCGGCGGTGAACACGACGAACCCGTACAGGTAGAGCAGCTTTCGACCCCGGGCGTCAGCCAGCCGCCCGACCGGGATCAGCAGCGCGACCAGGGCCAGCAGGTAGGACAGCGACACCCACTGCACCCCGGCCAAGGAGGCGCCGAACTCCGCCCGCAGGGGGCGGTAGGTCAGGGTGACGATGCTTGCGTCGAGCTGACCCATGAACGCGCCAAAGCACACCGTTGCCACGGCCAGCCACCACGCATGCGGCCACTCACGAAGCCGCGCCGGCCGGCGCCGTTCGCGGACGAGTGCCTTGAGCCACACGGCGGGTCAGGACGTGGTGTGCAGCGCGGTGAGGAACTTCTGCGCGAGGGGGTTGGCGAGCACCCCGCTGGTCTGCCCGTTCTCGACGAGCACGGCGAAGGCCAGATCGCCCTGGTAGCCGGTGAACCAGGAGTCGGCCTGGGGCGGTGAGGTAGTGCCGTGCTCGGCGGTGCCGGTCTTGCCGGACACCGGTGCGCCGGGCACGCGCGCCAGGTTCGTCGCGGTCCCGCGGGTGACCACAGCGCGCATGAAGCTGGACAGCGGTGCCAGCAGCGCCGCTGGGGGGCTCGGCGGTGGCTGCTTCGCCGTGGCGGGCTGACCTGCGACGAGCATTGGAGCCGGGGTGGAGCCGTGGACCACGGTGGCCGCCATCAGGGCCTCGGACAGCGGGCTGACGAGGTCGGTGCCCTGACCGAAGGCGTTCGCTGCCTGTCCCGCCCCGTCCTTGGCGGGGGTGTAGGAGCCGCTGAAGGAGTTGACCGGCAGCTGCCAACCGGCTTTGAAGCCGTACTCGGCGGCGGCCTGGTCCAGTGCGCCGGCGGGCAGCTTCTGGGAGAGCAGCGCGAAGCTGGTGTTGCAGGAGTGCGCGAAGGCGTCGGTCAGGCTGACCGTGCCCAGGTTGAACGCGTTCTCATTCGGAATGGTGCGGCCATCGATGGTGACCGTGCCCGGGCAGGGCACCGGGGTATCGGGCTGCGCCACCCCGCTGCTCAGCACGGCGGTGGCAGTGACGATCTTGAAGGTCGAGCCGGGTGGGTATTGGCCAGCCAGTGCGATGTCGAAAGCAGCGCTGTCGCTGTTGGCGACGGCGAGAATCTCCCCAGTGGAGGGGCGGACGGCCACGATCGCGGCATGCAGCCCCACCCCGGACAGCGCGGCTTCAGCGGCCTGTTGCACCCGGGTGTCGAGGGTGGTCTGCAGCGGGGAGCCGGGATGCCCGGTGAACTGCCCGACCTGGGCCACCGTGGCGTCCGGGGCGTCGTGGATCTCGATGGTGGCGCTGGGGGCGCCGGCGAGCTGGCTGTTGAACACCTGCTGCAGCCCGGACAGACCGATCTGGTCGGTGGGTAGGTAATTGGGGCCTGCCTGATGCAACGCCTCGGCGGTGGGCTTGCCGACCTGCCCGAGCAGCGGTTGGGCGAAATGCCGGCTCGGCCCGACGAGCTGGGTTCCGGTCCGGAACACGGTGCCGGGCAGGTTGTGGATCTTGGCCTGGACGGCGCGGTAGTCGGCCTGGCGCAGGGTGACCACCGGCACGAAGTCGGTCGGCTTGGCCTGCCCGACGGCGTTGATGACCTCGGTCGCGTTGACGTGCAGGGCCGAGGCGAGCCTGGCGGCGAGGTCGTCAAGGTTGGTCACCAACTTGGGCTCCACCCCGACGGTGACCGTGTCTCGTTCGGTGACCAGCGGTTGACCCGCGCCGTCAAGGATCGACGCCCGCTGGGGCAACGTCCGGTTCACCACCAACATGTCGGCGGTGCCGAGCTGGGGATGCACGTCCTGGGGCTGCCAGTGCACCCGCCACTTGCCGTCGCTGCCCTTGGCAAGTCCGAGCTTTCCCTGGTATCGCCATGGAGCGGGCACCCCGGCCAGCGTCCAGGACGCCGAGAATGCCATCGTCGTCTCATCCTTGATGGTGGTGACCGCGCCGGGGGTCAGTCGCGCGGCGGTCGGGTCCAGTGCCTGTCCGGTGGCTTGCAGCACGCGCTGCGCGGCGCCCGGGTCGTCGGTGGCCCGGGCCGCGGCAACGATGTCACCTCTCGCCCAGGCATCCAGGAACGCTTGCCCGGCCTGCCGTTGGGCACTTTCGGTGCTCGAACAACCGGATGCGAGGAGCAACGCGATCGTCACCACGAGCGCCACCGTCAACCGCCGTCGAGCAGTCGTGCCGCCTCTTCGCCTTACCGCCTGATGCTGGTCCACTCGCCCGAGTCTCGCAGCGGCACTGTGGGGTCGGACAGGCGGTGGCGGGGATCGGACAGTGGGAACCGGTGGGCATCCGCCGTTAGACCATGCCGCGGTATTCACTTGCGATCCGCTTGAACACGGCGCGCGCCGCGTCACCGTAGTCGGCGAACCCGGCGTAGATCTCGAAGCGGGTAGCGAAGTCCGCGACGTCACGTGCGTCAGTGATCAATGCCACGGACGTCTCGGTACTGAGCATCACCGCCCGCTCGTCGTAGATCTGGAAGGCGTGCAGGATCGGGCGGTTCGTCGGACGCGTCCACGGAACAATCCCCAGCGCAACGTTGGGCAGCTCTACGAGAGTGGCGAGGTGCTCAGCCTGTCCGATCATGATCTGCGGTGACCCGACGTGCCAGCGCAGCACCCCCTCGGTCAGCACGAAGTGGAACTTCCGGTCGCTGTCGAGGATCTGTTGCCGGGTAAGGCGCGCAGCGACCATCGCATCGAGCTCCCTGCCGGCGTACCGGCCGGACAGCAAGGCACGGGCGTAGTCGTGGGTTTGTAGCAGGCCGATGACGATGGCGGGGTGAAAGCTGCGGATCCGAGCAGAGATGGACTCGATCCGTCCTATCCGGGCCTGCATCGAAGGGGCACCGTGGTGGTGCAGCACCACCCGGGCTGACGTGGACCCCGCCCGTAGATCCTCGGCGATGGTGAGCAACTCGCAGCGGGCATCGGCTGACGCGCCATACACCACGCACAGGGTGTGGATGTCCGCCTCGGTAGGTACCCGCTTCCCCGTTTCGAACCTGCTGACCGTTGCCTGGGACATCCCGGCACGGCGTGCCGCCTCAACCCCGGACAGATCCGCCCTCCGCCTGAGTTGCCGCAGGGTCAACGACAACCGATCAGCTCGCGGCGCGGGGCTGCTCAACCACCTATCCCTCCTCTAGATTGCTCGTCTGCCGAGCGGTGGTGTTCGGGGTGGCAGTCCCACCACTCGGTGAACGGCACGGCGTTGTGCGACAGAACGTCAGCGGCGCTGCGATGCCGTTCGATGTACTCGGCATCCAACAGTTGCGCGCCGCGGAACTGCCCTTCGGGGTCGTAGTGCATTTTCACAACTTCGCTGCCATCGATCAGTGACCAGTCGCCGGGCGCGAATTGCAGCTCGCTAGGCGGGGACTGCTCTGCCAAGTCCAGAATCCGGACCAGCTCACCGGCGGCGACGTTGTTGCGGTAACCCCAATCGCAGGCGTACCGCTCGTAGTCGGTGGGTGGGTCGTGGATAACGCGAACCCGTCGGCGTGGCCGGTCCTCGCTGGCCCATTGCGCGAGTTTGTCCAGCCACGGCTGGCGCGTCTTCCAGTTGGGCTCAGCCTCATCGTCGAGCCAGCGGCGGAAGTCGCCCGTGGTCATGGCCGTGTCATAGCTGGGCAAGGTCTCGATCCGGAACAGGTCGTGCTTGGTCTTCTCCACGATCTCGCGATGTGCCCGGTGCCATGGAACTCGGTCACCGCCGTGCCGAGTCGAACATCGACGCCGTGCTGGCGGTGCACCTGGGCGAAGAATCCACCGATCACCGAAGCACCCGCTCCGGGACCGAGCGCCGCCTGCAGCGGGGTGGATCGCGGCTCGACAATGGTGACCTCGCAGCCGTATTCGCGGGCTGCGGCCGCGGTCTCCAGCCCGATCCAACCGGCACCCACGACGACCACCCGGCCGCCGCCCCGGATGGCCTGGCGCAGCCGCTCCGAGTCATCAATCCGGCGCAGGTAACAGACTCCGTCCAGGTCGGCACCCGGTAGATCCAACCGGCGCGGGGACGCGCCGGTCGCCAGCAACAGCTTGCTGTACCCGAGGCGTTCGCCGCCCGCAAGCTCCACCTGACGCCCACTGCGGTCCAGGCTGGTCACCCGGCCACCCAGCCGGAGTTCCACGGAATTCTCCCGATACCAGCCCCTCGTCATGGACGTAGAGCTTCGCCTTGTCGTCCTTGCCCATCAGGTAGCCCTTCGACAACGGGGGCCGTTCGTAGGGTCGTTCGGCTTCGTCGCCGATGAGCACCAACCGGCCGGTGAATCCCTCCTCGCGCAGGGTCTGTGCCGCCTTCGCGCCCGCGAGGCTGGCGCCGACGATCACGTACGTCTGCTGTTGCGTCATGGTTAGCTCCTGGGTGGCCGTGGTCAGTGCCCCACTCCGGCTAGCGCGAAGAACTCCTGCCGGGAGCGCGCGTCGGTCCGCAGTACTCCGTGCAGTGCCGAGGTCACGGTGCGCGAGCCGGTGGCTCGAACTCCTCGCAACGACATACACAGGTGTTCGGCTTCGATCACCACGCCGACGCCCTTGAGGCACAGATGCTTCTGCAGCGCGTCGGCGACCTGCTGGGGTCAGCCGCTCGGCGAACCTGCAGGTCCCGAGCGAACAGTTCGACGACCCGGGCCAGCTTCGACAGCCCCAGGATGCGCTCGCCGGGCAGGTAACCGACGTGGGCGATGCCATGAAAGGGCAGCAGGTGGTGCTCGCACAACGATTGCACGGAGATGCTCTTGGCCAGCACCAGCTCGTCGTAGCCCTCGTCGTTCGGGAAGGTCGTCAGGTCGAACTCCCGCGGGGTGAGCAGCTCAGCGAAGGCGTGGGCGACCCGTCGCGGCGTATCGGCCAGGTGTTCCGACGCCGGGTCCTTACCCAGGGCGATCAGCAGATCGGCCACCGCTCGCTGCGCCGCCGGCAGGTCCACTTCCATCCTGGGCGCGACGACCCGAAGGCTCGAGTGGCGCACCGGCGCCGACTGCGCGGGGGCTAATCCCGTTGACTCAACGACGCTCATTCGCCTACCTCCGTGCCTTCTATCACCATGATGGGCTTACGCTAGAGGTAGGCGAATATTTCGTCAACGAGAGTTGGTTTTAGAATGGAGTCCCGCGAGGAGCAGATCTCCGCGATCGCCGCACTGGACGAGCCGACCCGTCGCCGGCTGTACGACCACGTAGTGCGCCAGCCCGAACCGGTCAGTCGCGACGACGCCGCCGCGGCGCTGGAACTGCCCCGTACCACCGTGGCGTTTCACCTCGACCGCCTGGTGGACGAGGACCTGCTCGACGTGATCTACCAGCGCCGCACCGGCCGCACCGGACCCGGCGCGGGACGGCCGGCCAAGCTTTACCAGCGGTCGCACCAGCAAGTAGCCGTGTCACTGCCCCAGCGCCGCTACGACCTCGCCGGCCAGCTGCTGTCCGGCGCCGTCGAAGACGCCGAACGCTCCGGGAGCTCGCCGCGGGCGACGCTGGACCAGCGGGCTTACCAGCTGGGCAAGGAACTCGGCGAAACGGCGCTACGTGCCGCCGGCGACCGGGACACCCGGGACACCGCACTGCGGGTGCTCGAGGCATACGGCTTCGAGCCGCGCGTCGAAGACGGCGACATCACGCTCGTCAACTGCCCTTTCCACACGCTCGCGCAGGCGTACACCGAACTCGTCTGCGGGATGAACCTGCACCTGCTCGATGGGCTCGTCGACGGTCTAGCGCACACCGGCCTCACCGCCCGCCTGGATCCCGCTCCCCCGCACTGCTGCGTCCGCCTCGGGCCGGTGCTCCAGGCAATGACGCTAGGCGGCGGGTCAGAAAGGTGCGCCCGGGCGATCGCGGCCTGCAACGCGTAGGGCCCTGGGCTCCGCCGCGCAGCGCGGTAACGACCAGCGCCCGACCCTCCTCGATGAGGCCGCGATCCCACAGTGCGCGGTCCTGGTCGGCGAGCAGGACGAGTTCGCCGGACGGGCCGGTGCGGGCGGCCCGACGGGCGTCGATCAGCAGTAACAGGGCGAGCAGTCCGGTGACCTCACGATGCTCGGGTAGCAGCCGATGCAGGATCCGGGCCAGCCGGATCGCCTCCTCGGCCAGGTCGGCGCGGACCAGATCGGGACCGGAGCTGGCCGCATATCCCTCGGTGAAGATCAGGTAGATCACTCGCAGCACACCCGGCAGCCGCTGCGGCAGCGCCGCTACGTCGGAATCCGGTAGGGGATCCGGGCGTCGCGAATCTTGCGTTTCGCCCGGACGATCCGCTGGGCCATCGTCGCGGGCGGCACCAAGAATGCGCGGGCCACCTCCGGGGTGGTGAGCCCGGCCAGGCAGCGCAGCGGCAGCGCGGTCTGGGCCTCCAGCGGCAGCGCGGGATGGCAGCAGGTGAAGAACAACCGCAGCCGTTCATCGGGCACCTCGCCGTCGTCGGTGTCCAGCTGTCCGGGTTCCGCGCGATTGGCCTCGGCCTGCAGCAGCGCCAGCCGGGCGGCGTAGGCGCGGTCCTGCCGCAGCAGATCCACCGCGCGGCGGCGCGCGACGGTCAGCAGCCACGCGGCGGGCCGGGTCGGCACCCCACCGACCGGCCAGTGTTGCAGCGCCGAGGCGATTGCGTCGGAGGCGACTTCCTCGGCCAGGTCCAGATCACCCAACTGCCGGACGAGGGTGGCGAGTAGCCGGCCCCATTCCTCCCGGAACACGGCCTCGACGACGTTGCCGGAGTCGGCTGCTCGCCGCGCGCTCATCGGCGTCTCAGGGTTGTCGAAGGTCAGGGGTTGTCGAAGGTCATGATCGGGCGCACCTCGATGGAGCCGTACTTGGCGCCGGGACAGCGGCGGGCCGCCCAGTCCAGCGCGGCGTCCAGATCAGGCACATCGAGCAGGTAGAAGCCGCCGATCACCTCGCGGGTCTCGGCGAACGGACCGTCGGTGACGACCCTCTCGCCATCGCGTACCCGGACCGTAGTCGCGGTCTCCAAGCCCTGTAACGCCTCGCCGCACACCTTCACCCCGGCATCGGCGACAGCTTTGTCGAAGGCCCAGTACTCCCCCATGATCTGGTCCATCTCGGCCTGCGACGGGGGCTCGCTGGACTGCTCGCCGGTGATCAGCAACAGGTACTGCACGGTGTACCTCCCGGAGTTCGGTCAGTGGAGGCGTTGAGTGCCTCCATCATGACGACGAAGAAGTTTCCCCGAAATCGACACCGGCGCAGAAGTGCACGCCGGGCGTGATTCAGGGTGATCCCCGGCCCGGCCCTTCGGCGTCCGGATGCAGTGGATGCGGCACCAAGCAGCCGTTCGTCATAGCTGATCGCTGATGAGCGACGCCCGGCTGACTCGTCGGTGGATCCGCGGCGGGTGCTCTTGGAAGATCCCGACGCCCCGGGAGGGACCCACGTGCACTGGGTCCTCTTTGGGGTCGACCCCGCCTGCGGAGGCTTGGAGGAGAGGAAAGTGCCCGCTGGGGCGGTCGGAGGCAAGAACGACTACGGCCGCACGGATTGGGGCGGCCCCTTCCCCCGTTCGGCAAGGCCCGCCGCTTCATCTTCACTCTGCTCGCCCTTTCGGAGCCCAGCGGTCTGGCCGAGGGCGCCAGCCCACGCAACGATCTGCCCCATGTCCTTTCCGGCAAAGTGCTGGCCCAGGCCCAACTCACCGCCAAATACGCCCGCCAGCGGTAATATCGGACGGCGGCGCGGATCCCGTCCGCTCGATGGCGGGCGCCGGCAGAAGTCGCGCTGACTGGATGGTGTGGGCTCCCGACCGATCGCTGCGCTCAGTGGTCTGCTGTCCCGCTCTGGTTCTCCCGGACCCAACAGCCGAGCTGTAGTGCTGGCGTGGAACAGCTCTGTTGTTGAGCTCGGGAGTGCCAGGGTTAACGAGCGACCGGAAATCTTCTTGCCGGCGGCTTTGGTTGGGCCCCGAGAGTGTCAAGGGTGGGTGCGACAATGGTTCCGTGATGGGGACGCTGCTGGATCCGAGACAGGCGATGGTCGCCTGCCTCGACCAGTGGCGTCACGCCATCATCGAGTGCGACGACGCTGGATTGCAGGATCAGGTACGCGATATCGAAGCGGCCTCCTGCATGCTGCATTCGGTGATGCTGGAAACCGTCGCAGAACTGGATTCCCGCAATATCGCGGTCGCCGCTGGGTTCCGCAATACCAAACAGTTGCTGGCCGGGATGCTGAACCTGTCGCCCACCGAGGCCGGCACCCGCGTCACCCACGCCGGGCTACTCGCGTCGCGCCGGGCATTGGGCGGTGAGGTGCTGGCACCGTTGCTGCCGCAGACCGCCGCGGCGTTGGCCGCAGGTGAGATCGGACCGGGGCAGGTCCGGGTGATCACCGAGACCATGAACGCCATCCCCGCCTGCGTGAACGTCGCCGACCGCGACGCCGCCGAAGGCGAACTCGCCCACCACGCCCGGTCATTCCACCCCACCGCACTGCACAAGATCGGCCAGCGCATCCTGGCGCACCTCGACCCCGACGGCCCGGAGCCCTGCGACGAGCAGGAACTGGCCCCCTCCGCCGGAGAACTACGGTTCTGGGAACGCCGCGACGGACGGCTCGGCCTGGAGGGACACCTCGAACCCGAACACAGCGCCGCGTTCCGGACGTTGATCGAACAACTCGCCGCACCCCGACCCGCTGCCGTGGGCATCCCCGATACCCGCAGCACCGGCCAGCGAAACGCCGACGCGCTACTGGAGGTCTGCGGCTTGGCCCGCGCCGCACAGGACTGCCCCACCACGGCTGGGGAGCCACCGCACCTGACCGTGACCATCGATTGGGACGCGCTGCGCACCGGCCTGGGGGTAGCGACGCTGGACTACGGGACCCGGATCAGCGCCGCGGAAGCTAGACAGTGGGCATGCGACGCGAAGATTATCCCGGTTGTGCTGGGTGGGAAATCCGAGCCCCTCGACGTGGGCCGGGCTATGCGCACCGTTCCGCTGTCCATTCGTCGAGCGCTCGTCGCCCGAGATCGCGGGTGCGCTTTCCCCGGCTGTGATCGGCCACCCGGAATGTGTCAGGCACACCATTGTCGACACTGGATTGATGATGGTGAAACCAAAGTCGAAAATTGCGTCCTGCTGTGCGAAGCGCACCATCGGCATGTGCATCTTACCGGGTGGGAAATCCTCATCGACCACGGTCACGTCGAATTCATCCCACCCGCGATCATCGACCCCACCCGCACACCACTACACAACCCACTCCGCTGCTAGGCCCGGAGCCGCGTGATCTTTGAACACCATCCGTCAGCGTTCGTGCACCTGGCCGTCGGCGACGCACCAGCAGCGGGTAGTGCGGACAGCTTCAAGCATCCGACGGTCATGGGTCACGAACAGCAACGTGCCCTTATAAGACTCCAGTGCGGATTCCAGCTGCTCGATGGCGGGCAGGTCGAGGTGGTTGGTCGGCTCATCGAGCACCAGCAGGTTCACCCCGCGGGCCTGCAGCAGGGCCAGCGCCGCGCGGGTTCGCTCTCCGGGCGACAGGGAGGCGGCCGGCCGCTGCACGTGCGCGGAGTGCAGGCCGAACTTCGCCAGTAGCGTCCGCACCTCGGACTCCGGCCATTCGGGTACAGCCCCCTCCGACACAGCAGAGCCGAACGCGCGCAACAACGGCTCATCGCCCAGGAACAACCCACGGATCTGGTCGATCTCCCCGACCCGCACCCCCGGACCCAACGTCGCATTACCCGACGACAGCGGTACCCGGCCCAGCAACGCGCCCAGCAGGGTTGACTTCCCGGAGCCGTTGGCGCCGGTGATGACGACCCGGTCGGCCCACCCGAGCGCCACATCCACCGGGCCGAGACGGAACCCGCCCCGCTCGACGACGGCGCCGCGCAAGGCCGCCACCACCGAACCCGAGCGGGGCGCGGCGGCGATCGACATCCGCAGCTCCCACTCCTTGCGGGGCTCCTCGACCACGTCGAGCCGCTCGATCTGCCGCTGTGTCTGCCGGGCTTTGGCGGCCTGCTTCTCGCTGGCCTCGGCGCGGAACTTGCGGCCGATCTTGTCGTTGTCGGTGGCCTTGCGCCGGGCGTTGCGCACGCCCTTGTCCATCCAGGACCGCTGCATCCGGGCTCGGGCCTCCAGCCCGGTCCGGGTGTCGGCGAAAGCGTCATAGTTTTCCCGGGCGTGCTCCCGGGCCCGCGCCCGCTCGGTGAGGTAGGCGTCGTACCCGCCGTCGTACACGCCGACCTGCTGCTGGACCAGGTCCAGTTCCACCACCCGAGTCACCGTGCGGGCGAGGAACTCCCGGTCGTGGCTGACGATCACTGCTGGCGAGCGCAACCCGGCGACGAAGCGCTCCAGGCGTTCCAAGCCGTCGAGGTCGAGGTCGTTGGTGGGCTCGTCGAGCAGCAGCGCGTCGTAGCGGGACAGCAGTAGCGCGGCGAGCCCGACCCGGGCGGCCTGACCGCCCGACAGCGTGGTCATCGGGGTGTCGAGGTCCACACCGAGCCCGAGGTCAACGGCCACCTCCGCGGCCCGCTCGTCGAGGTCTGCGCCACCGAGAGACAGCCAGCGGTCCAGCGCCGGGGAATAGTGGTCCGGCCCGCCGTCGGCCAGCGCCTGTGCGGCGGCGTCCATCGTGGACAGGGCGTCGGCTACCCCGGTGCGACGACCCAAGAAGGACCGCACCGTCTCGCCGGGACGGCGGTCGGGTTCCTGCGGTAGGTGCCCGACCGCCGCATCGGCCGGCCTGCGAACCACCGCACCGTCCTGCGGGGCATCCAGACCGGCCAGCAGCCGCAGCAGAGTTGACTTGCCCGCACCGTTGGCCCCCACCAGCCCGACCACATCACCCGGGGCGACGATGAGGTCGAGCCCGGAGAACAACACCCGATTACCGTGTCCGGCAGCCAGCCCGGCAGCATGCAGTGTGGCGCTCATGTCGGCGCCGACGTTATCCGGTGAGCGTCGCGAGCGCTGCGTCGAGGCTCTCCAGGGTGGGCCGCTGGTCGGGGTCTCGGCGCAGGCACGCGTCGATGACGTCCGCCACGTCAGCGGGTAGCCGCCGTCGAGCGCGGACCCTGGGCGCCGGGCGGGCCAGCTGTGTTCGGCACAGCGACAAGGTCGAGGTGTTCACGCTGCCCGAAGCGGAGTCACCCGGAATGTCGAACGGTTGGAGCCCGGTAGCGCCCTGGTAGAGCACCAGGCCGATGCCCCAGACGTCCGCGGGAGGCCCGAGGACACCGCCGGTGACCTGCTCGGGTGACATGTAGCCGGGGGTGCCGAGACCCGCGGAGCAGCGGCCGGGAGGCCGGGCCAGGCTCAGGTCGATCAGGCGGGCGACGCCGTCACAAGCGATGATGTTGCTGGGTTTGACGTCGAGATGCAGATGGCCGCAGCTGTGCAGGTATCGCAGGGCTGAGCACAGGTGCCGGCCGAGGTGGCCCAGATCTTGCGTGCCGAGACGTCGCCGACTGCCGCTGAGGAGGTAGCTCAGGGTTGCGCCGGTGAGGTTCTCCAGGATCAGCAGCGGCGCTTGCGCCGAGTCTGGTTTGACGTATTCGTAGGCTCGCACCAGGTGCGGATGAGTCAGGGAGAGCAGCAGGCGGGCCTCCCGCTGCAAGTGACGGCGGGCAGCGGCGTCGCTGGTGAAATCGGGCCGCAGCGTCTTGATGAAACAACGGCAGTAGCGCTGCGAGCTCCACGCCTCGTAGCTGTCCAGATCCTCTCCGCGGCGCACGTGCTCGATCACCTGGTAGCCGGGCGCGAGCTGGTGACCCGCGGGGTGCGCCGGAGGACCGTCGTCGCTCACCCGGTCGCTGCTCGCCCGGCCCGCAAGATCGGGCGCTGTGGTCATATCAGCTCCGGCTGCAGTTGGAGGTCCGCCTCGGCCGGCTTGTCGCGCTGCTGGTGCAGCGAGTACAGCTGCGCGTAACCGGGGCTGGTGGCCAGGAGTTCATGGTGAGTTCCAACCTCGGAGACCTGCCCGTCAGCAAGGAACACGATCTGATCGGCGTCGGTTACGGTCAGCAGGTTGTGGGAGATCACCAGCGTGGTCCGCCCGGTCATCAGCCGGCGCATCGGCGCCAGGATGCGGTCGGCGGAGCCGGCGTCGAGGCCGGTGGTCGGCTCGTCGAGCAGCAACACCGGTGCGTCCCGGATCATGGCTCGAGCCAACGCCAGGCGCTGGCGTTGACCGCCGGACAGCAGCCGCCCGCGTTGCCCGATGCGGGTGTCGTAGCCGTCGGGCATGGCGCTGATGAAGTCATGCGCGTCCGCGGCCGCGGCGGCGGCCACCAGCTCGGCCTCAGTGGCGGCGGGATTACCCCACAGGATGTTGTCCCGGATGGTTCCGTCGAACACCAACGTCTCCTGCAGGACCGCCGAGACGTTGCGGCGCAGCGTGGCCAGTGGCAGGTCCCGCAAATTGCACCCGTCAAGGCTGATCCGCCCGGCGCTGGGATCATAGAATCGCAGCAGCAGCTTGCTCACCGTGGACTTGCCGGCCCCGCTCGCGCCGACAACCGCAACCGTCTGCCCCGGGGCGACCGCGAACGTGATCTTCTTCAGGGCCAGGCGGGCGGCGCCAGGGTAGGCGAAAGTCACCGCATCGAAGTTCACCCAGCCCTGCGCCCTGCTTCCCGCACCGCCGGGCAAGTTACGCGGCTTCGCGGGCTCGCGAACGTCGGGTTGTTGGCTGAGCAGGTCGATGATGCGTTCGGCGCTGGCGCTGGCTGCGTAGAGCGTGTTGGACAGCCGACCCGCACCCCGGATCGGGCTGTAGAGCCTGGTGAGGTAGGTCACGAACACCACCAGCCCGCCAACGGTGATCTGGTTGTGCGACAGCGCCCACACGCCCACCGCCAGCACGAGCACGACAGCCAGGGTTTCCAGCAGATCGGTCAGCGGCCGGTACAGGGCACGCAGCCGGGTTGCGGCCATCTCTGCGGTGAACCGGCCCAGGTTCTCGCGGTGAAACCGCTCGGTCTCAGCGGCGTGGCGGTCGTAGGCCTGCACCAGGGCAACGTTGGCCAGGGTCTCCTCGGCGGCCGCGGTGACCGATCCCGATCGCCGTCGCTGCTCCCGGGACGCTTTCTTGATCCGCGCCGAGAAGTACCGCGCGATCACCAGGAATGCCGGCGCGGCGATCATCGCCGCCAGCGCGAGGTGCCAGTTCAGGTAGAACAACGCACCGGTGAAGAGCACGATCTCAAACCCGTAGGACAGTGTGCTGGTGACGCCGGAGAGCACCAGCGCCTCGATCGAGTCGATGTCGCCGGTCAGCCGGGACAGAGTGTCCCCGAGCTGGCGGCGGTCGAAGAAGTCCACCGAGAGCCGGTGCAGGTGATCGAACAGCCGGGTCCGCAGGTCGAGGACGAACCGCTCCCCCAGCCAGGCGGACAGCAGTTCATCGGAGAACGAGCCGAGTCCCTGGGCCAGGCCGATCCCGATGTAACCGGCTGCGATCGCCGGGAAGGCGTGGAAGTTGCGCGGGATCAGCACGTCGTCGATCAGCAGCTTGAACATCCAGACCTGCGCGGTGTCCAAGACTGGGCCGACGGCGACCAGCAACAAACTGGCGAACAGGCGACCCCGGTACGGGCGGGTCGCGGGCCAGAACCACCGGAAGATCACCCGAATACCAGCCGGCGGGGTCGCCGCAACCGACTCCTTGGGCGTTGCCTGGGCCGCCGAAGAGCGCCCCCCGGCACGCTCCCCCCGCCGCTTCGTCACTGAACGCCAGTCCCTCCCATCACGGCGGCTGGGGCCCCACCCCCGTGTTCGTGGAGGTGAGGCCCCTGCCGTCACATACCGTTACCAGTTCCCGCCACGGCCGCTGCGGTTGCGGCGGCGGCTGCCGCGGCGGCGCTCACGGCGCTCGCCGTGGTCGCAGTCGTCGCCCCTGTCGCGCCAAGATAGTGCGCGGTCGAATGACTTGAAGTAGCCAGTCACGACTTCATCTCCCATTCATGATCAGCGATGGCTCTGTCAACCACCTGTACAAAAGATGTTCGCTTAACGCGGCGGTAACGTTACACACAATCATCGAGCGGTTACTTAACTCCCTGCACACGGTGGTCACGCTGCGATGACTCCGCACAGTGACGACCGGCAGTCCCGACGCCTCGACGGACGCGGCAGCACGCCACCCGCCCAATCGCCGTGTTGGTGCGTGGGGTAAGGCGGCCGGCGTGCACAATGGGGATCTGGGTGTGCTCCGTGAGTTGCAGGAGCGCCACCTGACGCCTACCACCACCAACGAGGGCGAAGGCCGACCACGAACCCATGATGGACGGCGGGTGCGCAGACCCGGCGCTGTCCCCGGACTTCGAGACGCGCTCACGCTGCTGCGTGAGCACAGTGACGACAGCGACTTCCGCCTGCTGGTCGATGACGTGCTGGCCGGCCGGTGCAGCCTGGTCGAGGCATCGGGCACGGCAGCGTTCAGCAATGTCGTGTTCGCGAGTATCGCGCAAGAGTTCGACCAGCTGACCGCAGAGGAGAAGGAGCGTCTCGCCGCCCAGGCCGTAGTCGACTGGGCACGGGCCTTGCGGCTTGCCATGCTCCAGCTGCGCTGGGGCGTGCGCGCTGCGCGGTAGCCCGAGCCAGTAATTCGCCGCTACCGCCGCGCAGACGTCACCGCACTTGAGACCTTCACCGCGAAGGCACCAGGCCGCGACGAAGGCCCCCGTTGAGCAGCATGGGGAGCTCCTTGAGAAGCTCGCCTACGACATCATCATGGGCGATGGGCTCACCCGCCATCTGACGCATGAGTACATTCGCGCACGCGTTGATGAACACCTCACCAAGTATCTTCGTGGTGGTAGAAGCTATGGTGGTGTTGATAGTTGTGCCGGTACCAGGGAAAATCTTGAAAAAGCTTGCCGCCGTTCGGGCCACAGAGGCTACACCGAGGACCGTGGCGAAGGCGGTGGCGACGGCTCTGGGATCAACCTTGAATCCCATGATAGTGGCGATCTGGCCCAGCATGCTGATCTGTAACGCGCTCAAGGGAATGGAATCAACAAGTGGGATGGGTGTAGCCGCGATCAATGCAGCCGTGCCCACGTTGAAGTTCACCGTACGCTTGGCCTCAGCGATCTTGAGCTCCAGCGATACGCGCTGGCAGCTGGCCAGGGTATGCCGCTCCGCATCCGGCAGCTGATGGTAAATCGCGCTCACGAGATCAGGAAGGCCGAACGGGGGCAGCGTGACACCAGCGACGTTGTCTTCTTCCGCCAGGGTCATGAAACACTGCCCGTCGAGCACGGGAAGCTCGAGCGAGGTGAGGTACTGGGCGAATCTGTTCGCACGAGGGTCGTCATAAGTGGGGCACTGCGTGAGCACCAGCGCCACCAGCACATCCTTGGCCAACGCTCGGACGATGTCCGCCTCGACCGCTTCGAAGCGTTCATCCCGGGTCCGGACGCAGTAGAGACAGAAATGGATACGGGCGTCGTCATCGTCCATCTGCCTCCTGATCTCAGTGAGGTAGGTCTCCGCTATCGATTCCGCCTCCACACCGAGCTCGATACCCGGCGTGTCATACACAGAGATCGGGAGGTTCGGCCGCACATACCGTCGAATACTCTGGGTGATTGAGGTACCGACGCCGACCGGGGCGATCGGCTCGCCGAAAATTGCGTTGACCAACGTGCTCTTTCCGACACCGACCCGTCCGGCGAGCATGACGTTGAGGCGAGACCTCCCCCGCAGCGCTTGAGAGAACCCGTCCCGGAAGAACTTCTCGAGGTTGAACTCGTCCTGACCCTCGGTATACCGGAGTAGGCCTGTAGATCCATCCATCGGGTCCCCTTGTCAGCCGGTTTCCAGCGCTGGCCTGTATGACCCACCCAGGCAAGATCAATAGCGCTGGTAGGTCGCGGCCGCGCAGCTCTCGGAGGTGTGGCGGCGCTGTTAGGACAACGACCTGATGCGCGCGGCGTTGTCTTGTAATTTGATGTCGATCATTCTGGATCGCGACAAATCCCCCGAGTAGCTCGAATTCCTTGATCCGATACCCAGCAGCCGCGCCGAGCCCTACCTCAGGCTGCGATGCCGAACCGCTGCTGCAGGATGCAGGTGCTGACGATCCGGAGCACGGCGCCTTCGAACGCGGCCCCGCTCGGCCGGCTCCATCGCGGCCACCTGATCCATCAGACCGCGGATCCGCCGTCGGTCGAAGCACCGCCAGTCCTCGACGGCCCGGGAGCGATGCCGCCGAGGCTTGGAGCGGAGGGCTCTCGCATTGGCTCGCCGTTGACAACGGCGAGGATGTCGCGAGCAATGAAGCGCCGGACGCGGCCCGAAGCAGGGACCTCGAAGACGAGCCCCCGGCGTCGAGGAAGAAGGACACCCACGCCGACCAGTCTCCGCGAGTCGAGACAGCAAGCAGTCGCTCATAGTAGTCGTCGCGGCGCCGCTCGATGTAGCCGGAGAGTCGAGCATCGGCCCTGGCGGCAGGCCCCATTCGACGAGCAACAGCGCGACTAGAAGTCCAGGTCCGACGAAGTCGGTGTGATCGAGTCAAGTTTGGTGCTCGTGTGTCGGGTCTGTTCGGCGTAGCGTGAGCGGTGCTCGCTCCACAGCGCAAACACAGCGCACCTGACCTGCACATACGCACTTCGCGTCATGGTCACCATGCATCGGCGTAGCGAGTGGCGGCGGTCGGCGCCCTGACCGCAGGTCCCTGCGCGAGCCTGCGCCGATACCGGAAGCCGACCACGGCATGCCTCGTCGGGCTGGGGCGCAGCCCCGTTAGTGTTGCACCGCGTTAATCCTTCGGGGGTTGATCCAGGCGTGGCCGCGGTGTCCGATGCGACGATCGCCCGCGACCTGGGCGCCTGCGAGGACACCGGACACCGTCCGATTATGCGGTGGTGCTCAGCGCGCATCATGGCCAGGCCGCCGCCGACGACGCGGCGCAACGCATCCCCGTTGATCACACTGCAACGGCCACGTCGGCATAGTGGCAGGCCTACCGGCCGCAGTGGCCGGATCATGATGTGGGCGGAGCAGTTACCAGGCCGGCTGCGCTACCTCAGCCTGGCTGATCAAGGAGAATTCGCCCCCTCTGCCAGGCCGCCGTCGATGGCTACCACGACACACTCCTGCCCACAGCAACCCTGACCGGCATCCCCGAACAAGCCGCTCGGCCGCGCCCGCGGCCGCTACCACAACGACGCGACCGCATGGCAGAACGAACCCCCGAAGGATCAACGCGGGGCTGCACTAGCAGCCGCCCGACCCGCCCGTTGCCGTCTTGGAACGGGTGGATCGCCTCGAACTGATTGTGCAGGCAGACAATTTCCACCAGCGGCGGAAGAGTCCGTTTGCCGCGCACGGAGTTCTCGAACGCGTCTAGCCAGTCGGGCAATACAGGTGCCCACGCTGGTGCTCAGCAAAGTCGCTGCGGTGCAGTGCAAATCACCTCCACGTCCGCGATGTATGATACCCAAGCATGGATTAAGTATTATAACGGCCGTCCTATGCGACTTACGTATCACTCAGGCGTCTGGATCTGGGACCAGCGAGCCCCCGCGCTGCCGGGTGTCCGCCCAGTCACTGAGCGTATGCGCCTACCGCACGCTGTCCGGGAAGCTTGTGGGTGGGGGGCCGAACACGCGCTGGCTGGTGTTCACCACCGTGCGGCCGAAGCCACGGTTGCCGACGGCCCCAATCGCCGCTCCGATACCGAACGGCGCAAGCCTGCCCAACGCCAGGAATCCCTGCTTCGGAGCGTACTTTCGCACGAACCAGCGGCCCAGAGTCTTGTTGATCGCGGTGATCGAGGACAGCGGAATCGCGTCGGGCAGCAGCTCCCCCCAATGCTGGCTTCGCCGGCCGACCATCTTCTCCACCAGCAGGGCGCCGCTGTCACCGAGCACGATGGCGAGCACCAGCGTCTCGCGTCGCTCGATCTCCGCCACCCGGATGCCGTGCACCTCCGCGACGGCCAGTGCGAACAGTGCGGTGGCTTCGAAGAACAGCGCAAGCTCGCCACCACTGAGCGCGAGCGCGAGGACAGTGCCCACGGCAGGTGCGGCCGCGGCACCGCCCACGGCGGCACCGGCACCGGTGACAGCCGCCAGGTACTGCTTCTCCAGCACGGTGATGATCTCGTCTGGGGTCGCGTCCGGGCGTGCTCGGCGCAGGCGCGCCACGTAGGCCGCGACGGGTGCCTGCTGGATGCCGATGGCCTTCTCCAGCGCCCGCTGGAGCACCGCGGGCAGCGCCATCTGCTGGTCACCCATGATCGCGACCGCCGTTGATCCGCTCCACACGCCGGGTGGTCGTCATGCGCCCTATCCTTTCCTTCCAGTACAGGACTGCGAGTGGCCGGAATCGTCACAGGCCTCCCGCGCTAGCCGAGCTGGCCGCGGATCGCTCCATCCGGGAACGCGGTCGTGTGGATGATGACGTAGTAGCCGGCTGGATGGTCGATGACGGCCTTCATCTTGTCGGGGGTGCTCGTTGAGCAGCCCGAGGCCGTACTCCCGGCCCCGGGGAAGTGCTGGTCATTGAAGAAATCGATCGGATGCGGACCGTCCTGGCCCGGAGGGGCGACGTGAATATGCGCCATGGTGACGTCGCCGCGGAGGTCCTTCCACGACAGGGCGTAGCAGACCGTGTTGTGGGCAAGATCGAAGTCGACTCGGGCTGAGCCGCTCGCGCCTTGGTTCCCGCCGCCGGTGACCTCCTCGGGGGTCAACTGGATCATGTAGTGGCCGGGGCCTTGGGGCTGCGGATCGTCCTGCGCCGATGCCGTGCTCGGCAGGGCGGCGACCACCAGCAACGACGACAAAGCCGCGAGACACGCTCCGAAACGTCCCAACATCGTGAGCTCTTCCCTTCTGATGTACCGCGCGGACGAACCCATCGACGTTGTCGGCTGTGCTCGGGTGTGACGGTGCCACCACTATACGTAATCGCCGGCGCGGTTCGGCCTGTTAGCTCCGTGTCGCGAGAAGGTAGGCTCGCGGACGTGGAGCCGCTGCTTGCGGTGCGCCAGTTCGTGGCTTTCGGGCTGTCGCACCGCGTGGTGATCGCGGTGCTCGTGGTGGTTGCGGCGGCGCTCGTAGCCCTTGGTCGGCGGTGTCGCGGTAGACCTGTTCAGCGGTGGTGCAGCCGGACCTTTGCCTTGGTGTTCGCCGGGTTCCTGCTACCGCTGGAGCTCTACTGGCTGCTGTTCGGCCCGGGGGAGATCAAGTATTCGCTGCCGTTGCAACTGTGCGACCTGGCGGCCATGGCCGCGGTGTGGGCGTTGTGGTCGTACTCCGACACGGCGTTCGCGCTGACCTATTTCTGGGGATTGACGCTGACCTCGCAGGCCTTCTCGAGCCCCGAGCTGACCGGTCCGGACTTCCCGTCGCTGCAGTTCGTGTCGTTCTTCGGCATACACAGCTTGGTGCTGTGGGCCGCGATCTATCTGACCTGGGGGGTGGGATTGCGACCGGACTGGCACAGCTACCGGATCGCGCTCCTGGCCACGATCGGCTGGGGGGTGGTGATGTTCGTGTTCAACCAGCTCGCCGGCACCAACTACGGCTTCCTCAACACCAAGCCCGTGGTCAAGTCCCTGCTGGACCTGCTGGGTCCCTGGCCGTGGTACCTGCTCTCCGCACTGGCGATAGGCGCCGCAGCGTGGGCCCTGATCACCTGGCCATGGGTACGGCAGCGGGCTCGCGCGGCCCACCTCTGACTCGTGGTACCGATGCGACACTGGTCGGGTGGACGATCCGGCACGGCTACGCATCACATTCCCGTGCCAGCACGAAGGCTGTTCGCGGGCGGCGGCGATCGTCGAGGTGAGTCGGCGCGGGCAGCTGTACATCAATGACGAGCAGGACATCATCTACCGGGTCTTCCCCGACGCCCAGGGCACGATCCGGACCATCGGTTTCCTGCCGTACACGAGTTTCGCCAGTCAGGTGCCCGACGTGGCCGCGACCATCCTCGCGGTGCGGGCCATCGACGGGGCGGCCTTGTACGCGCTGGATCGCACCTGGATCCCGTTCTACTGCCCGGACTGCGACCGCTCCTTCTGCGTAGCCCACTGGAACCTCAAGCCCACCTTCGACTGGGGCTTTGATCACTATTCGGGTACCTGCCCGGTCGGGCATCCACACTTCATCGATCATTGCTAGGCGCTGGCCTGGCTTCTGCGCACCGCGGGGGCTGGGGCGCAGGACCTCCGGTTGGTGCGCCGGGATAAGGAGTCCGCAGCTCGGAGTGCCCTTAGGGGCCAACGGTCGGCATGTCTGACGTGGAGCGACCATCGGCTTGCCAATTGACGCCCCTGGCCCCCGCGGGCCATGGGTTAAGTCCGAGACCGTAGCGGAGCCCCCAGTCGGCTGGAGCGCAGGGCACCCGTCCCGCGTTGCACCTGCATCGACCATTGTTGATCACCAGCCCGGATGACCGACAAACAGGCGCGCTCCGGTGGCCTCAGCGGTCACCGCCCGCTGCCCCGCCGCGTCGACACCGTACCGCTGAGCCAAACCCTCGACGAGCAGCGCCGCGCGGATGACCGATGATTTACCTCGACTCGTCGGCGCTCATCAAACTTGTTCGAGCCGAAGACTCCTCAGAGGCACTCCAGTCCTGGATCGACCAGCGTGCTGACACGCTGCTGGTGACCTCGGCACTGGCCCGCTCGGAGGTCTTGCGGGCGGTACGGCGCAACAACCACACCGATTCCGGTGCGCTGATCGATCCTGAGGCTTTCGAAGCGGAGTTGGCGCAGGCGGTCGAGGTGCTCGACGCGATCGCCCAAATCGCCATCGACGACGCGATCCTGCACCGGGCCGGCGCGCTCCCCTCTCCGATGATCAGAACATTGGATGCCATCCACCTCGCCTCAGCCGCAGAGTTCAAAACCCCAGCGCTGACCTTCGTGACCTACGATCACCGGCTGGCTGCCGAAGCGCAGGGCGCCGGGATCGCGGTAATCGCGCCGGCCGGCGTTGCGGAACCCTGACCGGCGGCTCATCGCACGGGCTGATCCTGGGCCAGCGCGTCGAACAGCCGGGCGGCCTGCGCGCGGTCCCACAGGACGCCGGAGGAGCCGTCGGTCACCGGTCCGAACCCGGCGATCGGCACCGTCTCGGTTACCGCGTTGCCATTGGACAGCGAGCGCATCGCCCAACCCAGCCCGGCCAGATTCCAGACGTGGTCACCGTTGTCGACAGTGATCGTCTTGGGTGCGTCGACCGCCAGCGGCAGGCTGTGGAAGGGATTGAGCAGCACCGCCGGGCTGCCGGCGCGGGCGATCAGCGCACCGAGGAACTCCCGCTGGTGTACCACCCGGTCCAGATCGGCACGTGGCGTGGCCCGGGTCCGCACGTACCCCAGGGCCTGCGGGCCATCCAGCACCTGGCAGCCGGCCGGGATGTGCAGACCGGCCAGCGGGTCGGAGATCGGCTCGGTGGGGCACATCTGCACGCCTCCGACGTCGTCGACGAGGCCGGCGAAGCCGCCGAAGCCGATCTCGGCATAGTGGTCGACATGCACCCCGGTGACCTGCTCCACCGTCCGCACCAGCAGGGTGGGCCCGCCTATGGCGAAGGTGGCGTTGAGCTTGACGCGACCGTGGCCGGCGAGCGGGACCGAGGAGTCCCGGGGCAGGCTCACCAGCGTGAGCTGCCCGTTGCCGGTCAGCGCGGGGATGTGCATCAGCATGATCGTGTCGGTGCGCCCGCCACCTGCGGCCGCCTCATCGCCGGTAGTCAGCCTGGCCTCCTGGTCGGGGGTCAGGCCGGCCCGGCTGTCCGATCCGACGATCAGCCAGTTGGTGCCTGCGGTGGCCGCGATCCGGCCGGGGTAGTCGGCCAGCGCGTCAGTGCGCTGCAACGACCGGTCCACGTAGCCGGCGAAACCGATGATCGCCAGGGCGAGAACACCGAGAATGGTGGCCAGGATGCGTCCTGGGCGCCGGCGTGGCGGCGGACGACGGAGCGGGGGGCGACGTACCTGAGGGTGACGAGGGACGGGTGGCGGGGCCGTAGGCACGCGCGCGACGGGCAAGCGTTGAGTCGGGCGCCGGGACGGCCCCTGGTAGCTCACCGTTGGTCTCCTGTGGGTCGGTCCCCCGCGGGCGTTTGCGGCGAGGATAGCCGGGCCCGGGGCGCGGCGGTTGCGGGCGATTGGCGGAAAATCTTGACCTGACGGTCGCCTTGTGGTGATCAAGTGTAAAAATGCCTCACCACCGTCGGGGAGGTATCGATGGACCGCTTGGATCGCAAAGACTTGAAGGACGCAGCTTTCGACGTCGTGCTGCGGGGTTACGACAAGCGGCAGGTGGATGAGCGGTTACGCTTTCTCGACGCTGAGCTGACCGTCGCGGACAACGCACTTCGGGGGGCCAACCAGCGGGCCGCGATGCTGGAGGATGCGCTGAGCGAGGCGCGCTCGATACCCGCCGGCGAATCATCAGGTGACTCGAACTTCGGCGCCCGGGTCGAGAAGATCCTCAAGCTGGCCGAGGACGAGGCTCGGGAAGTCCGCAGCCAGGCCGACGCGGCGGCGACGGCGCTGGTCGAGCAGGCCCGCGCGCAAGCCGCCGAGCAGGACAGCGCGCTGCAGCGGCGTTGGGCTGAGCTCGATACCGCTCGCCAGGAACTGGACCAGGCTGGCGAGGAGGTGAATCGGGAATCCGATCGGATCCTGGTCGAGGCGGGCAAGGTGGCCCGCCTCGAGGCGAAACAACTCATCGCCCAGGCCCGCGCCGAAGCAGAGCAGCTCGTGGCGCAGGCCAGCGCGCATGCGCAGCAGTTGGTCGTCGCGGCGACCGACGCCGCGCGCCAGCGGGAGCAGTCCAGTGCGCACGAGGTGCATCAACTGTCCAGGTTGCGCGAGGAGATCAACTCGGATCTCTACCGGGCGAAGGAAGTACTCGACGGCCTGTTCGGCGCCACCGGAGCCCTTGTACACAAGCGGCGCCAGGACAGCGCACAGCCACCCCACCAGGCCCGTACTGTGTGACGATCGCGAATACCCGTGCAAGGATTGCGGGTGAAGGAGATGCCCGATGCCATCCCGCAATCCCCGCTCGACTCGCCCCAGCCCTGCTGCCAGGGCACCGGTCGCGGGCCCTGTTGGGCGCCCGGATTCCGTCGCGGGTACGGCGATGGACATTGCCGGCCCGCACACCCCGGAGCAGGTGATCGCCGGACTACGCGCCACCAGCGAGGGTGCGGACCTGGTCCAGCTGCTGACCCCCGAGGGGCAGCGGGTCCCGCATCCGCAGTTCGATCTGGAGATCTCCCCGGCGGAGCTGCAGTCGCTGTATCGCGACATGGTGCTGGTCCGCCGGGCCGATCGGGAGGCCAAGGCTCTGCAGCGCCAAGGCGAGCTTGGTCTGTGGGCTCCGCTGCTGGGCCAGGAGGCCGCCCAAGTCGGCGCTGGCCGCGCGATGGCCCCGCAGGACATGGCCTTCCCGTCCTACCGCGAGCACGGCGTCGCGTGGTGTCGTGGAGTGGATCCCACCGAGATCTTCGGCATCTTCCGCGGCATCGATCAGGGCTCGTGGGATCCGATCGGCACCGGGTTCCAGCTCTACACCATCGTGATCCCCAACCAGTGCCTGCACGCCACTGGCTACGCGATGGGGCAGCGGCTGGATGGAAAGATCGGCGACGCCGACAACGCTGAGGCCACGATCTGCTTTTTCGGCGACGGCGCCACGTCCCAGGGCGACGTGCACGAGGGCTTCGTCTGGGCTGCGGTCTACGACGCGCCGGTGGTCTTCTTCTGCCAGAACAACCAGTGGGCGATCTCCGCCTCGGTGGATCGCCAGACCCGGGTACCGCTGTATCAACGGGCCCGGGGCTACGGCTTTCCCGGGATCCGGGTAGACGGCAACGACGTGCTTGCCACGCTGGCCGTCACCCGCTGGGCGCTGCGCGAGTGCCGTACCGGCAACGGCCCGGTACTGATCGAGGCCTGCACGTA
>QHBZ01000216.1 GCA_003244055.1 Pseudonocardiales bacterium | reverse complement strand
ACTACACAACCCACTCCGTTGCTGACAACGATTGTTAGCCTCGCATGGGGTGCTCAGCGGCCGAATGGCCGCCGGAGTGGCAGGCTGGCGTGCATGAAGCTCGAGCACAGGTTCACGGTCCCGGCGCCCATCGACACTGTCTGGCGGGCGCTGTTGGATCCCGAGCGGGTCGCCCCGTGCTTCCCCGGAGCCAGCATCACCTCGGCCAGTGGCGATGAGTTCGCTGGGATCGTGAAGGTCCGGCTGGGCCCGATCTCCTTGCAGTACCGCGGCTCGGGCCGCTTCACCGACACCGATCAGGCCGCACACCGGACCGTGATCCAGGCGACGGGCACAGCATCCGGCGGCCAGGGCACGGTAAGGGCGACTGTGCAGGCCAGTCTCGTCGAGAACGGCGAGGGTACCGAGGTCACAGTGGCCACCGACATGATCGTCACGGGCAGACCGGCCCAGTTCGGTCGAGGCCTGATCGAGGATGTCGGCGGTAAGATCATCAGTCAGTTCGCGGACTGCCTGAGTAGAAGCCTCGGATCGCAGGAGGAGCCCGCTCAGGTGGCCGAGTCGGCACCTTCCTCTTCGCCACCGCCGGCATCCCCACAGCCGGTTCCGTCGCAACCGGTGATCGCGCAGCTGACATCGCCACAGCCGGCATCGTCGCAGCCAGCACAACTGCCGCCAGCACGAGGGCAGCCAGCACGAGGGCAGCCAGGCCCCGTCTGGTCGGGACCTCCGCCGATGGCTGACGAGATCGACCTGCTCGAAGCCGCCGGTGGGGCCGTCGCCAAACGGGCCTTACCAGCAATTACCGGACTCGTCGTGCTCGTCCTCATCATCCGCTGGTTGGTGCGTAGGCGGCCGCGCGGGTCCACGCCCGCGGCGAGGGCAGGATCACCGAGTAACGGGGAACCCGCGCGATCAGTCGACCTGGGGGATGGCGGGGCCGAGTAGGTCGTCGGCGTCGATGATTCGGTAGGCGTAGCCCTGCTCGGCGAGGAAGCGCTGGCGGTGCGCCGCGTAGTCGGTGTCCAGGGTGTCCCGGGCGACCACCGAGTAGAAGTGCGCCTGCCTGCCGTCGCCTTTGGGCCGCAGCAGGCGACCGAGGCGCTGGGCCTCCTCCTGCCGGGAACCAAATGTACCGGAGACCTGAACCGCGACCGAGGCCTCCGGCAGGTCGATGGAGAAGTTGGCCACCTTGGACACGACCAGCGTGCGTACTTCGCCCCGGCGGAACGCCTCGTAGAGCGTTTCCCGCTCAGAGTTGCGGGTGGAACCTTGCACCACCGGTGCGTCCAGGGCCTCGCCGAGTTCGGCCAGTTGCTCCAGGTAAGCGCCGATCACCAGCGTCGGTTCGTCCGGGTGCCGCTCCATGATGGCGGTCACCACGGCCAGCTTGCTCCGGGCGGTTGCGCACACCCGGTAGCGCTCGTCGGCCTCCGCGGTGGCGTAGCGCAGCCGCTCGGCGTCAGTCAGGGTGACGCGGACCTCGACACAGTCCGCCGGGGCGATCCAGCCCTGCGACTCGATGTCGCGCCACGGCGCGTCGTAGCGCTTGGGTCCGATCAGGGAGAAGACGTCACCCTCTCGACCGTCCTCGCGGACCAGGGTGGCGGTCAGCCCGAGCCGCCGGCGTGACTGCAGATCGGCGGTCATCCGGAAGACAGGCGCGGGCAGCAGGTGCACCTCATCGTAGATGATCAAGCCCCAATCCCGGGAGTCGAACAGATCCAGATGCCGGTACTCACCTTTCGACTTGCGGGTCATGACCTGGTAGGTCGCGATCGTTACCGGACGGATCTCCTTGCGCTCACCGGAGTACTCGCCGACCTCGTCCTCGGACAGCGAGGTACGCGCGACCAGCTCGCGCTTCCATTGCCGGCCGGCGACGGTGTTGGTGACCAGGATCAGCGTGGTCGCCTGAGCTTGGGCCATGGCGGCGATCCCGACCAGGGTCTTCCCGGCCCCGCAGGGCAGTACAACGACCCCGGAACCGCCCGCCCAGAACCCGGTCACCGCATCGCTCTGGTAGGTACGTAGCGACCAGCCGTCCTCGACGAGCTCGATCGCGTGCGCTTCACCGTCGACGTAGCCGGCCAGGTCCTCGGCCGGCCAGCCGGCCTTGAGCAGGCCCTGCTTGAGCCGGCCGCGCTCGGAAGGATGTACCAGCACGATGTCGTCGTCGACCCGGGCCCCCAGCATCGGGGCGATCTTGCGGTGACGGAGCACTTCCTCGAGCACGGCGCGGTCCAGCGCGACCAGCGCCAGTCCATGTGTCGGGTGCGCCACCAGCTGCAGCCGCCCGTAGCGGCCCATCGTGTCCACGACGTCGACCAGCAGCGGCTGTGGCACGGCATACCGGGAGAAGCGCACCAGCGCGTCGACGACCTGTTCGGCGTCGTGACCCGCGGCTCGCGCGTTCCACAGGGCCAGCGGGGTCACTCGGTAGGTGTGCACGTGTTCCGGCGCGCGCTCGAGCTCCGCGAACGGAGCAATCGCGGCGCGGGCCAGCCCCGCCGCGGGATGGTCGACCTCCAGTAGCAGGGTCTTGTCGGACTGCACGATGAGCGGTCCGGCCTCGGGCGAAGAGCTCAACGAGTTTCCTCCGGTTGGCAAGCACCGCGGGCGGGCGATCGGTTGGTCTGCAACCAGTGTCCCAGGTGTCCCGTTCTCACGCCGTCGAGGGAGTCGCGCCGTGGCTGGTGGGTCGTCCGGGTTGAACATAACTACTTTGAGTGGCTGAAGCGGTCCATCAGGGTAAGGACAGCTAGGCCGCGTGGGTATTGTCCCGCAAAGGCACTGGCGCGATTAGCGGTCAAATAGGACGGTAAGCGGTCTGATAGGACGGTAACGAGACCCGCGGGACGGAGCGGCTCGGCGCGTCGTATCGTCCGTCCCCTGCACCGGGCGTATCCGGCCCGGTGCCCGAGACGTTACCTCCGTGCGGTGGGGATGGCCCACAACCGCGGTTACCTGGGTGCGCCGGATGACCGGCCACCGTCGACCTCTGGGGAGGGATTTCACCGTGCCAGCGAGTAGCTCGCGACTCCCGGTTTCCGCGGAGGCGGCGCGATGACCGCCGTGCTCAGCTCTCCTGTGAACGCGGGGGCGCCGATCGGCCCGACGACTCCGCGGTCGCGATGGTACTGGCGAAACTGGCCGGTGGTGGTCAAGCTCGCCGCGGTGCTGCTGGTGCCGACCATCGTCGCCCTGGTCGCGGGGGTATTGCGGATCGTGGACGAGGCGGGCGCCGCGCCGGGCTACGCCCGGATCTCCCAGATCGTCCGCGTGCAGCAGCAGCTCTCCGACCTGATCGGCGCTGTGGAGCGGGAACGCGACCTGGCTACGGCGTTTGTCGCCACGGGCCGCCTCGCCGACCGGCGACCGCTGGACGTGCAGTTCCGCTCCGTCGACCGCAGCGTGCAGGTGGTCGCCGGGTCCGCCGGCCAGGTGGGCGGCCTCGACTTCGCCCGGTCCCCGCTCGCCGCGCTGGGCGGGCTGGGGCCCCTGCGGGCGAGCGTGACCACGGGCTTCGGCCCGGTCGAGGTGGTGGTCACCGAGTACAGCGACGCGATCGATCCCCTGATCGAGCTGGACTCCGCGCTGACCCGCCAGCTCGATGACGTCGCCGTCACCAACGACGCTGCCGCCGTGCATTCCCTGGTCTCCGGTCGTGAGCAGATCAGCCGGCAGCACGCGATCGTCTCGGCAGCGCTTTACACCAACCACCTCGGCCCGGGCCAGATCGAGGATCTACGCACCGCGGGTATCCGGCAGGTCACCGACCAGGACGCACTCCGGGCTGCCCTGGGGCCCGCTGAGCGCGCCAGCGCGATCGCTGGAGTCGGTCCCGACGTTGAGCTGTCCCGGCAGCGGCTGTTGCAGCTGGTGCTCAACCGCGCTCTGGCGGCCCAGCCGCTGGGTGCCTCGCCGGCGGACTGGGATCAGCGCAACGCGGTGGTCATCGACAACATCGGTACCGTCGAGAAGAACCTGCGGCAGCGGATCCAACAGACCGCGCAGGCGCTGCTCGACCAGGTGCGAACCGCGGCCGGCCTGAACTCGGTCATCCTCTTCTTCGCCTTGGGACTGGGTGTGCTGGTCGGGATCCTGGTGACCCGGGCTTTGCTGCGGCCGCTGGGAGTGCTCAAGCGCACCGCCCTGGACGTCGCCGATCGGCGACTGCCCGAGGCGATGGCCCGGATCCGTGACGGCGGGCTGCCCGAGACCGCGGTCCAGCCGGTACCGGTGGGCACCCACGAGGAGATCGGTCAGGTCGCCAGAGCATTCGACGAGGTCCACAGCCAGGCGATCCGGCTGGCCGGCGAGCAGGCCCAACTACGCGCCAACGTCAATGACATCTTCGTGAACCTGTCGCGTCGCACGCAGGGTCTGGTCGAGCGCCAACTCAAGCTCATCGACCGGCTGGAGAGCGGGGAGCAGGACCCGCAACAGCTGGACAACCTGTTCCAGCTCGACCACCTCGCCACCCGGATGCGGCGCAACAGTGAGAACCTGCTGGTACTCGCGGGTACCGATGCGACCAACCGGTCCGGCCGTCCGGTCCGGTTGGTCGACGTCCTGCGCGCCGCAGTCTCCGAGGTGGAGCAGTACCAACGGCTCGTGCTACAGCAGCCACCCGCGGTGCTGGTGCTCGGCCGGACAGCGAGCGACCTGGTGCATCTGCTGGCCGAGCTGCTGGACAACGCGACTCAATTCTCCCCACCGGAAAGCCACGTGATGGTCTCCAGTGACTTCGCCCCGGATGGTTCGGTCTCGATCGAGGTCGCTGACCGCGGTGTCGGGATGACGGAGGCGGAGCTCGTCGAAGCCAACTACCGGTTAGCCAACCCACCGGTGGTGGACGCTTCGGTGTCCCGCCGCATGGGACTCTACGTCGTCGGCCGGTTGGCCGGCCGCCACGGCATCGAGGTGCAGCTGCGCCGCGGTGACGGCGACGTGGGCGTCTGGGCCTCCGTGATCATGCCCTCCCGGCTGGTGCGGGTGGCATCGGAGGCCGTCGAGCCCAGCCCGACCGCCCTTGCTGAGCTGACCGGAACCAGCGGCCCCAGCCGCGCCGACGCCGGGTCGCCGAGAGTCGTCAGCGCAGGTAACGAGATTCCGGTGCCTCGACCAGACGTCGCCGCGAAAGCCGACCCGGAAGTTGACCCGGAAGTCGGCGCGGATGTTGACCCGGAAGTCGGCGCGAAAGTTGATCCGGTAGTCGCCGCGGGTGTCGATCCCGTCGTCGCTGCGGATGTTGACCCGAAAGTCGCCCCGGTCGCGGCGGAGGTGGACCCGGTAGTCGCAGCGGACGATGGGGACGGCCCGGAGACCGTAGTGGATATCCCGGCAGTGGATGGGCAGGAGACGAGCGGCCATCCCCAACTGCCACAGCGCCTCGCTCAGCGTGGCGCGTCCGCGCCGGGGCCGGCCCGGACGCCACCGACTCCGCCCGGACTGCCGGACAGCCCACCGGTCGACGGTCCGGCGCAAAGCCCGGCAGATGTCGCCGGCACCGGATCCGGCGCGGATCTGTTCCGGCCGGCGCGGGCCACGGTGGCGGGACCGGTTGGCCCGGTTGGACCGGGCCCTCGGGTGACGCTGCAGCACTCCACACCGATCTTCGACGACGTGGCGTCGGCGTGGTTCAAGGAACACGAGGCTGTCCCGGTGCGCTGGACTTCGCCATTGGCGCGCGGGCCGGTGGGAACGCCGACGCGGGAGGACTCGTCGCCGAATGCGCCGTTGCCGGATGCTCCGGCTGCGGATGCGGTGGCGGATGCCGCCGCGACGAAGGCGACAGCGTCGGCTACCGCAGGCGCACCACCCTTGATGCGTCGGCAGCCGGGCCGGACCTTCGCCGAATCCGGATCCGGCGATGCCGGCAAGCCCCGCTCATCCGGCCAGCCGATCTCCGCATCGACTCCTCCGGCCGGTGCGCCGGCGCAGGACTGGGGCGCCGCGGATGACGGCTGGCGGGCGGCCGAAGCACTGGCGCTGCCGGCGAGCGCGGAGGTCACCGCCATGGGGCTGCCGCTGCGCCAGCCTCGGGCCCTGCTGGTGCCAGGTGCCGCGGGTGGGGCCGAGCCCGCGAGCGCGCCGGTGCGGAGTGCTGAGTCGATTCGCGGCCGGCTCGCCAGCTACCAGCAGGGAATCCGCGAAGGGCGCCAGACCCGCCGAAACCTCGAGAAGGAAGCTGACGGATCGGCGCCGGAGTACCAAGGTCCGGAGTACCAGGGTGCAGAAGGGCAGACGACATGACCGTTCCGCAGCCGCAACCGAGCCGCTTCGGGTGGTTGGTCGACGACTTTGTCAACCGAGTTGCCGGGGTGGCGCACGCATTGGTGGTGACGGCCGAGGGCATGCCCATGACCGCTTCGGCACACCTGCCCAGGGACCGTGCCGATCAGCTCGCCGCGGTGGCGTCCGGACTGGTCAGCCTGGCCCAGGGAGCGGCCCGCTGCTTCGACGCTGGCCAGGTCGTGCAGACGGTGGTCGAACTCGAACGTGGGATAATGCTGCTGATGTCGATCAGCGACGGCTCGAGTCTTGCCGTGCTTGCGGCCCCGACCTGCGACATCGGGTTGGTGGGCTATGAGATGACGTTGCTGGTAGACCGGGTCGGTCAGCAGCTCACCCCGCACTCGCGTACCGAGATGCATGGCGCCCTAGGTCGTTGAGGTGTCGGTGAGCGAATCCAGCCGTGACGACGGTGATGAGCAGTCGTTCGCCGGTTTGGTGAACGACCTCAGCGGCGGCCCCTGGCGCGCCGGCGGGCGCCGCAAGAGGTCGGCGAGGTCATCGGCCACCCCGCAGCCGCCTGCGGTGGATCAGCAGCGCCCAGCGCAGCAACAGCCGACGTCGGTGGCCGCGGTACCTGTCGAGTGGAGCCGACCAGCGGCTTCAGCCTCGGTGGTGCGGCCCTACACCTGGACCGGGGGCCGGACTGCACCGGTAATCGATCTCGCGGTGGAAACGCTGGTATCGACCAGCGATCACGGTCACGACGTGGCGGTGCTGACCAGTGAGGAACACCGGGCGGTGGCCGAGCTGTGCCATGACCCCCGATCGGTGGCCGAAGTGGCCGCTCTACTATCCCTGCCGTTGGGAGTGGTCCGAGTTCTGCTTGCCGACATGGCAGACATCGGCCTGGTCGTGGTGCACCGCAGCGCGAGCGGCTCCAGCAACATGCCGGACGTGGCCTTGATGGAAAGGGTGTTGAGTGGACTTCGTCGACTCTGATCGGGCACGGTCCTACGGGGGTGCGTCGGCGGCAGCGGTCAAACCCGACCCGGCCCGGTCCAGCCCACCCGTCGTGCGGCCAGGCGTGGGTATCCGGCCTAACGTGATATCCGCGAAGATCGTGGTAGGCGGCGGTTTCGGTGCCGGCAAAACGACGTTCGTCGGCACCGTATCCGAGATCGCGCCGCTGACCACCGAGGCTGTGCTCACTGATGCGAGTACCTCGGTCGATGACCTAGCGGCCACTCCGGACAAGTCGACCACCACCGTGGCGATGGACTTCGGTCGGCTGTCGCTGGATGCGGAGCTGATCCTCTACCTGTTCGGCACGCCTGGGCAGCATCGCTTCTGGTTCATGTGGGACGACCTCGTGCGTGGTGCGATCGGCGCAGTCGTCCTGGTGGACACCCGCCGGCTGGCCGACTGCTTCGCAGCAGTGGACTTCTTCGAAGACCGCGGCCTGCCCTACGTCGTCGGGGTGAATTGCTTCAACGGTGTGCTCAGCCACACCGTTGAGGATGTCCGGGAAGCGCTGGCTATCGGATCTGCAGTACCGATCGTCCCGTGCGACGCCCGAGAGCGGGAATCGACCAAGAGGACCCTCATCGCGTTGGTCGAGCACGCCATGCGGAAGTCGGTGGCGACTCCCGCGTGATCGTCGAATGGGGAGAGTGCGCAGAGTGACCGGCCATGAAGTGCGGGCTAGACCACCTTCCGGCCGTTCCGACGGCTCTCCCGGCGTCACTGTACGTCACGAACTGACTACCCAAGGCTTCCGCGCCGGACCTGGCTTCGCGATGCTCGGGGCCGGTGGCGCAGCCCTGCGATGTCGTGGCGGTCGGTGGCGGCTCAAGGACTGGCGGCTGCGCACCAAACTGACCGCGGTGTTGTTGGTGCCCCTGCTGCTCGCCGGTGTACTCGGGGCGCTGCGGGTCACCGATCTGGTCCGCAGGGCACAGGGTTTCGCCGCGCTGAACAGCCAGTTCAGGTTCGCCCAGCAGTTGGGCGTGGTGGTGTACGAACTGCAGGGAGAGCGAACCCGGGTGGCCGTGATGCAGGCCAACGGTGGCACTGCGGATCGCGCCGGGATACCGGCGCAGGCTGCGCGGGTGGATTCCGCTGTCAGCACGCTGCGCGCGGCGCAGTCAGCCGGCGAGGCGTCCCCGGCCGCCGCGCTGAGTCGGCTGTCTGGGCTGCCCGCTGTCCGCAAGGCCGCCCTGCGGACCAACGTTGCTCCAGGTGATGCTGCCGCCCGTGACGCCGTCGTCGGGTATTCCACGCTCATCGCGACGCTGCTCGAGCTCGACCGTCGAGCGCTGGGCAGGGCACCGGACTCGCTAGCCCGCCAAGCCGACGGCGTCAAGGTGCTCGCGGTCGCCCAGGAGCAGGCTGCTTACCAGCATGCAGCCTTGCTGGCAGGGATCTTGTCCGGCGGCCTACTCGCCGATCAGCTGACGAAGCTGCGCACCGCCGACGGCCTGTTCGACGCCGCAGCCGAGGAGTTCGGCCAGACCGTGTCTCCCGAACAAGGGCAGCTCTACTTCGGTGCCACGGCGGTGCGCGATCGCACACTGTTGCTGTCCGCCGCGCTGGACCGGGCTCAACGGGGAGCCCCATTGGAGACCGTCGCCGGTGACTGGAACTCCGCGGCGGTCGGGACCGTAGAAGACATCCGCCAGGGACAGATCACCCTGCTCAGCGGGTTGCGAAAGGACACTGCGGAGCGTAGCGATCAGGCGTGGCGCGAGGCGTTCTGGGATGGCGCCGCGGTCATCGCGCTGCTGCTGCTCGCAGTCGCGCTGCTCGTCGTCGTGGTGCGCTCATTGTTGCAACCGCTGCGCGCCTTGCGCACCGCCGCGTTCGAGGTCGCCGACCGGCTGCCGGAGGCCGCCGAGCAGCTCCGCGGGGCCGATTGCGGTCCCGGCCAGACGACCGTGGACCCGGTGCCAGTGCACTCCAGGGAGGAAGTAGGTCAGGTCGCCAGGGCATTCGACACGGTGCACGCCCAGGCGGTCCGGCTGGCCGCCGAGCAGGCCCAGCTGCGCAGCAGCCTCAACGACGTCTTCGTCAACCTCTCCGGTCGTAGCCAGCGGCTGGTACAGCGGCAGCTACAGCTGATCGACGAGATGCGCAGCCAAACTCATGACCCCGCGATGGTGACCAACCTGGTCGCGCTCGATCGCATGGCAGCGCGGATGCGCCGCCACAGCGAGAACCTGATGGTCCTGGCCGGCGGGACGGTGCGCCGTGGCGCCGAAGGGCCGGTGGCCGTGCCCGACGTGCTCGATAACGCTGTCTCGGAGATCGATCAGTACCAACGGGTGACGGTGGGCCCGTCCCCCCCGGCCATGGTTGCCGCCCCGATCGCCAACGACCTGATTCACATCATCGCGGAGTTGCTCGACAACGCCACCGGCGCCGCCCCGGAGGACACCACGGTGACCCTCGCCAGCGCGCTGACCGAAGACAAGAGCCTGCTGGTGGAGATCACCGACTCCGGGCCCGGCATCGCTCTCGACGAACTGCAGGGGATCAACGCACGGCTCGCCTGCGCGTCAGCGGTCGATGTGTCGGTACCCGGCCCGATGGGTCTGTTCGTGGTGCGTGAACTGGCCGCCCAGCATGGCATCTCGGCGCGGGTGCGCCAGCGCCTCGGGGGTGGCGGGATCACCGCGACCGTGCTGTTGCCACCCTCCCTGGTGACCGTTGACCTCCGGGTGCCGATGGATCGAGTCCCAGACAGCCCATCGGAGCCCGGAACTGGGTTTCCTGGGTGGAGCTGGTCCGAAGGGGAGTTGCCGCTGCAGGTGTCGGTGATCGACGAGGCCACCGAGGGAGAGCTGTTCAGTCCAGCCTCGGTCAACCCAGCCTCGCTCGGCGCCGTCACGTCGCAGCGCAGCCAGCCGCTTACGGCCCAGCAGGAGTGGCTCGAGCTTTTCGGCAATCGTGACCCTGCGGGTGGCTGGGTGGACCATCCGCAGGCTGCGGCGGCCACCGATGCACTGGACAGTGCATCGCCACCTTCGAGCAGCGCCACGCCGGCGGGCAGCGGGGCGGTCCGGCCCGAGGAGGTTCGCGAAGAGATCTTCGAAATGGTGTCGGCGTGGTTCCGCGAGCGACAGTCTGCGCCGGTGACCGATGCACCATCCACCACCGCGGCCGAGTGGTCGTCCCCCTTCGACGAGGGATGGCAGTCGGCACAGGCGCTGCGCGCCCCGGTTGACCACGACCTCACCACAGCCGGCTTGCCCAAGCGGCAACCGCGAGCGCATCTCGTGTCCGGTGCGGACGGCGGTGGGTCGCCGACGCCGGTACCCGCTGCGCCGGCCCGCACCCCGGACGCTGTGCGTGGCCGGTTGAGCAGATACCAGCGCGGGTTGAACGTCGGGAGACACGCCCACATCGGTCTTGATGAACAGCTGACCTGGACCGACACCCTGCCGCGCCTTTTTGACGAGCGAACTTCCGAGGAGAATCCGTAGTGACGACAGCAGCGCGGCAGTATCCGGGCCAGCCCAGCCAGTTCGGCTGGCTGGTGGATAGCTTCGTCCAGCAGGTGCCTGGAGTGGCCCATGCCGTCGTCGTCTCCGCTGACGGGCTCTTGCTGGTCCCGTCTTCAGGATTGCCCCGAGACCGCGCGGATCAGCTTGCCGCGGTCACCTCGGGCCTCGTGAGTCTCACCCAGGGCGCGGCCCGCTGCTTCGAGGCGGGCGGGGTCGTCCAGACCGTCGTTGAGATGGAGCGCGGCATCGTCTTGACCATGGCCATCAGCGACGGATCCAGTCTCGCGGTGCTGGCCTCGCCGAGCTGCGACATCGGGCTGATCGGCTATGAGATGACGTTGCTGGTCGATCGAGCCGGCAAGCTGCTGACCCCAGAGCTGCGAGCACAGCTACAGAACGCCGCCCGCCCGTAGATCTTAGTCACTCGTGCATGAAGGCGGCTGAGGTGATGCGGTGCAGTGGAAAGCGGCGTAGCTCGTCGGCTGAGCGGTCGAACCCTTCCAGGACACCGCCGCCGACCCTCACCGGACGCACGATGCGCCTGCGGGCCACACCGTGTGAGTCGACGTAGCCGATGCAGACGTTGCTGCCGGCGTGCGCGGCATCCTGAAGCAGCTCCAGTGTGTCACCGGTGGGCACCGCGCCGTTTCGCGCCGAGCGCCCGAGAGCTGTGGTGGCCGTGGCATCCCCGGTCCGTACCGCGGCCACCATGGCGGCAAGCTGCTCCGCCGAGGGGGTAGGCGGCATGATGGCCCGGCGGGTTGGCTGGGTTCGGGCCCTGGCCCGGCGAGCGCCGGCGCGCAGGTCCACCACCCGGCCATCGGGCCCCTCGGCGACCGGGATGAAGCCCGCGCCGCGTACCTCGTCAAGCAGCGCCGCCAGCGCCAACGGGCTGACCAGCACGGTAGGAGCAAGCCGCCGCAGCCCGCAGCGCGCGGCGACTGGGTGCGCCAGCAGCTCGGTGAGCAGCACCGCGTCGTCGCAACGCAGGAATGCGGCGGCGGCGCCCCCGCGCAGCCGCCCGTGGCGCCGGGCCACATCGTCGATGAGGTAGCTCAATGATTGCGGTACCGGGGTCACCGACCGGGCTCGGAACAACTCGTGCAGGTCGGCCGCGCTGCGGCCGGCGTCCAGGGCGCGGCGCACAGTGCCCTCGGTGACCCGGTAGACGGTGGCGCCGCCCGCTGATTCCACGTCGGCGACCAGCCCGATCTCCCTGGCCAGCTCGGGCTCCAGCGGTCCCGGCGCCACCACCGTGCGGTCAGCCTGCACCATGACATGAGTCACCGGCTCGGGCAGCGCGGCATGGAGAACGGTCGCTGCGGCCGCGGCGCCGTCGCGCAGCAGCGCACGGCCGGCCGAGGACACCGCTCCCAGCGCGAGAACACCCAGTGCGGTGGCCTCCTGGACGGTCCAGTCGACCACCTCCTCGCGGCGCCGGCCGTCCTGCCGTGGTGCTCGCCACGCCAGCAGCTCGGCGAGATCCTCAGGTCGCCGGATACCGCGGCCGGCGGGCAGCTCGGCGATCGCCGCAAGGATCCGGCGTCGCTGCGCTGGGGCTCGTGGCTGGTGCAACTCGTCGGACAGCGCGGCCAGCGGCCGATCTTTGTCATCGCGGGTCCTGACCAAGCCAGGCAGGCGGGGCAGCTCGAGCCAGCCAGGCACCAGCATGGCCCAGCGCCGCTGCGGTGGCGCGGCGAGCCAGGAATCGGCGGCGGCGGTGGGCAACCACAGCGGCGCGCCGGTTCCCTCGTCGGTCCAGGTGATCAGTCCTGCAGCGATGGCCACCTCGGCAAGCAGCGCGGCGGTCGCTTCATCGACGTTGAGTAGGCGCGCCGTTCGTCGCAGGTCCCGCACACCCAGGCCACCCGCGCGCAACATCGGGGGAGGATCCGCTGACCACTCGGCGAGCAGCTTCTCGGTGTGGCGCAGCAGTTCCAGCACCGCGCCGGCGGCCGTCGAGTCGACCACGGATGGATCATGTTGCCGGATGGGCAACGCCGGCTCGTCGAGCTCAACGGGCCCCAAAGGGTGACCCAATAGACGCCCCAGTGGATGGTCCGCGCGCAGCGCCAAACCCACCTGAGCGGGCAACTCGACGGTGCTGGCGTCGATCCGCCGTAGCAGCCCGCGGGCTAGAAGGCGTTGCACCGGCGTGCGTGCTCGATCCAGGGGAAACACCTCGGCGGCGTCCCGGCTGGTACCGACCGGCGATCCGGCGGCCAGCGCCCGCAACACTCCCAGCTCCTCGTCCGCAAGATCGGCCAGGACAGCGTTGAGGTCGATACCGGCGAGGTCCGCGGCAGGGCGACCCAGGCCACCAGGATGCGGTCCGATGACCTGGCGGGCCGCTGGAACCACGGCAAGCGCCGCGTCGTCGCCCCAGGCCAATGCGCGGCACCGTAGCGCGCGCAGCCCCTGCGCAAGCCGACCGGCGGCTACCCCGCAACCAAGCAGGTTCCCGACCTCCTGGCGGCTGACCGCCGCGGTGTCCGCACCGGCGACGACCAGCGCTGATAACACCGCCAAAGTGAATCGATCGAGGTCCTCGCAGGCCCGCGCGACCGATGCCGGGATCGCGGCTCGGGTGGCCAGCACCGTCGAATCGGCCGGTGGGGGCACGGCGAGATCCGGGCGCGCTCGCAGCAAACCGACCAGCGTGTCGTCGTCCCGGGAGCGTAGCCAGTCAGCAAGAGCGGTGCTGGGCATCTGCTCCAGCGTAGCGAGAGCGCTCGTGGCGCGTCGAGTGACACCTGCCGCATCCCGGAATTGATCGCACCGGCATCGGGCACAATGGACGGTGTGCACACCGCTTGGCGGGTTGGGCAGTACGCCAGCGGACGACCGAAAGAGGAGAAGCTGTGGCCAAGCGCACCGACCGCATCGACCCGACCTGGCCGAGCTGGTCGGAGGAGGACCATCCGGTCACCGAACTCGCCGCCCCACTCCAAGGCGCGCTGTCCCCGTTCGGTGAGTTGACCTTCCCGCTGCCTCCTGACCAGGTCCCCTACCAGCACCCGCATACTGAGATCAACCGCAGCGATACCGAGTAGCGGGGTCCCCGCTGGGTGCTGTTTCGGGTCCGTTAGGGTGCCGTCACCGCGCAGCCCCAGCGGACGTCCCAGTGGATGTCGCAGCGTCGTTGGGTCGAGCGGTATCGCCCGATCGGGAAGGGCGAGCCACCTAATTCTGCTCGTCCGACACCACAAGAGGTCATGGCTCAACGTCCTCCCGGATCCGTCCGGCTACTCGACCGCCCGTACCTGATCGCCTGCGCGATCGGCGGGGTTCTGCTCGTTGTGTTGGTGATCGTTGCGGTGACTTTGCTGGGCCCGTCTGGGGCCAGCGAGACGCCCAAGTCCGCGCCACCACCACCGCCCGTCGCCGCCGCTCCGCCAGCACCGATCCCGCCGGCGATCCCGCCGGCAGATCTCACAACGTTGCCGCAGTCGACCACCTACACCGCTATCACGGGAGCACCGCTGGATCCTGGCCCCGTGGTCGCCACCGACGGCACCGTCGTCCACCCGCGGCGCGAGATCGTGGTGTACGCCGCCCCCGGGGGCGCCCCCATCGCCAGGCTCGGTCCCCAGCAGATCGGTGATACCTGGCTTCCGGCGATCGCCGAGCAACCCGGGTGGGTGGAGGTTCTGCTGCCCTCGCGGCCTAACAGTTCAGCGGGCTGGATAACAGATACTGCACTCGATCGGGCGGTAACCCCGTATCTCATCAAGGTGCACCTTCGTTCTCTCAACATGGAGCTGCTCAAGGGGGGCCAGCGCCTGGGTAGCTGGACAGTGGGCACCGGCAAGGAGGTCCACCCCACCCCGCCCGGGCGTACGTTCCTGCTCGGTTCGTTCAGCGATTCCGCGCAGCGGTACTCGCCGGTGATCTTGCCGTTGGGCACTCACAGCGCCACTCTCGACAGTTTCGGCGGCGGTCCGGGAACCGTCGCGATCCATACCTGGCCGACGGCCAATGTCTTCGGTACCCGATCTAGCGATGGTTGCGTCCGGGTGCCGTCTGACGCGCTCCACCAGTTGATTCAAGTTCCCCTGGGGACGCTCGTGCTCATCGACGAGAACTGAACGAACGAAAGGACAGCATGTGAACAGTAGGAAGCTCGCCGGCGTCAGTGCTGCCAGCGTCGGTGCTGCCACCGCCGTCGCGGCCCTGCTGCTGGGGACCCTGCCCGGCTCCGCTGGCGAAGACACCACCGCCTCGGCATTCGGGATCGCCGCGGAAGGTCTGCTGCCCATCTCACCGACGCCGAGGGTTGAGGCGCCGCCCGATGAGCGCAAGGCACTGCTGGAGGTGCCGGGAGATGACCACAAGGGACAGGGCATCTCTATCGCGCTGCTCAAGGTCGAGGCCGAGCATTTCCGGTCCAAGGCGACGGCTGTCAAGGTGAACATCCTCGGTCTGCGGCTGAGAGTTCTGGAGGCAAGCTGCGACAACGGGCACGGTGAATCCTCGATCATCGGCACCGATGGCGACAGCGAGGGCACGTCGAATCCATATGCAGGTCAGGAGCTGGACCTGTCGCCGGTGGTGAGTGTCGAGTTCAACCGGCAGCGTCGGGACCATGACCGGCTCACGGTCGACGCAGCAGTAGTAAGGCTGCTCCCCGGTGACAGGCGCACGGCGGCGCTCTCGCAGAAGGACCTTGACCTCTTCAAGAGTCTCGCGTCCAGCAAGATGGCTGTTCCGACCATGGACCAGCTACAGGCAGCGCACGCCAAGTCGGCCACGCCGGCAGGACCTGTCACTGTCACAGACCTGGTCGGCGCGCTCAAGACGAGCAACCCGAGTCTTCTCGGCAACAGGGGTGACGGTGACGCCCTGGAGACGATCGTGATCTCTTCTGCCAGCTGTGAAAAGCGCCAGGAGAACAACCAGCAGAAGGAAGAGGCTCCGCCGCCACAGCCTGTCGAGACACACCTGCCGGTCACTCACTGATCTGACCGACACTCCCCGGAGGGGCTGGCACGCATCCCGTGCCAGCCCCTCCGCCTTTGGGTGCCCTTCAAGTACCGCCAACCCCCTCCGAGGACGCTGCCAACAGCTACCAACCCCGTGGCGCCAGATCGCCGGTGCGGTGACGCACCGCACCGCACCGGTCGGTGACTTGCCCCCCGGTTAGGCGGGCAAGTCACCGACGTGTTCCGGCCGTAGGATCGACTTCGTGAGCTCCGAGAATCGCCTGACCCATGTGGATGACCGAGGCGCGGCTCGGATGGTCGACGTCTCAGACAAGCAGACCTCCGCGCGAGAGGCGGTTGCCTCCGGTGTCTTTCGCACCACAGAGGAGGTCGTGCGATTGCTGCGCGCCGAACAACTACCCAAGGGCGACGCGCTCGCCACTGCGCGCATCGCAGGCATCATGGCAGCCAAGCGAACGCCTGAACTGATCCCGCTGTGCCATCCATTATCGCTGACCAGTGTGACCGTGGACCTGCACACCACGGGTTCCGAGGTTCAGATCATCGCCACGGTGCGCACTACCGACCGTACGGGGGTGGAGATGGAGGCACTCACCGCAGTTGCGGTCGCCGGGCTCGCGTTACACGACATGGTTAAGGCGGTCGACCCCGCTGCCGTACTCGACGCGGTACGAGTGGAACGCAAGGTTGGTGGCAAAACCGGGCTGTGGAGCCGGCCGGAGGATGAGGTTGTGGACAACCCGTGAGTGGCGATGCGAGCTATCGCTCGCATCGCCACTCACGGGCGCCGGCGGCTGAGCCGGCGCTTAGCTCAGGAGGACCGGTGACAGCAACGACCCGTCGGGCCGTGGTGGTGGTGGCATCTAACCGCGCGGCCGCCGGGGTGTACGCCGACCGCACCGGACCAGTCATCGTGGACTGGCTGTGCGAGCGCGGTTATCAGACTCCGGATCCCGTGGTGGTCCCTGATGGCTCGCCGGTGCGCGACGCGGTAGCGGCAGCTGTGGCGGACGCGGTCGACGTCGTGCTGACCACCGGCGGCACCGGTATCAGTCCCACCGACCGCACCCCGGAGGCAACCGAGCCGCTGCTGGATCGGCGGCTGCCGGGACTGGCGGACGCCATCCGCTCGGCCGGGCTGCCCCGGGTACCCACGGCGGTGCTGTCCCGCGGGCTGGCCGGAGTGGCCGGCCGCACCCTGGTGGTTAACCTGCCGGGCTCCACCGGCGGCGTCCGCGACGGTTTAACGGTCCTCGACGGGGTGCTGGATCACGCCATTGAGCAGCTGCACGGCGCGGACCACGTCGGCAGCGGAACCGGGGAGCCGCCAGTCCCCGGACCCGTGCACGGAAATGGGGTGGCTGTGCCCGCAGTCTCGGCCGCCGTGCTGCGCGCCATTGTCACTGAGGAACCACTCGATGTCGAAGAGCACGCCCGGATGGTTTCCCGCGCGAGTGCTGGAGCAGTGGTGAGCTTTTCCGGCTTGGTCCGCGACCACGACGGCGGCCGCGGGGTGCATGCGTTGGAGTACTCCAGCCATCCTGATGCCGGCAAGGTGATCGCGCGGGTCGCGGCCCAGGTCGCCGCGAAGCACTCGACGGTCTATGCGCTGGCGGTCAGTCACCGCATCGGATCGCTGGCGATCGGCGACTCAGCAATCGTCTGCGCAGTATCGGCGGCTCACCGCGCGGAGGCTTTCTCGGCGTGCGCGGCGCTAGTCGATGAGGTGAAGCTGCAGTTGCCGGTCTGGAAGCGACAGGAACTCTCCGACGGCTCGGAGGAGTGGGTCAACAGTCCGTGAGGTTCGCTCCGCATCGTCGCGGACTTCAGTCGCGGAAGGTCAGCCGCCGGCGAATGGCGGTAGCACGTCCAGCTCGGCACCGTGTCGCAGTGGCATAGCGCGGTCGCGTACCGCGACCGAGTCGACCAGGAAGCTGCAGGCACCCAATACCTTGTGCAGCGCCACTCCGTGCCGAGCGGCGATCGCGTCCAGCGCGTCGGCCACGGTGGCGTTGGCGTCGTCGCCGATGTCGACACACTCGCTGGGCAGCCCGGCGGCGGCGCGTGCCGCGGCGAAGTACCGCACGGTTACCACGGTTAGCCTCCGATCCTTCTCATCGGGTGGGTCGGCTGGTCGAAGCATGGACAGCCAATCCTGCGAACGGCTCCACAGTGCATTCGCCCCCGCAACCTGGCGAACAACAAGGGAAATCATAGCTCACGATCTGCCCACAGGCCCCGCGCGGCAAGACTCGCGGGTCGGTGAAACCGGACTTTCCGCACTCATTCGGCGCGATACCCGTTATGCGGTCGACCGGGAGCCTAACGATGCTGAAAAGTCTTTTCTTTCGGTCATCGCTCCGCAAAAGCGGTTGATGGCATTAGATCGACCCGTAACTGCGTATTCGATCCGATTGGGTTTCGTTCCCGTACTTGCGGAGGTATTGTTTCCCACGTGCCGCACTATCGGATGGCAGAGGTCGCCGACCTGTTCGGAGTAAGCGACGACACCGTTCGGCGGTGGGCGGATTCGGGGCAACTGACCGCGATCAGGGACGCTGGTGGTCGCAAGGCTGTGGATGGAGTGGAGCTGGCGGCGTTCGCCAAGGCGCAAGCGCACGCCACGCCAGATCCGTCCGTGGTGGACCGATCGGCACGCAACCGCTTCGTCGGGCTGGTCACTGAGGTGATCGCCGACAAGGTGGTGGCCCAGGTGGAGATCCAGTGTGGACCACACCGGGTGGTCTCGCTGATGAGCAGCGAGGCGGTGCGGGAACTGGGGCTCGTGCCGGGGGTACTAGCGGTGGCTGTCGTGAAGTCGACCCAAGTCATGGTCGAAACCCCGGGGAGACGTGCATGAAGTTGTGGCCTGGAACTTAACGGCCCGATGGTCCGGGTGCGTGGTGCGGGCCGGGGCTGGCAGCCGACATCACGCCAGCCGCCGCAGTGGAACTCGAGCTGCGCAGCGGTTGCGCGGTGTGGTTGGACGTGAAGGCCTTTGAAGTAGCCGTTATCCCCCGCAGGTGGTGGCGGCGCCGTCGTCGCGTTCGGCGACCGGTTGAGCCGCCGCCGCGTCCCCTTCCGGCGGCATGACGAAGATGGTTCCGCCGCCCGGCTCGCGGTGGAACCAGTTGACCCAGAGGGAATGATTCGTTGGTGCGTTGCCCTCCGCGATGTCTTGCGCGGTCATCAGAGATCGTCCCTTTCGTCATCTGACACGCTGCTACGATGAAGATCATGCTAGCAACGCTGTGTTACGGGCGAACACCCGCAGTGCCCCTGATCTTTAGCAGTCCTGTTACGTAGAGATCCGAGAGCAACCCGCTCAGCCGGTCAGTCGCGTCGAACTGCGGTATGCGCCACCGCCGGGCGAAAGTCCGTGCGACGTCGTCGACAGACTCGTGGGCGAGGAGCTCGAGCGCCGTTGCCGCGTCGTCGCTGACCCAGTAAAACTGCGGTGGATGCGAGGGGCGCCCCACCAGCACCCGGTCCGATGAGCCGTATCGGCGAAATTCCAGCGGATCGTCGATGACGTAGTCGGCGGCGATCGCACCCGAGCGGCTCGCAGCGGCCCGCGAGGCGCTCGGGCGCCGGCCCATGAGACCGTCCAGCAGCAAGTGAGCATCGGTGCCGAGGTGATCACCCTGATCCAGCAGCCAGTGACCGAGGATCCTGCTCCGGTCAGCCGCCACCGGAAGTAACGACTCGGGGTTCGATGCACGGCTTCCCGCCGTGACACCGGCGTCGTCTCCGAACCGTGCGAGACACGCGTAGGCGTGATAGGCCGCGAGCGTCTGCTCAAGGGGCCAGCGGCGTCGCGAGGGCGCCCATGGCGGGTGAAACGGTGGGCACCGGTCAGAGTCAGCGGTGAGCAGGTCGTGAGTGATGGCGAGATCGAATAGCTTCTGATGGGCGCCTTCGTGCACAAGCGCCTCGGCCACCTCGATGTTCGACCTCGGAGCTCTCAGCAGGACCAGGCCGGGGTAGGAGCGCGGGGAGGCGGAGACCAGCGGTCCAGCGCGCTGCGGATCGATGACACCCACCAGCGTGATATGCGCAAGCAGATCATCGATCAACTCGGGGCTCACCGACCGAGCGAGCGCGACACCATCGCGCAGGACGGCCAGCGCCGAGCGGAAGCGCTCGCCGTCAACGTCGGTGAGCAGTGCGGGTGGCCCGACTGCGGCATGCTGAGCATCCAGCCCCGCCCCGACGTTCCGCAATGCCGCAGCGAGCAGAACGTTGGCCTCGGGCCGGGAAGCCACCCGCAGTTCGTGCGCAGCGCAGCCCGAATCCGCCAGCGCGCTGATACCGACCAACGTCGAGCACACCAGACTCGCGTGACCGGCCAGCGCGTCGCCGATTTGATGGCGGGTTAACGGACTGTCGATCACATCGAGATCGAGCACCGGTGGATCGCCGTGTTCCAGCAACTCCGCCGCGAGCTGATACAGGGCTCGGCGCTCCCGCTGCAGGGCACCGGGTGCGGCGATCGCGGCGTGCACGGCGGGAACGTCACGTGCCGCGAAGCGGTGCGAGGATGGGGATGGTGTGGTCAATTCGAGGAGGGCTTCCACAGTAGTGCGACGCCATGGCCGGGCAGCAGCCAGGAGCGTACGGTGAGCTCCTTGAGCTGCTCCGCCGGGGTCCACGCGCCGGTCGCGATGGCGGACCGGAAGGTGAACGGCACGACCTGGAACAGCCAGGAGGCACCGTCGAACGCCAGGTCGGCGGCGTCGAAGCTGATCCGGTCGACGTAGCACGGGTACGGCGCCTGCCAGAAGCAGAAGCCGTCTTCCATCCGCCCGAGGATCGTTGACCGGAGAGACAAGCTCTCCACCGAGCCGACAGCGTGGTCGACGTCGGTGAGCTCCCCAAGGTCACACTCGAACATCCGTAGAGTACCCAGGTATTGCGCGGGGTTTTGCCGAGGCATCGTCGCCACCGGCCCCCGGAAAAAGGTCAAGTACTCGGGCCAGTCGCGGTAACCCACCTCGGTCAACTGCACCTCGGTAGGCATGACCTCATGATGCTCGCCGTCGAGATCGGTGTAGCGGATTCCGATGTTCACCGAAGGGAGCATCGCGTCCACCGATTGTTCGAACAGCGACGGGTCTGGTACGAACCACGATTCGAACAGAGGTAGTCGACAGGCGAGGGTGATGGAGTCCCGAAGTTGCGGGTCGCACATGGCGAAGATGACGAACCTGTGGTCGGCCACATTCTCCTTGAAACTGTAGCGCACCGTGGAGATGAGCTCGTAGGTCTGCCGGTCCACTGCCCGTAGCTGGTAGTCCACGGTGGTGTGGATGCTGATGGTGAGATCACCGCCATGTGGTTCGGCGCCCACACCACCCAGCACACCGGCGACCACATCGCGGTTCGCCTCGCTGTCGCCGTAGATCTCCGACAGGAAGGTAGCCATCACCTGCTGCGGAAGCAGCGCCCGGACAATCGAGGGTCCCGACAGCCGGAAGAGCTCGTCAGCCAAACGGCCGCGCAGGACCCGACGGTAGGCCACCACCAGCAGCACCGCGGAAAGCGAAACCGCGAGGAAAGCAGCCAGCAACGCCGCGAGTGCTACGCCCACCGTCACTGGAGGACCGCCCCTCTGCCCCGTCAATCACCACATCCTGACGGCACAGCAATTCTGACAACACAGTGCCGGGCGCGCCAGCCTGCCGGGGAGCGGTTCAGCGGGGGTGCCACTCCGGTTCGTCCTCAATGCCCACAAAGGTGGTCAGCTGCGCCGGCCGTTGCCCCCCATCATGGTCGTCGGCCGCTTGGATTTCGTGGTAAAGGCCGAGCAGGTGCGTCATCATCGCGGCACGGGCGCCGGCTGAGTCGCCCCGCTTGAGGAAGTTGACGACATTGTCGTGTTCGGTGCCGGATCGGGCCGCCACTCCGCGCCCCACATAACTGCGCCGGCGCCACTCCTCGAGCTCTGGAATCAGCATGCGATAGGTCGCGAGCAGCAACTCGTTGCGACTCGCGCGGAAGATGGCGTCGTGGAAAGCCTCATCAGTCCTGATCAGCTCGTCGACGTCAGGCGGCGCCGCGAGATGGTCCTTGCTGAGCTTGGCGATGTCGTCGATCTCGCCTTCGGTCGCGCGCGCGGCGGCAAGGCTTACGGCCATCCCTTCCAGCGCCATCCGTACCTCGAGCCGTTCCCCGATCCGGAAGCGTCGCTCAGAGATCCACTCCATGAAGTCACCTGGTAGGTGGTCCGCAGGCTTGCGCCGGACAAACCAGCCGAGTCCCCGACGCACCTCCACCACCCGGAGTACCTCAAGGCGTTGCAATGCGGTTCGCACCGAGCTGCGCGCCACCCCCATTCGCCGGGCGAGCTCCGGCTCGTTGGGTAGCCGCTCGCCGGCAGCCAGCGCACCGCCGTCGATGAGCTCACGCAGCTTCTCCTCGATCACCTCGGGTAGCGGCCGCCGTTGGTCCAGCCTCAGCTCCCACTGGGTGCCGCGTGAGGTCCGGTCGTCGCCGGCACGCCCGCTGCTCATGTAATCGCCACTCCTGTCCTAGGTGTCCCGGCTTGAGTGCACATCCCGCCGCGCCGCGGGGCTCTGGGCACGTTGTGCGGCCGGCCGGACGGCAGTCGACGTGCGGCGGGGCGCTTCCAGCAGTTGTCGGACCAAACCCTACACCTGTAGGGCGTCTGACCATACAGATCTGTAGACAGACATCTGATGTCAGTCTACTCTGTTGTTATCGAATTGTGATGTTGGCCGATCGGGAGGCGCCGTACTTCACGGTCGCAAGCCGGGTCCTCGAGGAAGGGGTAGTGATCATGCCGCGATATCGATGGAGCGCGACGCGCTTCCCCAAAGCCGGGCCGCTGGGTCATGGCCAGGGGATGCAACGTCGTGGCGGAAAACTCCGCTCAGCGCCGTGACCGTGCAGGTGTTGAGCGCGATCCTGCTGGTCTGCCTAGGAGTTCTGCTCGGTGCGACCTGGACAATCCAGGTCTTGCAGCCACAGCTGCGCCGGCAGGCCGAGCAGCGGCGCCGGCTCAATGAGGAGTGGTCCGCGGTGCGCGCTGCCCGGCGGCAGCGGCGCGAATGCCCGCGCTGCGCCGCCCTGCTGACCGAACGGGACTGGTATCTGGCTCCAGCGCTCGTCGAGGACCTCCGCTACGACGACTGACTGCGCCATCTCTGGTGACCGGAAGCACCCGGAAGCACCCGGAAGCACCCGGAAAGCGGCTGGAGGTCGTAGGCTGGACAGCGCGCGTCCCGGGTGCGTTTCGGGGCGCGTTCGTCTTGCTGGTCGTGCGGTCCAGGCAGGCGGTACTCCACG
>QHBZ01000215.1 GCA_003244055.1 Pseudonocardiales bacterium | reverse complement strand
GATCATCAGGGCTGAATGTTTGCTACGGGATCTCTACCGGTACAGCTCATCGGGTGACCGAGTCGCTGAGCGGTGAGGGACTTGTGGAGGTCAGCCGTGGTCATCGGGCTACTGCCGTACGGCGGCCTCACGGCAGCGCCGCAGTTGTGGGTAATCACCGTTCGCGGGCCAGATGGTCGTCGCTGCCCGGCTCGGGGTAGTGGACCGAAGCATCCCAGGTCATCAGACGCTGATGATGATCAAACGATCATAAGGGACAAAACGTCATACAGAGCTTATCAGTAGAGCATTCATTATTGTTGCAGGTGAGTACCTTCGGCACACCCACTGGTCGGGTCGAGGAGTAGACGATTGGTCGCCTGATCAGCGGCGATCACACCCGCCAACGGGCGCTGCATTCGATGGATGCACCAGCTGCGGGACCGGACTCAGCCGGCGAACTGTGCAGCCGCATCGGCGCACTCACGACTACCCCGTCCTCGTGCGGCCTTCGGGACCATGCTGATCGTGATCGACGAGGTCGTAGCGCACGGCGAAGCGGGCAGCCTCAAGCCGAGAGTGCACTCCGAGTTTGGTCAGCAGTGCCTGCACGTGACTTCGTACGGTGGCCGTCGAAACGCCGAGCTGCACCGTCATCGCCGGCGTGTCGAGCCCCTTGACGAGCAATGCGAGGCATTCTCGTTCCCGAGCCGTCAGGTGTCCGGCGAGCCGGCGTGCTTCGGAGACGTCGGATCGCACGCTACCGGCGCGGGGTGCTTCCAGGGCGATCGCACGGTCGATGACCCGCTCCAGCGCTTGGACCAGCTTGCGGATCTCCCACGTCTTGTGGATGTAGCCGACGGCGCCCAGCCGGACGGCGTGGCCCATCGCCTCGGTATCATTATCAGCTGCGAGAATGAGTATCCGGGTCGCCGGACTTGCCGCGACAATGTGACCGATCGCGGTCACCCCGTCGCCATCGGGGAAACGCTGGCTCAGTAGGCAGACATCGGGCCGGTGATGGCGGACCGCCTCGATCGTTCCGGTGAGGCTCCAGGCGACCGCCGGTACTTTAAATCCCGCCGCGACCAGTACTGAGACGAGCGACTCCACGAACACCGCGTGGTCGTCGCCGAGTACAATGCTGGTCACGTCGAACCGACCGGATTGTCGGAATTCGCCCGCCTTTCAACGGTTGCCAATGCCCCCACCTCACCGTTGTATTTCGTCCGAAAGTGTTTCGCTGCGGAAAAGCTGCGAATGAGCGCCTAACCACCTTCAGCATACAACGCAGACCGGCAAATTGATTACCGAGATCACCGGAGCGCGACACGTAATACGCTCTTCAAGGACTACCAACCTTTCAGCTCCGACCGGTCGGTATTTATAGGTCGTTGATTCCGACCGGTCGGTCTTTTCGGGCGCTGCACCTGCACTGGGTGCAGCGCACACTGACAGTTATGCACCTGTACCATTCCGTTCTCCTTGGTTGCTGCCGCTGTGGCCGGTGATTCGGGAGCCCCGGCCCGGCGGGCGCACTTGCGGAGGTCCGTGCCGCCGGGCCGGGTGTCATACGCATCAAACGGGTCACGCACTGCGATGTCCTCAACCGGGCAGCATCCCATCCCCGTGAACTTGCCCGGTCCTGGAAGTCCACCAATCAACCATGTCCGGCCGGGACTTGTGCCGGCGACACTGTCAAGTCGGCGCCATAGAAGATCAAGTACGGTTTCCCAAGTTACGAGGACAGTGGTCACCGTCGAGTAGAGCCACTACATCATGTGTGTACTAAAGCAAAGTCGATCATTGATCGTGGTCTCCATGACAGTGTCAGTCGTCGAACACTGGCTAGTCGTCGCCGAACAATGCTTCTATCCCGGACTGACCAACACCCACGGAGACCAGGCTCTATAAGAAGATCATAGAAAAAAGCCATGGCGGTCGGTTTTTTATGTCATCCTCTCTGGGTCGACGTTGCCGGAGACAGGTTGTCGGGGAGGCGACATGGACAGCACGGACCCGATCACCATGCGCGACAGGGTGGACGAGCTGGTGTCGCGGCGTGATCGACTGTCGTTCAGCGCCACCGTTGCGCGGCATCTGGTCCATCGGCGCGCGGTGTCTGAGGTGTTGCTCACCGACTGGTGCCGGACCGGCGCGGACGCGTTTGTCTGCGCGGCCCAGTGGTCGCGCAGCCACAGTTTCTACCGTGTTCGCAACGGCAGACACGATCCGTTGCTGCTGGCCGAGACGATCCGGCAGGTCGGCCTCCTGCTGTGCCACGAGGCATACCAGATGCCACCGGAGCATCGATTCCTGATGGACCGGATCGCCTATGATGCCGACCTTGATGGTCTGTGGGCCGGCGCCGCGCCCGCCGAGATCGTCCTTGTGGTGCGGGCTCAGGAGTTGCGTCGGCGCACGCGATTAGCCAGTGCCTTGCGGCTCGATGTGACGTTCCTTCGCGACGAGGCCTCGATTGGATGGGGCGCTGGTTGGGTTCGCTGCGTGGGGCCGCTGCTGTACAAGCGCATTCGATCGCCACAGTGCGCACAAGCGACATTGCGGCAACAGCGACCGGCACCGGTGCCACCGGAGGAGGTCGGCCTACTCGAAGCCGACGACGTGGTGCTCGGTCAGTGCCGGCAGCCAGGGGAATGGCCGCTGCGGATTCTCACCGAGCACCCTGTGCTGTTTGATCATCCGCTCGACCACGTACCCGGAATGCTGGGCCTTGAGGGGATGCGTCAGGCCAGCCGGGCGGTGCTGGGCTGGCCTGACGCCCAGCCCACGACCTGCGATATCACGTTCTCACGGTTCATCGAACTCGGCGAGCCCAGCTCCGTCCGCGCCACCGTGCAGCAGCGATCCGCGGCCAGCGCCAGCGTACTGATGGTGCTCGCGCAGGCCGGTCACACCGCGGCCCAGGGCACCGTGACAATCACCCATCTCAAGTGCGGTAACACGACGCTGAATGCTCAGCGTGAACCCAACTCGCCGCTGTTTTCGGCGGCCCCAGTAGCGGCTAGACCCCGAAAATAGGGCAGCTTGCCAGCCGGCACCAAGGAGGGCAGCAGGATGTCCCACATCTCCGCCACCCGCTGCTGTAGGTCCTGTCGAGCGCTCAGCACCTCGGAAAGCAGCTGCACGCCGGTGAACGCGCTGACCACGAACCTGGCCAACGCCGCGGGCTTGATTGAATCACGAAGGTCGCCTTCGTCGATGGCGCGGCGCAGCAGCTGTTCGGACACCGCGACCCAATCCCGGTAAGGGTTGGACGCGGATGCGTTGAACGTGCCGTGTTCGAGGGTGAGCCGGATCCCGGCCCGAACGATGACGTCGTCCATGAGCTGACGGGCCAGGCCATGGGATAGTCGGATCACCGACTCCAGACCGGGCGCGTGTTCGTCAAGACGTTGGCGGGCCGGAGCGACCGACAGCGCGTGCTGCTGCTCGATCACGGCGTGCGCGAGATCCTCTTTGGAACCAAAGTGGAAGTACAACGCTCCCTTGGTCACGCCAGCGTGCGCGATCACGTCGCTGAGGCTGGCGCCGTATCCATACCGATCAAACATCTCGGCTGCGCCCCGCAGAATCTGCTCCCTCGTTACCGCTGCACGAGCCTGCTTAATCACACGATGTCCCCACGCCGCAATAACGTTAGGTGTGCAAGGTATCAGTCCCGGACATGGCCACCACCCGTAGGCGCGCCCGAGGAGCAACCACCGATGCCGCACGACCAGCGCGCCCGACCAGATCAGCAAGCTCGACCAGGCCGGCATGTTCTGCTCATCGGCCCGACCGGGTTCATCGGCAGCGCGGTGGTCCGCGCACTGGCTGGTCGGCCGGATATCGAGCTGAGCGTGTTGGTGCGCGGTCCGGTTCGCATACCGGACACCCGACAACTGCTCGGCGACCTGACCAGGCCCGATTCACTGATCGGGAGCTGCCAGGGCATCGACACGCTGGTGCACGCGGCCTCATACGTCGGACCTGACCTGGAGCAGTGCACCGCGGTCAACGACCGCGGCACGACCGCGCTGCTGCGCGAGGCCGCCCGGGCCGAGGTAAGACGGGTCATCTACATCAGCACGGCGGCCGTTTACGGTCAGGGCCCGCACCGCAACGTCGAACCGGAACATCTCGTGCCCGCACCACTATCACCCGCGAGCCGAACCCGGTTGGCGGCCGAGGACACGGTCCGAGCCGCAGGTGGGGTCGTCCTACGACCCCACCTCATCTACGGCGTCGGCGACCGCTGGTTCGTGCCCGAGCTCGTCAAACTCCTCCGTCTGCTGAGAGGGCTGCAAGACACCGAGCAGGTGAAGTTGTCCACGATCGCCGTTGACGACCTGGCCGGCGTGCTGGCGGGGTTAGTTACCCGCGCCGACGCACTGCCACCGGGCACCATCCTGCACGCCAACCACCCCACCCCGACCGTACTCCGCACCATGATCGACACGTTAGTCAGGAACATCGATCTGCCCTGGACAAACCGGCACACCTCTGGCGAACAGGCCCACAAGGAGATCCGCGCGAACGAGGCGAGCGAACGGCATCTCGCCAGGATCTGCACGGACCACTGGTACACCTCGAAGCGCATCTGGCGGCTGGCCGACCACGACCCCGGCCCTGGTTTCGCCGAGACATTCCCGCGCTATGCGCCGTGGTATCGGACAGAACTATCAAATCGGAGCTAGCGGAATCAGCTCCTTCTGCGCGCCCTCGTACCATTCACCGCTGGTGGTGACGTGGTGGAGTGGCTGATCAACAACGCGATCAGGTCCCGCTTCACCTCGCTAGTGCGGGTCTGCCTGCCCCCGGCATGGGTGAAGCAGTCCAGGAACCTCGTGCCGCCACCAGCTCGCGCACCGCCGTCGCTGAGAGTTGGATCTTCGAGAGGAATCCCGCGGCGGGGTTGGCCGTGATGAGGTCTGCGAAGTCCTCCTCGCGCCGCGTCGAGATCAGCACAACGCGGGCCCGGAGATCCGGGTTGCCGTCGACGATCTGTCGGATGAGCTCGAAGCCGCTCTCCTTACCGAGGGCGATGTCGACCAGGACGTCCGGGCGCAACACATCCACCTGTGTCAGCGCTTCGGCGATCGTCGTCGCCGTACCGACAACATCTAGCCCCTCGCGCTCCAGGCTGGCGTGCGCGACCGCGAGGAACCGCTCGCTGTCGTCCACGATGAGGCAGCGATCAGCCCCACGAGCCATACCAGCCCCAGCAGAGTCAAGTCCAGCACCATCGCCACAACCGATATCACTTGCCGGGGACTTCACGGGTCTGGACCTGAAGGAACAGGAAGTACATTTGAGGTAGTGCCGCCACGGAGATGATGACATCGAGCGCGGCTCCCAGCCTGCGCCCCCCGGGCCCCTGCTCAGTGGTGCTGACCGAGGTCGCCATCCTGGCCCTGCTCGCTGTCCCGGTCGTGGACCGGACACGCGCTCATCAAGCTGCGTAACCGTTCTCCGGAACATATTGTCACTTCGTGATGATCCGAACACGCAGGTGGGCGGCCGTTGTTGGGGTAGGGCTGATCCTGATCGTGGCCGGAGCGTCAGCGACGGCCGCGGATACGACGGACGCCGACGGCGTACCAGGCAGCGCCATCAAGGTGGGGATCAAGCCGCTCGACCCGTTCGTGACCAGAAACGGCGATCAGTATCACGGGTTCAGCATCGACTTGTGGAACGAGATTGCGCGGCGCAATTCCTGGCAGACGAGCTACGTCTGGTACGACACTCTCCCGCCGCTGCTCAGGGATGTGCAAACCTCGACCGTGGACGTTGGCATCGCCGGGATCACGATCACCAAGGACCGCGAGCAGGTGCTCGACTTCAGCTATCCAATGTTCAGCGCCGGGCTGGAAGTGATGACCACACCTCGTGGTAGCTCGTCGAACTGGACCAGCGAGCTGGCCAGCTTCGTCACCGCTGGGTTGGGGCGCTACCTGCTGGCGTTGCTGACTGCCTTGATCATCGCAGGGCACCTGGTCTGGCTGGGCACCCGGCGTCGTACCCGGCTCGGCTACCTCGCCGGCGTCGGGCTGGGGATATACCAGGCCGCCGGGCTCGGGCTGGTCGGCGACTACGGCGTCGCGGACCCCCAACGGCCGCTGGGCCGGGCCGCCGCAGTGGTGTGGACCATCGTGGGCGTCAGCTTCGTCTCGCTGTTCACCGCGGCCCTCGCTAGCCATCTGACCGTGCGGAACATCGAAAGCAAGATCACCGGGGTGCAGGACCTGAG
>QHBZ01000214.1 GCA_003244055.1 Pseudonocardiales bacterium | reverse complement strand
TCGGTGATCCGGTTGGCCCACGCGCCCCGCTCGTAGGCCTGATCCCCGAGCACCATCCCCACATGCGACTTGGCCGAGACGCGCAGGCAGATCCGCCGGGGAAACAACTCCCGGACCGGGACGGTGTCCTTGGTGGGTTCTTGGACATAGCCGCGCACCGTGAATCCCAACGCCCGGCCCTGCGTGGTCAACAGGGCGACCTTCTCGGTGATCGCGTCGCGGGTCTTGCGGTCGGTGTACTTGGTCAGTGCGCCGATTTCGTCGAATTCCAGCAGCTCCAGCGGGTGTTCGCGGGTGATCGGCACGACCCGGACGCGGCCAGCGAAGGCGGCTTTGCGGGCCTGCATCGCCTCGATCAGCTCATCGAGCACCATGACGGCGTCGGTGCCGGTAACCGCGTAGCGGGTAAAGATCCGCCGTCCGTAGGCCAGTTCCATGCCCTTGGGGTCGATCCCCGACACCCGCACCAGGCCGTCGCGGATGGCGGGGGCGATGGAGACCAGCGGGCACCACGTCACCGAGTTCTTACCCGCCCCGCTAGCACCCGCGGTCAGGGTGTGACTGGCCGATCCGGCCAGGGGCACGTGCCAGTCCTGGCCGTACTCGGTGCGCCCGGCCCACACCCGCTGCAAATCCACCGACTCACCCGCGGCACCAGCCAGATCGTCCAGTTCGAGGCAGGCCACCGGCTCGGCGATCAGGTTGCGGCGCTGGAAATCGATCGACACGACGTTGGGGGTGAGTTCGCGGACCTGGCAGCGCATCACCGCGCGTGCCGAGGCCAACGCCCGCGCGGCCTCGTCGAAGTCCTCGGGTTTCTGGCCGGCCACCAATCGCACCCGGACCCCGTCCCAGGAGGCGCCGGAACGCACGCCGAGCACCTTAGGCAGCCGGGCCCGTGTCTGCTTCCGTCCGCGGCGAAGAGTGCGTCCCAGGGGACTCACCGTGACCACGACGGGTATGGCGTCTGGTTTGATGCTCAGGCCGCAGGCGTGCAGCCACTCGGGCAACTTGGGCGCGTAGACCGTCCAGCGCAGCCACCACGAGCGCAGGTGCCGACCTGCCCAGGCATCAAAGGACGTCACATCGATCAGCCGCCACCCGATGAGCACCCCCGCAGCCACCGCGGCGGTGAGGGCCAACGAGACCCAGCCCCACCAGTGCCACCATGCCGCCACCGCCAGGACGGTCAGGCTGGTCCGCCAGTGGGTGAGCGCCTGCCGGATCGCCCACCACACGGCCCTGATCACCAGTCCTACGGCCAGGAGCACCACCGCAGCCGCAGCCAGCGCCTCGGCGACCCTGACCAGCACCCTGCCAAGTTTGGCCAGCACCCACACCACGACGCCCAGAACGACGCCACTGAGAATCACCAAACTAATGCTCTGCGCATTCATCACCGACCACCCCCGACCCGACATAGGCAATTTCGGTGATCGACACAACGAAGACCAGCAGCAATACCTCGGAACGCCGGGCACTGGCGGGCGCGAGGGTGCCCATCGGTGGCCGGCCCGGACTCGGTGGTTTGTCGCGGTTTTCATTCAGACCGGGTGGGGGGCTTGCGCCCTGCCCGGTGGTCCTGTGTATCCTCACTCGTGTTCACTCCTGACTGGGTGGATGGCGCAGAAGCGGAACGGGTTGGTAGCCAGGAATCCGCTTCTGCGCCGCTGGTTTCGTTATCAGGCAATGGGCACAGGTGTTCTCGCCACGTGGCCCATGCCCGTGGTTCTTCGGACTAAATTATTGGTCTTAGAGTTGCTCGCTCGTCCTTTCGGTGGCATCACCCCCCGAGTCCTGCCTTACCCTGCCCATAGTGGGTTTGGTCACGCCGCTGTCCTCCCGGCCACTTCAGTTGTGACAGTGCTCCGACCAGCAGACCTCGCCGCAACCGTCGCTGAGGTACCCGGCGCTGTCATGCCGGTGGCCCGGATGACCCAGGTGATCCACTTGGCCTGGCCGGAGGTTTCCGCCCGCGGCGCCACGGTCATGCCCTCCAGTACCACCGGTCGGAACGGTGCACCCGTAACGGGCTGTGGGGGTACTGGCTGGTGAGCGCAGGCGAACTCGACAGTGACCGACTTGTCACGGTCCTTCTCGGCCGAGGGGTCCGCGAAGGTGCCCCGGTACAGTGCAAAGCCGGTCGCCTCATCGATCCGTGGCCGCACTGGTCGGTTGCGGGCTCGGTCCTCTTGAGACTGGTACTCGGTCACCGGCGCAATCTCCCCGACGAGGTACAACCCTTGCGGGAACCATTCGTCGAAGTCAGCCTTCAGTCGGATGTTTTTCTGGGCTGCCATCGTTATCCTCACCTTCTGTCTGGTTGTTGTGATGCGTGGTCATCTCGTCTGCTGTTTGGATGAGTATTTCTCCGATCGTGCGGGCGTCATTGACGTTGAGTTTGAGATCGCGTAGGCCGGGTATGGTGAGCACGATGTGGTGTCCTTCCGGGAATACCCACATGTAGCGTTCCGCGCCCTCGTCGCCGAGCCTTTCCTGGGCAGACTTGACATGACGGGTCTTGTTGCGTCGTGGTCGTGCTGCCATCTTGGTGTCCTCTCACCGGTCCGTCCTCCCTGTTGTCGTGGGTCTTGTCGGACATCTACACGCTCCCACCGAGACCGCGAATCTCCAACCAGGCAAGCGCATATGGCCGGTCGGCGATGGGCATGCATATGTGTCCCACGCATAAGGGCAGCTCACCGGGGTGCAAAGCGATGCCCTAACATACGTCGCGCGCATATACCGTTCGTCTTGGGAGTTGCGATGAGGGGTCAACACCCCCATGGGTCTGAGTCGGCTGAGGCCCTCGGGGCGCCGCCGGTGCCTCTGGCGGATTTTTGGGAGCAGGGTGAGCTTCGGGCGGCTGCCCGGGAGCGGCACTTCGGCCGGTTGCTGCGGGCGTATCGCCTCGTGCAGACGCCTCCGGTGCAGCAGACCCAGCTCGCTGGGTGGTTGGGGATTACCCAGGGCCAGCTCAGCCGTATCGAGCGGGCCGTCGCACCGGTCCGTGACCTGGTCAAACTCGACCAGTGGGCGCGGGTCCTGCACGTCCCTGCGCATCTGTTGTGGTTTGAGGTGACACCCAGCGCATCCGAAGCACTCGACGTCCTGCCGCCGCGAGTTACCCTGGAGGAGCCAGCTCAAGGCGAGGACGACGACGTGCGCAGACGACACCTTCTGAAGGCCGCGGGGATCGCCGCTGCGGCCGCAGGCAGTGGTCTGCTCGCCGATGCCCCCTGGCAGCGGCTGCTGGACTCGGTCGACAAAGGACGCCCGGTCGATCCCGCCACGGTCGCGCTCATGCAAGACCGCACGGCCGATTTGTTCGACACTCAATACGCGGTGCCGGCGCGGCAAATGTTCGACTCACTCACGAAACACCGCGCCACACTGACCACCCTGCTCGGCAACGCCCGAACCGACGTCACGCGGGACCCGCTGGCGGTGATGATGGGCGAAACTGAGGCACTGATCGGCTGGTTGTATTTCGACCTGGGCCGGGGAAACGAAGCAGCGGACACGTGGCGAGCAACACTGAAGATCGCCAAGGACACCGGCGATCGTGCACTCGCCGCCTACACACTAGCAAATTGGAGCTATCTGGCCGGTTCAAGAAACGATATCGGTCCGGCTATCAAATTATTGCGCCAAGCCGAAGACCACGTGCCGGGATGCTCCGCGCCCGCGACACGATCATGGATCGCGGCCCGCGAAGCTGAGGAGCTGAGTCGTCTAGGCGATGAAACAGCGGCTCTGCGCGCGCTGGAACGGGCGTTCACCGCGTTCGACTTCGCTCGGCCACGCACGGAACGTGTGTGGACTGGGTTCTTCACCGCGAACAGGCTTGGTGGCTTCACCGTGTCCACCTACATGGCGCTGAACCACCCCGACGCCACCGCCGCCGCTAATTCCCTACTCGCGTCCCTGTCCCCCACGAACAACCAGGCCCGCGCCATCGCACTTGCCGATCTCACAACCCTTGCCGTCCGAACGAAAGACTTCGACCACGCCAACGCTCTCATCGACGATGCGCTGGATGTCACAGTGCGCACCGGGACCAGTATTGCCAGGCAACGACTCTTGACCCTGGCATCGGCACTGACGACCAACGGAAATCCGAGCGCTACCGGTGCCCTCCGGGACCAAATCCTCTGCACCTTACGCCGATAACAGGTGGGGCAGTGGGCGCCGCCGCTGCGCAGCTCAAATTGGCCGAACACGTCGCCGGACGCGCCTAGACAGCAACGCTCCGACGGGCGAAGGCGGCTAGGTCCCGGTAGTGAGGCTCGGGCCGTTCCTCCATCGCCTGCACCAGCGGCTGAAGTCGTTCGCGCGCTCGTATCGACCGAAGGTCGCGCACATCGCCGATCGCGTGGTGCGCCAACTCTGGGGCATTGCTGTCTCCGGCCTGCACGTGTAGCTGAGCCAGCGTGATTCGTCCCAGCGCGGCCTGGCGGCGATCCTGGGTGTCGCTCCACCGACGTACCGACGCCGACACGAGCTGTTCGGCACTATCAGCGCGGCCCAGGTGCATCTCCGCCAGCGCCGTCACCCAGTGCATGTCCGCTTCGTCATCAGCGTCGGGTGCTTGCCATCCCCCACGAGCCCTCGCCAGTGCAGACCGTGCACCGTCGGTGGCACCCATGTGCCCAAGAGCGCAAGCCATGTCTGCGTTGATCCACGCGGCCAGTTCGCCGGCCCGTTGCGCCCTCGGGAACTCACTGAGTCGCATCTGGCCCAGCTGCATCAGCTTGATGCCGTCATTGAAATGCCCGCGCTCAGCCGTCGACACCCCAGCAAGGTAAGCAGCCCGCGCGTACTGGAACCCATCACTCTCATTGCCCAGGCTCATTGCACGAGCAAAGTGGTAGCGCGACGTGTCGTCCTGGTGTGAGTCGAACGCCGCCCACGCGGCCACGTTGTGGAGATCAGCGAGAGTGGTGACTAGCGCCTGCTTCGTGGCGTCGGCGGCCGGGACCTTCAGCAACCGCTCTGCTCTGGTTGCTACCGGGCTGAGCACCTCGACACCGCCGCCGTAGTACCGCGCCTCGGCTTCGAGCTTGCGCGTCAGTTCACGCATCGCCTCCACATCAGCTACACCCAGGCGATCGGGCAACGGCGTAGCTGAGGCCGGGCGGTCCGGTAGCTCCAGAACCTCGCCCAGCACTGGCCTGCCGAACAGCGCGACAGCACCAGCAGCGAGCAACGCACGTCGCCGCATCTCCTCGGTCACCTCGTCAGTTAGCGGCTCTGGCCCCTCGCAGTCCTCAGCGTAAGCAAGACCTAACGCTCCGCGCGATACCCCCAAGCCCTCAGCGACCCGTACGAGAACGTCGTAGCTCTGCACCTGGCGCCCATTGAGGATCTCTGAGACCTCGGACTGGCTCTGGCCAACGAGCTCGGCGAGGTAGCGCTGGGCCACTCCGTGGTCGACGAGTATGCGGTAAACGGTGCCAATGTCACGCTGCGCCAACGCCCGGCGCATGTCGTCGCGCTCGAAGATCGCCAAGTCCACACCTTTGATAACCATGGGTGCTCCCTACGTCACGTATGTCCGCGTCGCGAGGGTACGCGAGACTGCCGGGGCTGACTCGCGCTTGACTGGCCAGCCTGCTCCGTGAGCCTCCTCAGCGTCAACGACGCCCTGAATCCACTACGTGCTCATCCCGGGCATCGCCCAACACCCACGGATGAGTCTGCGAAACAGCTGTCACCCCTGTGTTACAGCGCGTTACACCGCGTGTGTTGCCGAATTCCCCTCTATGGGATCAAGGCGCCGCCTGCGGCGGGGCTGATTGAGGCTGGGTTCCTCGGCTCGCTTGCGTGCTCACCGAGCCGGTCCCGCTTGCTGCGCGCGGCCTGGCGGCCGTGCTCGCGCGGGCCGGCCCGGCGGCCGCCGGGGTAATCCGATCGAGGTGCACCACGTGGTATTCCACCGCTCCCCGTTCGGCGCCTCCACATCAACTAGCCCCAGCCGAACCCACCGGTTGTCATAGACCGTCCTCTCCCCGAACGTCCTCCACCCACCGCGTGGTTCAGCCACGAAAGCAGCGTAGGCGCCGCCACACGCGCTGGCTCCCGCGCGTACGGGGCAACTATCGGGTGGTGTTCCCTCCAGAAGAGCGATCTTGGCCCGCGCAGACACTTGAGCGCCGCTGTCACCGGTGAGGATCTTCGCCAGGCCCAGCGACTTGACGTGGAGGAATCAGCCATCTTGATTAACGGCGTATCAAGATGTTCGACTGGTGGCTCTGTCAACTAGGGGGGCGCCAGACAACGTCGACCCGAGGAGCAGCCGGTGCGAAGCGACATGCCCTGACCAGCTACAGGTAACTGGCCAGACGGTGTGGACATATGGCCAGACGAAACCGCGCGACAGATGATTTCCGATGATTTTGAACAGATCGATTAGGACGCGGCGCAAGACGAGTACGCCTCCCCAGGGGAGGAGATTTGCGTCGCACCAGGAGGAGGTTTCATGACTTGGGAGAAAGACCGGCAGTTGGTGGCTTCCTTGGCCCGTCAGGTGGTTCACTACGCCGCGCCCGATGAGCTGCCCTTCTTCAAGGCGACTTGCGACGCGTTCTTCGCCGCACCCAAACTCGCACGGCGCGGCCACCGCGACGAACCGTTAGGCTTCGGCCTGGAAACCGCATTTACGGTCATCAGCACCCTTGCTCTGACAGTTACGGTCGACGTGTTCAAACAGCTTACTGAGGAGCATATTCGTCGGATGATCGATAAAACTGCACCCACGTTTCGACTAGCGGCGCTGAGTAAATTGTTTCATCGCCCACCCGAGCAGTCGGCCGATCCGTTACCGCATCTTCATCAGGACCAAATCACGAAGATCCGAGAGCTGGCGTATCGACGGGCGCGGCAACTGCAAGCATCAGAAGAGCAGGCGACGCTGATTGCTGACGGCATTGCGAAGGCGTTGGCTTCACAGTTCACGATGGAAGACTGACCATGTCAGCGGCAGGCGAAGCAACGAGTCCTCGTCCGAATCCGTTCGCCATTCCTTCCGCCACATCGGTGCGATTCGCGCTGCTTGCCATCGCGACCTCGACCGCCATATTTATCTGGGGTGGTGCAACGCTCAGTAGGCGTATAGCACCTCTTACCACCGATCCCGCCTATGATGCATGTGAACGTCAGTACTGGGACAAGGTTATCCACCGGGATGGCAATGCGGATCCCTCCGCTCTCGACACCTACCTGGGTAACTTGCCGCCATCCAACTGTGGCCCGCATCCTAGTATCAGCCTCTGGCCGAACTTCGCAGTGCTGGCTTTCTTTTGGTTGATCGTATTAGTGTTGTACTGGTGGATGCCAGCTTGGCGTTTGCGGCGCAGAAGACTGCGCCCGCTCGCATTCGATGAAAACCCCGCTTTATCCTCGTATTTAACGGAATTGCGGCTGACTGCGGGGGTCACTGAAGAGGTGACCTTTGTGGCGAACTATCTCGACCCAGGTGTTTCTGGGCTTGCTTTTGGTCGACTCGGGCGACGATACGTCGCGCTCAGCGTGGGCATGCTCGCGCTATTCGACCGCGACCGGTCGGCATTCCGAGCAATCGTTCTGCATGAGCTAGCACACCTGCGCAACCGGGACGTGGACGTCGCGTTCATCACTATCGCGGTGTCACGTACCTACCTGGTTGTGATAGTCCTTCCAATAATGGTAGCTAGTGCACTCGATTTGTTGGCCGGCGGTATCCACGGCTACATTCTCGCGTTCGCCGTCACCCTGATCTGGTACCTGGTTTTCCTCGCTGTCGTCGTCCCATTGATTCGAAACTCCTTACTGCGCAGCCGTGAGCTACACGCGGACGCCCGAGCGGCGTTATGGGATAAAGCGTCTGATGACCTGAGTCGCTTGTTCACTCAACAACGAAGGCGGCAGGGTGGATGGTTAAGCCGCCTACTGGCGGTCCATCCTTTTCCCAGCGATAGGATCACGGCACTGACGGACAACCGAAATCTGTTAGCGATAGGCTTTGGTGAGGCGCTCACGATGGGTCTCACAATCGGCCTTGGCCTGGACCTACGTGATGTGCTCGGTGTTGAAAATATCTCCTTCATATACATATTTTGGGCAATCCTACTTGCGCTGGGGATGGGGTTCAGTGTGTGGCGAGATGCGATCAACTGGTACGTAACCCACGGTCCGACGAAGGTCAACATGGCCGGTGTCGGACTGGGTATGGGTCTCGCCGCCGGGATCATCTCTCCAATGGAGGTTAACTGGTTCGAGGATCCCGGGAGACCGATAGTCAGCTACGTAGTCGGCGTCATCCTGCCGTGGTGTGTGGTGTTGGTGGTTGGCAGCTGGTTGTGTGTACGTTGGATGAGCACAGCAACTCGTTCCTGGCTTCCCGTTGCCGCTACCACAAAACGTCCCGTCCTTGTCGTCATGATTAGCTTGATCGCTTCGGCGGCTTTGTTTATCACGTTTTTTAATTACGCTCTCCCCTTGGCGCAGCAAGCCGCCGTGATCCAAACTAGGACATTGCGCGGTTGGCCACAAGAAATTGTATTTCTCACCATCGTCGTAACCCGGGCCGCGACGGAGCCTCGCGTATTAGTGATTATTATTCTCCTAGGTTTCGCGATTTATCCACTCGTCGGCGTTGGTCTCACGCGGCGGCTCCGGACAACCTCTCCGGCGTCATGGCTCACGATTAATCCAGTCCCTGCCGGGTGGCGCGCCCGCGAACAACTAACACCACGGTTCGCCGTCGTGAAGGCCGGAATTGTCACAGCGTTGTTAGCGCTAGTGCTCATCTTTACCTGCTACTTGGTAGGCGGACTGGCCGCACCTACGACTCTTGCTGCCGCAGTCGGAGGGCATCTCACCCATGCCCTCGTGATAGTCCCAGAAGTGATAGCGGCGATCATCGCGACGGCACGTGCTCGGGACTTCCGCGTGTCCTACGGTATCATTTCGGCGTTCATCGCTGGGGTAGTTATCACGATTGGGGAACGGATTGCTATGCAGCTCGCGCTCTGCGCTATGGCTATGACTCACAACACATCATGCCCATCCGACATGAATCCATTTTTGCGGGCCCTGGACGTCATGTTTTATGATTTCTTTTGGGGGCTAGAACTAGCTTTTATCGCGGCTCTTCTCACCGCCGCAGTAACCCATCGCCGACTACAGGACAATTCAGTAGTCACGTCCTCCGTCGCCGCTCCCTTCTCACCATCACGATAGCACTCACCCAGACTGGACCGTTGCGTACACAGCGGGCCGGCCCCTCGGGCAGGGGGTGATACTGCTCGAAGCCGGTGAGATCCGGGAGGGGCTGCTGGTGCTGGTGATCCTGACCCGGCACCAGCAGGGCGATGCCGCGATCATCCTCAGTACAAATTGGGTACAAACCGCACTACCCAACAACAACCAACGTTGACCAACATCAACTGACGTCTTCGCAGGCCACGTCCGTCTTGAACGCCGAAGCGCTGGTCAGAGTTCTCCCAGCGGCGCTACATCAGCTACCGCAGCGTCGACCAACCAAAACATGCCCTCGCCGGGCGGGCAGATCTCCAGGATGGCCGGCCACAAGCGCGGGCCGAGACTGGGCCGGGTGGACAGCGTGTGGCATCCCATCGATCTCCCCCCAGGGCTACCACACGGCGACCCGGGGGCAGAGCTAC
>QHBZ01000213.1 GCA_003244055.1 Pseudonocardiales bacterium | reverse complement strand
ACTTCGCTCTCGGCGACCCAGTATCGCGGCAAGGTTGCGTATCGGGGATCGGCCTTCTGCTCGGGGGTGAGGCGGGGAAGGGTGCCGACGTTCGCCTGCGCTTGGGTCTGGCCTTCGTAGGTGCCGAGGCGGTGGTCGAAGTGATGCACCATCTTCGCCTCGACCAGCGGCAGCATGCGGTCGCCGTCGCGCACGAAGATGTTGCCGTGCAGCGTCCAGCCATCGACCTCCAGCGCGTCCCGATCATGGAACCGCCACGAGTCGTTGGCCATATCCAGCATCCTCAGAAACGACAAGCTCCACGGGTTGCCGTCGGTTTCGTCCCGCCAGAGCACCGGGACCTTGCGGTAGATGCTGAGGGTGATCTCGGCGTTGCGACGGAAGTCGAACACCGGACAGGTGCCGGTATTCGGGTTGAGCAGGGTGATGTCGTCGGGAGTGAGGGTGTAGCGCCGCTCGACGATCTGGGGTACCTGGCGGAGCCGGAAGGCCAGGTCTATCCGGTCCTGCTGCGCCGAACGGCCAGCCGCAGTCCACAAGCAGAAGCGGACTCGATGGTCAACGTCGCGGAAGAGCTTCTTCTCGTTCTCGAAGTCGTAGAGCGAGACCAGCGTGCGGCTCGTGATCATATCCTTGAAGAAGAGCTGTGTGGTGGAGTCGGTGGCGATTCCGGTGGGCAGCACCATCCCGACTCGGCCGCGGGGCGCCACGATCGTCCGGCCGGTCTCGGCGAACACCGAGTAGGTGTTGATGTCCCCGCGTCCGGTCAGTGGGTAGCGACCGCTGTTGCGCAATAAGTGGCTCCAGCCGTCAGCGTGCCGCAACGCTGCCCGGTAGTCCTCGTAGTGCCGCTGATCCACCGGGTCATCGCTGGCCGCGAGGGCCGCGATCATCTTCTGCCGGGCTGCGGCGTTGCGCGCACCGGCGATATCCGGGCGCCGAGTGGCGAAGAACTCCTGATCCTGCAGCTTCACCCGCTCCCACGGGGGGTTGCCGACGATGCAGTGGAAGCCGCCACGCCAGCCCGTCGTCGCATCGACGTCGCCGTTGTCGGGCACGGCGAAAATGTGCGGGAACTCGACCTGCCAGTGGAAGAATCGGTAGTCCCGGGCCAGGCGCTCCACGCGCTCGGCGATCCACTGCTCGGAAAGGCTGGTCGGGCCGGTGGCGATCCATCGCAGTGTTCGTTCCGTGATCGCGGAGAGCGCCTTGTCCGTGGCCTTTTCCTGCACCAGCGCGGCGCACCAGGCGTCGGCGACCCGCCGCAGGCTGGAGCGTTGCGCGTCGATCTCGCGCAGCCTGCGGTGCGCCACCGCGATGTCGCTCAGCCGCGCTGGTAAGGCCCCCGCCATGTCCCGGGTCTGGATCGCGAGGGACTCGTTGGTCAGCTCCAGCCCGCCACTGGAGAACAGGTCGGACTGGCCGCTGCGCTCCTTCGCGTTCTGTTCCCGGATGGTCCTGGCGGCGGCGCGGTCGTCGCCCTCGATCGGGGCGAAGGCGTCGTCCGGAATACCGGCCGCGATCAGCACCGGGGTGGTGCCGAGCAGGGAGTTGCCGACGCGGATGTTGGCGTCCAGGAACGCCAGCGGTTTGCCGGGCTCGACGGACTCCAGCCACAGCGACACCTTGGCCAGCTCGGCGGCCATCTCGTTGATGTCCACGCCGTAGATGCACCGGCTGACCACCTCGCGCATCGCCGTGCGCACCAGATCTGGCGAGGGCTCGTTCTCTCCGCTGCGCAGCTGGGCGACCCGGCGGGCGATCCGCCGAGCCGCCGCCACCAGAAAGTGCCCCGACCCGCAGGCCGGATCACACACGGTGACGCCCAGCAGCGCGCCGATCTTCGCCTCGGCATCTCCGGGCACGGCGGCGGCGTCGTTCAGTACCGGATCCAGGGCACTGTCCAACAGGGCCTCGGTCAGCGATGTCGGCGTGTAGTAGGAGCCGGTCTCCTTGCGCTCGTTGCCGGCAGCGCTGACGAGCGTGAAGGTCTGATCCTCCGGGTCGTAACTGGGATGCAGCTCCAGGAGCGACTCGTAAACGCTGCCGAGCTCCTCGGAGTCGAGATTGCGGAAGTCGACCGGCCGGTGCTGACTGTCTGATTCGATGATCGTCAGGTGGCGCACCGCGGTGATCAGCGCCGCGTTGGTGAGCAGCAGGCCCTCAAGTGGTTCGTCAAGTTCGTCCGGAAGCGTGGTCTTGATCGGCTCGCCGTGCTGGTCGCACGTGACGCGCTCGAAGAGTCCACCGATGCCGGGCAGGGCTAGTTCCGGGCGGCCCTGCTCGATGCCCAGGCCGGCGAAGACAAGCCGGACGGCCTCCCACAAGTCCTCGTGATGGTCGGTACTGCCGCGCTGAGCGCGGTCCCGGAGCCGCTGGGCGGAGAAGAACTGGCGGTAGCGCGTCCGGGCGACGATCGGCGCGTCCGGATCCAGCATCACGTCGCGGCTCTCGGCGACGAACCAGAACAACAGGCGGTACACCAGCCGCAGCACGGCGCGCTTGTAGTCATCCCGGGCCAGGGTGCCGGCGGCGAGCCGGTGCCGCAGGTCGTGGTTGGCCGGATGCTGCAGGAACCCGGTGCCGAGGGTGTTGATGGCCTGCTTGACGCCGCCCCGCAGCCGTTCCAGAGCGCGTTCACCCTGCTTAAGCGCATTGACCCGCCATTGCTCCAACCAGCATCCAGTCGCGGGCCCCTCGGCTGGCGCAGCCAGCCGGGTGGCGTGCAGCAGCCGGAACAGCAGTATGAAGTCAGGGAAGAGCTGCTCTTCGAAGATCAATTCTAGATCGAACTCGACGTAGGCGGATCCGACCAGGGACCGCGAGTCGCGTAGCAGCCGCAGCTTGCCTCCGTTGGAGACGATTGCCCACAGGTACTGATCGGTACAGTTGAGTAGCTCCTGCACCATCGACTGCGGGGCGGCCTGCGCGGCGCCCGCCACGCCCTTGGTGCGCCGATCCAGATCCACCTCCCAGCCGATTAGGTGGATTGGCACCTGCTGGTCCCAAATGTGGCTGACCTGGAACGTCTTGTCCTCAACCACCAAACCGCCGGTCGGCGTGGTGGACAGGGTCCCGTAGTCCAGCGCGTGGAACACCGCGCGCAGCCAGTCGCGGGTGAGTGGGCGACCCTCGGTCTGCGTCGTGATGCCTTGCCGGGTGAACGCCTGCCACGCACCGCCGAGGTAGTCGAAGGCACGGGTTGCGGCCTGGCGTACGTTCTCGTGCGGCGCCAGCCGGTAATCAGCTGAATCCCAGCCGGGCAGCTCCTTGCCCTCCAGTACGCGGCTGAACAGGTCAGCAGGCAGCAAACCTCCCGCCACCCGCAGCGCCGGGAACGGGGACCGGCTCACCGCGCGCCCACGACGACAGGAAGGTAGAGATAGACGCCGAGCACGTCGGACGGCTGATGCGCCTCAACCGTGATCTTGCTGGTGCCGCTCTGCTTGGTGGCTTCGCGCACCCTGATGTGGGATTCCCGCAACCGTGCCGCCATCGCGGCGGCCTCGGCGTCGATGTG
>QHBZ01000212.1 GCA_003244055.1 Pseudonocardiales bacterium | reverse complement strand
GGGCGCACGATCCGGCCCAAGACGCTGAACCAGAAGCGTTACGTCGACGCCATCGATCGCTTCACGATCGTGTTCGGTATCGGACCCGCCGGTACCGGCAAGACCTACCTGGCCATGGCCAAGGCGGTGCAGGCGCTGCAGGCCAAGCAGGTCAACCGGATCATTCTCACCCGGCCGGCAGTCGAGGCAGGGGAGCGGTTGGGTTTCCTGCCCGGCACCCTGTACGAGAAGATCGACCCGTACCTGCGCCCGCTGTACGACGCCCTGCACGACATGCTGGACCCGGAGTCGATCCCCAAGTTGATGGCCGCGGGCACCATCGAGGTCGCGCCGCTGGCGTACATGCGCGGCCGCACCCTCAACGATGCCTTCATCATCCTCGACGAGGCGCAGAACACCACCCCGCAGCAGATGAAGATGTTCCTCACCCGCCTTGGCTTCGGCTCCAAGGTCGTGGTTACCGGGGACGTCACGCAGATAGACCTGCCAGGCAGTCAGGTGTCCGGGCTGCGGATCGTGCAACACATCCTCGACGGAGTGGAAGACGTGCATTTCGTGCAACTGTCCAGCGCCGACGTTGTCCGTCACCGCCTGGTCACGGACATCGTGGACGCCTATGAGCGGTGGGATGTCGTCCAGGAGGGCACCGGGGCGCGTCCGGTGCCCAACCGGACCGACCGCCGCCGGAGACGGTGACGCCGGCGTGGGCATCGAGATCGCTAACGAGTCCGGCACGGCCATCCCCGAAGTATCGATCGCCGCGGCGGCGCGTTTCGCGATGGAACGATTGGGCGTCAGCCCATTGGCGGAACTGTCCGTGCTGCTGGTCAGCAGCGGAGTGATGGCAGATCTGCACCAGCGCTGGATGGACCTGCCGGGGCCCACCGACGTGATGGCCTTCCCCATGGAGGACGCGGCGGAGAGTGGGCTGCTGGCAGGCGGTCGACCGGACAGCCCATCCGGTGGCCCAGCACTGCTCGGTGACATTGTGTTATGCCCAGAGGTCGCGACGGAACAGGCCGCCGCAGCGGGTCACGCACTGCTCGATGAGCTGCACCTGCTCACCGTGCATGGCGTGCTGCACCTGCTGGGCTACGACCACGCCGAGCCCGCCGAGGAGCGCGAGATGTTCGCCCTGCAGGACGGAATCCTTGGTGAGTTCCGGCGCGCCGACCTGGCCAGCCGGCGCCGGAGCGCCGAGCGGGACGCGGACACCCGGCTGCTTGGAGTGGTCGGGCTGGACGGGCCGCAAGAGTCCCGTCCTCCCGGATAACGCCCGGGGCACCCCCCGGGGAATAGCGAACAGGACCGACAGTGCCGACGTCCTCGGTTCCCTTGCTCGTGCTGGCCGCGACCCTGGTGGTGGCTGCGGGTGGTTTCGCCGCGGCTGACGCCGCGCTGGGTACTGTGTCGCGGGCCCGGGTCGAGGCGCTGGTGCGCGCTGGCCGCTTCGGCGCCAGCGCATTGGCGCTGGTCGTCGCCGACCGGCCCCGGCACGTCAACCTGCTGCTGTTGTTGCGGCTGAGCTGCGAGTTGACCGCCACGGTGCTCGTCACGGTGGCGGCGCTACGGACATTGACGCCGATCTGGCTGGCCGTGCTGGTCACGGGGTTGGCAATGGTCGTGGTGACCTATGTGGTCGTAGGCGTGGGTCCGCGCACCATCGGGCGCCAGCACCCCTATACCGTCGGCCTCGCCGTCGCCGGATCGGTCCGGGTGCTGGGCCGGATCCTGGGGCCGCTGTCGCGGCTGCTCATTATCGTCGGTAATGCGATCACGCCCGGCAGAGGATTTCCGGAAGGGCCGTTCAGTTCTGAGGTCGAGCTCCGCGAGCTGGTGGATATGGCGGGTCAGCGCGGCGTGGTAGAGGCCGGTGAGGCCGAGATGATCCATTCCGTATTCGAGCTCGGGGATACCGTGGCCCGTGAGGTTATGGTGCCCCGGACCGAGATCGTCTGGATTGAACAGGAAAAGACAGTACGTCAGGCAGTGGCGCTATGCTTACGTTCCGGATTCTCCCGGATACCGGTGATCGGGGACAGCGTCGATGACATCGTCGGTGTTGTGCACATCAAGGATCTGGTGGCGGCTGGGCAGCCCACCGTCGGTGAGGTGATGCGACCCGCGACGTTCGTACCCGATTCCAAGCTGCTGACCGGGCTACTCAAGGAGATGCAGCTCTCGCACAATCACCTGGCCGTCGTCGTCGACGAGTACGGCGGCACCGCAGGTCTGCTGACGATCGAAGACATCCTCGAGGAGATCGTCGGCGAGATCACCGACGAGTCCGACACCGACCAGCGGCCGCCGATCGAGCGTCTGGCAGACGGTACGGTACGCGTGATCAGCCGGCTCCCGGTGATCGATCTGGCCGAGCTGTTCGAGGTGGAGTTCGCGGACACCGACGTGGAGACCGTTGGTGGGCTGCTGGCGCAGCGGTTGGGCCGGGTACCGGTACCCGGTGCCGAGGCCGAGGTGGCCGGTTTGCGACTGCGCGCCGAGGGCGGCAACGATCGTCGTGGGCGGCTGCGGATCACCACCGTCACCGCTCGCCGAGTCTCCGCGCAGTCCGATTCCCAGACCCGTCAGTCCCCGACTGATAACCAGCAACCCCAGGTTCACCCCGCCGCGGCTGACCCCCCGCAGGAAGCGAGCGACACCAGTGCCTGACACCACTAGCCTCAGCTCCGCTGAACTAGATTCGGAGGACGCCAAGATCGTGACGCTGGCGCGCTCGGCGCTGGCCCGCACCGGCGCCCAAGAGGGTGCCGCGGTTCGGGACACTGAAGGGCGCACCTATACCGGTGTCACGGTGTCGCTGCCCTCGCTGGCGTTGACCGCGCTACAAGCCGCGGTAGCCGCCGCGGTGGCCAGTGGTGCGACCGGCTTGGAGGCAGCTGCTGTGGTTGCTGGGTCCGGGGCTGTGGACGCTGCTTCGCTGGCTGCGGTCCGGGAGCTCGGGTCGGCTGCACCGGTATTGGTGGTCGATGCGCACGGGGTCGTCAGCAGCGTGTTGCGTACGGCGGGACAAGCGTGACACAGCCCACCGACACGCCGTTTCGGGCCGGGTTCGCCTGCCTGGTCGGCAGGCCCAATGTCGGCAAGTCAACCTTGACCAACTCGCTGGTGGGCCAGAAGGTGGCGATCACCTCCAGCCGGCCGCAGACCACCCGGCACACCATCCGAGGGATCGTGCACCAGCCCGACGGGCAGCTCATCCTGGTGGACACACCAGGCCTGCACCGGCCCCGAACCCTGCTCGGTCAACGGCTCAACAGCCTGGTTCGTGCGACCTGGTCAGAGGTGGACGTGATCGGGTTCTGCGTGCCCGCGGACGCCACGATCGGGGCCGGAGACCGGTTTATCGCCGGTGAGCTGGCTGTGCTGGCGAGGCGTACCCCGGTGTTCGGCATCGTGACCAAGACCGATCTGGTGAGCCCGCAGCGAGTGGCTGAGCAGCTGGCCGGGCTGGCTGACCTGGCGCGGTCGGCAGGCTTCGACGAGTTCGCCGAGCTGGTGCCGGTGTCGGCAGTCGATGGCTTCCAGGTGGCGCTGCTCGCTGACCTGCTGCTGGCTCGGATGCCGGAGTCGCCACCGCTGTACCCCAGTGGGGAACTCACTGACGAACCGGAGCAGACCCTGGTCGCCGAGCTGGTCCGGGAGGCGGCGCTGGAGGGAGTACGCGACGAGCTGCCGCACTCGCTGGCCGTCGTGGTGGAGGAGATGAACCCCCGGGAAGGACGAGCCGGCCTGCTCGATGTCTACGTCAACCTCTACGTCGAACGGGACAGCCAGAAGGCGATCGTGATCGGACGGGGTGGCCAGCGCCTCAAGGAGGTCGGCAGCCGTGCGCGGACGCACATCGAGGCGCTGCTGGGTACGTCGGTGTACCTGGATCTGCATGTGAAGGTCGCCAAGGATTGGCAGCGGGATCCCAAGCAGCTGCGCCGGCTGGGTTTCTAGCCCGCGCGTCGCAGTCGCTGCCGGCTCGGCGATGCGACGATGGGCGGGTGAAGCTCTACCGTGACACCGGCGTGGTGCTGCGGGTGCAGAAGTTGGGCGAAGCCGATCGCATCATCACGCTGCTGACCCGCCGGCACGGGCGAGTGCGCGCGGTGGCCAAGGGTGTACGGCGCACCTCATCGAGGTTCGGCGCGCGACTTGAGCCGTTCGGACATGTCGACGTGCAGTTCTATAGCGGGCGGACACTGGACATCGTCACCCAGGTCGAGACGGTGGACGGGTTCGGTTCCCGGCTCGTCGGGGACTACGGCCGCTACACCACGGGCTGCGCGGTGTTGGAAACCGCTGAGCGGCTGGCCGGCGCCGAGGGTGAGCCGGTGTTGCGACTATACCTGCTGGTGGTGGGTGCGCTGCGGGCACTGGCTGACGGGCAGCGACACTCGTCGTTGGTCCTCGACGCTTTCCTGCTCCGCGCCATGGGTACCGCGGGATGGGCGCCGGCGCTGACCGAATGTGCCCGCTGCGGTGCACCGGGGCCGCACCGGGCGTTCAGCGTTCCCGCGGGGGGCGTGGTCTGTCCCGGGTGCCGTCCGGCCGGCGCGGCCACGCCGTCGGCACAGGCCGTGGAGCTGCTCGACGCCCTGGAGTGCGGCCACTGGCAGATCGCCGAAGCCATGCCGGCAGCTGCGTGCCGCGAGGCCAGCGGTCTGATCGCCGCCCACCTCCAGTGGCACCTGGAACGCCAACTCCGCTCCCTGCCCCTGGTCGAACGCCCCCGCCTACCGCATTCAGCAGGCTGAGCGGGGTAAAAGGCGGCCGAATAGCCCCGCTGAGCCCGCTGAACGCGCCAAGCGACAGGATGGGTCGGTGGTGCGCCCGCCTGATCCACATCCGTCCGGGGCTCGGCCGCCGTTGTTGGCTGCAGAGCGGGTGCCCCGGCATGTGGCGCTGGTGATGGATGGCAATGGGCGGTGGGCGCAGCAGCGCGGGCTGTCGCGCACCGAGGGCCACCGCCGTGGTGAGGCGGTCTTGCTCGATGTCGTCTGCGGGTGCATCGAGCTCGGGGTGAAGTGGTTGTCGGCGTATGCGTTCTCCACCGAGAACTGGCGGCGCAGCCCCGACGAGGTGCGATTTCTGATGGGTTTCAACCGCGACGTCATCCGCCGCCGCCGCGACGAGATGCACGAGATGGGCGTCCGGGTGCGCTGGGCCGGGCGCCGGCCGCGGTTGTGGCGCAGCGTGATCCGGGAGCTCGAGGTGGCCCAGGAGCTGACCGCGGCTAACGACGTCATGACCCTGACCATGTGCGTGAACTACGGCGGTCGCGCCGAGATCGCGGACGCGGCGCGCGAGGTGGCCCGCCGGGCGGCGCGCGGTGAGATCAACCCGGAACGGGTCGACGAGCGGATGCTGGCGCGGTATCTCGATGAACCGGACATGCCGGATGTCGATCTGTTCCTGCGGCCGTCGGGAGAGCAGCGCATCTCCAATTTCCTGATCTGGCAGGCTGCCTATGCCGAGCTGGTGTTCCAGGACGTTCTGTTCCCCGACCTGGACCGCCGCGATCTATGGCGGGCATGCGAGGTCTACGCGGCCCGTGACCGCCGGTTCGGCAGCGCCGGCGATACCCAGACACCCAGGAGAACGATCCGATGAGCCACGACGAGCACTCGGCGAGTCTTGCCGCCACCCGGGCAGTGCTCGATGCCGCCCGAACAGCACTGGAGCGCTACCAGGACGTCAAGGTGGACGACGACGGCTCGCTGACCTTCCAGCACTCCGACGTGCCGTGCGCGGTGCAGGCGGTGGAGCTGGTTGAGGGACTGGCGATGCTCAGCTTGACCTGTGTGGTCGCTTGGGACGTTCCCGACGACGGTGAGCTGGCTGAGCGAGTCGCCACCCGGGCGGGGCAGGGCCTGTTCGGCACCCTGGGCTTGGTTCGCACCGAGCGTGGCGCGGATGTGACGCTGCGTTACGCATTCCCGGCGGCCGGCCTGGACACCGTGCCACTGGGCACGCTGCTGATGCTGGTGGTGTCCGCCGCCTCGCAGGTGCGTGGCGAGCTTCTAGTCCCGTAATGGCCGCCCCCACGACCGAGCAGCCAGCCGGCTCGGATGCATCGAGCGCGCGCTGGCGCCGGATCACTTCGCTGGAGGTGCTCTGTGCGGTGCTGGTGCTGGCGTTGCTGGCCCAGGGTGCGCTGATCCAGATCCTGGACATCCCTGCGGTGCGCACCGGCGCCACGGTTTTCGTGGCGGTATGCGTGCAGGCGATGCCGTTCCTGGTCTTGGGGGTACTGGTCAGCGGATTGATCGCGGCATTCGTGTCCCCGCTGGCTTTGCGCCGCGTCCTGCCTGCCACGAGCGCCGCCGCGGTGCCGGTCGCCGGGTTGGCCGGGATGGCGTTGCCGGGGTGTGAGTGCGCGTCGGTACCGGTGTCCCGGCGGCTCATGCAGCAGGGCGTGCCGCCCGCTGCGGCGCTGGCCTTCCTACTCGCCGCCCCCGCGGTGAATCCGGTGGTACTGGTGGCCACCGCCGTTGCCTTCCCCGGTGAGCCCCGGATGGTGGCGGCCCGGTTCCTCGGTTCGATGTCCACCGCGCTAGTGATGGGCTGGTTGTGGGCCCGCTTCGGGCGCCCGGAGTGGATCGCCCAACGGGCGCTGCGCCACCCGCAGCGTCCGCTGGGTCAGCGTCTGCCGGGTCAGCGTCTGCCGGGTCAGCGTCTGCCGGGTCACAGTGCGTGGGTCGTATTCACCGACACCGCCCGGCACGACCTGGTGTCCTCGGGCGGGTTCCTGGTCCTCGGCGGGCTCACCGCCGCCGCCCTGAACGTGCTCGTCCCCGCATCCTGGATGGCGTCCCTGACCGGACAGGCGCTGCTCGGGATCCCGGTGATGGCGCTGCTCGCGGTGGTGCTCGCACTGTGCAGCGAGGCCGACGCGTTCGTCGCCGCGTCCCTGTCGGGGGTGCCGCTGCTGCCCCGGCTGGTGTTTCTCGTGGTCGGGCCGGCGGTGGACGTCAAGCTCATCGCATTGCAGGCCGGGGCGTTCGGGCGCGGGTTCGCCAGCCGCTTCGCGCCGATGACATTCGTGGTGGCGATCGGCTGCGCGGTACTCGCGGGCGTCCTGGTGCTCGGCGGCCTCCAGTGAGGCGGGAAACCCAGAACATCCTGCTGTTGCTGCTCGGTGGAGCGTTGTGCAAGATCGCGTGGAACGGCAGCTACCTGCGCTACGTCAAGCCCTCGGTGCTGCCCTTTTTGGTTTCGGCCGGGATGGTGATCCTCGCTCTCGGCCTGATCTCCATCGGGCGCGACGTGCTCACTGGGCGCGACGCGGCAGACCAGCATGATCACGCCGGACGCAGTCCCTGGCTGCTGGTGCTGCCCGTTCTGGCGATCTTCCTGGTCGCGCCGCCGGCGCTCGGCGCGGATACCGTGGCCCGCTCCGCCCGGACCCTGGCCCCGCACCAGCCGTCTGTCCGCTTCCCGGCGCTGCCCGCCGGCCCGGCTCCTGCCCTCCCGATGAGCGATTTCGTCACCCGGGCGGTGTGGGACGACGCCGGTAGCGTCAACGGCCGCCAGGTACGGCTGGTCGGCTTCATCGTTCATGGCGGCAACACGACGTATCTCGGCCGGCTGGTGATCTCCTGCTGTGCGGCGGATGCAACGCCGGTGAAGGTCCGCCTCGAGGGCCGCACCGGGTTGGCATACCTCCCGCAGGACGGTTGGTACGAGGTGCGCGGCCAGGTGGTCCCCGGCTCAGCAAGATCGAACACCCGCTTCACCCCCACCCTCACCGTCTCAGACCTCCACCAAATCCCCACCCCCCACGAGCCCTACGAGTACTAACAGGAGCCCTCCGAAGGTCGCAGTCTGGATGCAGACCGCGGTAAAAGCGGCCCGAATTACCGCGGTCTGCATCCAGACTGCGGGGAGGAGAGGGGAGACAGGGGAGGGACGGGTTAGGACGGGATGCAGGTAGGGCAGCGACCGGAGATTTCTACGGTGTGGTCGATGTCGGTGAAGCCGTGGTCTTCGGCGACCTTGGCGGCCCACAGCTCCACGGTGGGGCCCTCGACCTCCACGGTGCGCCCGCACTGCCGGCACACCAGGTGATGATGGTGATGCGCCGAGCAACGCCGGTAGAGCGCCTCGCCGCTGGCGGTGCGCAGCACATCGATCTCACCGGCCTCGGCGAGTGTCTGCAGGGTGCGGTAGACGGTGGTCAGGCCGATGCCCTCGCCGTGGCGTCGCAGCTTCTCGTGGATCTCCTGGGCGGACCGGAAGTCGTCGGTGTCGTCGAGCAGTCTGGCCACCGCGGTCCGCTGCCGGGTGGAGCGCAGCGGCGCGACTGGACGCGACGCGGTCATTCCTCCTCCACATGTGTCACGGCATCGAGCACGATATGCGACAGGTGCTCGTCGACCAGCCGGTAGACGAC
>QHBZ01000211.1 GCA_003244055.1 Pseudonocardiales bacterium | reverse complement strand
ACCGCCGCCGCGACCACCGCAGACCCACCAACAATGAACCCACGAGGGAACCGATCACTCCACATAGGACACCACCGTCATCATCCCGGCCTCACCGTGGTAGACGTTGTGGCAGTGGGTGAGCCACTGACCAGGGTTATCGGCGTCGAAGTCCACCTCGAGGGCCTTCCCGGGCAGGACGTTGACCGTGTCCTTGCGCGGTCCGGATCCGTTCGGGGCGCGCACCTGGAAGGTGTGCCCGTGCAAGTGCATCGGGTGGAACATCGTCGTCGTGTTGACGAACCGCAGCCGGACCCGCTGCCCCTGACGCACCGGCAGTCCCCGGTTGGGGTCGTAGACCTGCCCGTTGATCGTCCACGTGTAGTTGCGGTCCGGACCGCCGACCTTGAGCTCGTGGACCACGTCGGGCGCCCGCTCGGCCAAGCGCACCGCGTCGGCCGCCCTGGTGTCGGTAGCCATCAGCACCGGCCGCGAACTCAGCTCCCCCACTAGAGCCGCCGGGTCGGGCGCCGCGGCGCGACCCGGTTGCAGGACAAGCTGAGCGACTCCGTCCTTGCCCTCCGCGAGCGCCAGCAGCGGCACCGGACGGTCGGGGACGGTGATGATCGCGTCAATCCGCTCGCCCATACCGAGCAACACTGCGTCCGCGATCGCTGGCTGCACCGGGAAACCATCGGTATGGGTCACGGTCATCGGCACGCCCGGCAGCCCGACCCGGAAGGCGGTATCCGAGCCCGCGTTGATCAGCCGGAGCCGGATGCGTTGCCCGGAACGCGCCGCAACCACCTGTGGGGCGCTGGCCAGCCGACCGTTGACCAGGAAGTACGGGTATGTGACATCACCGGCGTCCCCACCGAGCAACGTCGAGCGCGCCATCCCCATGCTGCCCATGCCGCCGGTGCGTAGTTCCTTGAACACGCCGTTCGGATCACGTCCCAGCCCGTCGAGCCAATCGTCCAGGACGACGACCAGTTCGGTGTCGTAGTCAGCGGGCGCGTCCGGGTCCTCGACGATCAGCGGCGCGTACAGCCCGCGGTCGAGCTGGACACCGACGTGTGGGTGAAAAAAGTACGTCCCGGCATGCGGGATTGTGAATTCGTAGCGGAAGCTGCCGCGGGCCCCGATCGGGGGCTGGGTCAGCTCAGGGACTCCGTCCATGTCGTTACGCAGTGCCACCCCGTGCCAGTGGATCGTCGTCGCCTCCGGCAAGTCGTTGCTCAGGCTCACCCTCAGCATGTCCCCGCGCCGCACCCGAATCTCGCGCCCGGGCAGCTGACCTCCATAAGTCCACGTGCGCACCACCCTGCCCCCGAGATCCACATCGCCTTGCATCGCGTCGAGGTTCACGTCGGTGGTGGACTGGCCCGCGGTTCGGCGTGCGCGTTCAGTCGCCGCGACCTGAGGCGACGTCGCCGTGACCCGCGTGACCGAGGAGGCACGGCCGGCAGAGCACGCAGCGACCAACGAGCCAGCCGCGATCCCGCCGGCGGCGGCGAGGAACCGGCGACGGCTGATGGACGGGTGGCTCACGGGTGCGTCGACCCGATCAGCATCGCCCCGCCTGGTACACCGGCGACTCCGGCGACGAGCCACAGCGGGGTGTGGCCGCCAGACAGCAGGTGGCCACCACCGATCTCGACGAGGCTGAGGACCATGATTGCGCTGCTGGGTATGACGGTCGCCCACCCTGTCTGCGGGGTCGGACGGGGAACGGGCCGCAATGGGCGAAGCACTGCAGTCTCCGATCGTTCGCTGTCGATACCCAGACGTTACTACAGCGAATAGTAGTGCTCAGTCGAGCCGATCCTGGGTGCCTGCCTCGAAACCAGACCCGCCGTCTGGAGCCCGACCCGTCGAACGCGGGCGTCCTGCGCTGCGCGGGGACTACCCACGGTCCGGCGACGAAAGCTGCCCACTATGCTTGCTAGTAGTCGCTGGCTCATCACCCAGCGACACTGCCCACCACGCCGAACATTTCAGCAATCCGTGCAGTAGCGGCCCTTATGACCCCAGGCCCGCTCCGTTGTCATGCCGTGAGCGCAAGGTCGCGTGTTGGGCCTCGGAGATCGCCCGGTCGGGCGGGCGATCCAACCAGTTCTGCTAGTCCGAAGCACAGGAGGGTCATGGCTCAGCGTCCGCCCGGCTCGTTTCGGCTGCGCGATCGTCCTTACCTGATCGCCAGCGCGGTCGCCGGGGTTGTCCTGGTATTAGTGGCGATCGTTGCTGTGGCCCTCGTGGCCCCATTCGGGGCTGGCGAGACCCGCAAGGCCGCGCCGCTCCCGCCGCCCGTCATGGTCGCCCCGACCACGACGATTCCGCTGGCGGTGGTCCCGGCAGATCTCGCAGCGTTGCCGCAGAGCACCACCTACACCGCCCTCGACGGGGCGCCGCTGGATCCCGGTCCGCTGGGGCCCAGCGACGGCACCGTGGTTCACCCACGGCGGGAGGTCGTGGTGTACGCCGCCCCCGGCGGAGCTCCGATCGCCCGGATCGGCCCCCTGCAGCTCGGCGACACCTGGCTACCGGTGATCGCCCAGCAGCCCGGCTGGATGCAGGTGCTGCTGCCCTCGCGACCCAACAGCTCAGCCGGCTGGGTCACCGACACCGCACTCGACCAAGCGGTCACCCCCTATCTCATCCGGGTACACCTTGGCTCGTTCAATGTGGAGCTGTTCAAGGGAGGCCAGCGCCTAGGTAGTTGGACGGCCGGCATNNGTCGTTCACCGACCCCAAACAGAACTACTCCCCGATCATCCTGCCGCTGGGCATCCACAGCCCGACACTGAACAGCTTCGGGGGTGGCCCGGGAACCGTCGCGCTCCACACCTGGCCCACGGCCGACGTCTTCGGCACCCGCTCCAGCGACGGCTGCATCCGGGTGCCCAAGGATGCGCTCAAGCAGTTGACCCAGGTTCCCCTGGGCACGCTCGTGCTCATCGACAACAACTGAGAACGTCTCAGAGACTTGACCTGCTTGAGCGGTCATCGGGTGATTCCGGTGTGGCCGAGGGAGTATCGGCCGGGTTGCGGCCACACGCTCACCCCGTGTGGTCCGTTGCCGACGTCGATCTTGCGCAGCAGCGACCCGTCCCGGGTGGACAGGACGTAGACCGCCCGGTTGTAGCGACCTAGACAACCACAGTTGGGTGCCGTCTGCGGTCACGTTGCCCATGTCCGGGCTACCGCCACCGGGGATCGGCCAGGTCGCTTCCAGCGCTCCGGTGCGGGCGTCGAGCACGCTGATGGCTCCTTGCAGTCGGTCGGAGACGAACAGCCTCTTGGCGTCGCGGTCGAAGACCAACCCGTGGGCGCCCTTGCCGGTCGGAATGAAGCGCAGCACGCGGGTGGCTGCTCCGTCGATCACCCACAGCCCACCGGCATCGGAGTCGACGATGTAGAACACCGCCCCGTCCGGGGACAACCGGATGTCCTGCGGTCCCATGTGAGTATTGCGCTGCGGCATGTCGATCAGCCGGAGTAGCTGGTGGGAGACTACGTCGACCACCGCGACCCGGCCGTCGAACTCGCAGGTGAAAACCGCCGTGCGCCCGTCAGCGGTGAAGTCGCCATGGTCGATACCCGCACAACCCGGGATCGGCGTCTGACCCCGCTGCTGCCACGTCCTCGGGTCGTACCACACCAACATCCGCAACCGCTCGGCGACCGAGATGGCGAAGGCCCCGTCAGGGGTGAAGTACAGGTTGTACGGGTCCACCACGGGGATCTTGGCGCCCGGCTTGCCCGTCGTCGGATCGAACGGCAGCACGGTGTTGCCCCGGTCGTCGGTGGCATACAACGTGCGCAGGTCATAGGAGGGCACCACGTGCTGCAACTCGGTGCCCGCCGGGTAAGTGGCGACGACTTGGAAGCGGCTCGGGTCGATCACCCACACGTCACCGGACTTGCTGTGCGGCACGTACACCAGCTGCTTGGCCCGCTCGGCGGTGGCCGAGAGCATCCCCCGCCCGGCCGCGGCGTAGACGTTGCGCTCGTCGGTCACGGCAGGCATTCCAGGCAACGCGGTCAGGGACGCCACCGGCGGGGGCGATGTCGATGTCAGGACGGGGATCATCGGGCCGTCGGCCGCGGTACGGATGCCCGGTCCTGCCCAGCTCATGTTCGAACAGGCCGCCGACAACACCATCGCGGTCATCAGCAGCGATGCCCGACCCGCGTGCGCCGGTGTAGCCGAGCAGCAGCAAGGCACTCGGGACGGCTCCGGCGCGGTACGGATACTCGTCATCCGTTGTAACGGGAAGTGACCGCCACCGCCTCGATGTCCTCTCCGCCGTGGCGCTCGGCCCAATTGGCCAGGGCGGTGCTGCACGCGTGGT
>QHBZ01000210.1 GCA_003244055.1 Pseudonocardiales bacterium | reverse complement strand
ATCATCAGGGCTGAATGTTTGCGCTCATTGGCGTGGCACGGTCCACATGGCCCGCAATCAGCCGCAGCAATTTTCACCTCGTCCTCGTTGTATGGGGTGTGGTGGATGTAATGGCCCGCCATGCCCTCGCAGAATGTCATGTAGGCGCGGGTATGCAGGATGAAGACATGCCACCCGATATCTACCAACTCCGATGGACTGAACGTCACCTCCGGACAGCTGGCGCACAACCGGAGATAACCCAACGCCTGGTCCATGACACGCTCGGCGAGCGGGCGACTCATTCGCCACTCCTGGAGGATCCGTTCGACCAAGAGTCTCCACAACCGCTCCGAGATGAGGCCTTTGTTGTCCAACCGGTACTGTTGGGTGACAGGTGTGATGGCAGTGGTCACAACCGCATCCTTACGTGAGGGCCATGGACGTGGTGCATCCCCTTGACTCACGGATGAGAGCTGGCGGACTCTAGAAGGGTTGCAACAACCCGCAACGACACTGACAAGGGAGCAGCAGCGATGCATCTTACGTTCCTGGGTAAGGACTCCGTACCCGATCAATCACCGACCTTGTACGCCACAGACCAGGACTCGTACGTCGTGCAAGGATGGATCGTCACCGATCCGCAGATCCTGGCCACGATCACGGTGTCGGACGACGAGACAGTCGTGGAGGTGCCGGCAACGCTCATGGCGCACCTAGCGAAGGATGGGCTTGCTGGCGAGGTGGTGAACCTGATCCCGCCGATCGTCCACGTCGCTCAGAACGGCAACTTCATCGTCCGGGGACGGAGGGTTGGCGATCAGGACGCACTGGGTCAGATGAGCATCCCCGATCATGAGACTTGCGTGGAGGTTTCCCGGCCAGCCGTCGTCGCACTTGTTGGGAGCTAAATTTGGACAGTATCTCGTACGAGGAACTCAAGCGCCTATTCACCTCGTTCCAGCGCGAAGCGCTGCACCTGGAGATGCGGGACTCGTACGGAACAGCCGTCGAGATACCGCATCTTGCCAAATGGGAGGCCGGCGAGCCGGACGACATCGACTGGCTCCGACCCTGGTTTGACACCGTACGCGCTGGCACTCAGACCGGTAAGGTTTTCCGGCGTGTGCGCATTGTTTCTGAACCCGTCTCCAACTACCAGAGATGGGTACTCAAGGACTCCCATCTGTTTGTTGAAGCAGGTGAGGATATTCGCTGGGTGCCGCGAAGTCGGGTATCCACCATAGCCCTACCTGGGAACGACTACTGGCTGTTTGATGGCCAGGTTGTCGTTTTTTTGATCTTTGCTGCCAGTGGTCTGGTCGTGGACCGCCAGAAGACCTCAGATCGAACCACCATCGAGTTGTGCCGAACCGCATTCGACACGGTCTGGACACTGTCGATTCCTGACAGTGAATACCAGACCGACTAGCCCTGCCCAGCAGGCCCGCGAGGCGCTCGGGGTTCGTCTCCGCGAAATCCGCAAAGAAGCTGGTCTTACGGGCCGGGCTTTGGCGGTGAGCATTGGCCGTCACTTCACCAAAGTCAGCCGGATAGAAAATGGCAGCCAAGCACCTTCCGAAGATGACATCAGAGCGTGGTGCCTAGCTTGTAACGCTGGTGGCCAGGTTCCCGACCTCATCGCGACAGCGCGCGCCATCGAATCCATGTATGTCGAATGGCGACGGCATACTCGTGCTGGCATGAAACGGCTCATGCTGACCCCGGTACCTCTCTACGAACAGACGACGCTGTTCCGGATATATGAGCACAGCGTCATACCGGGATTATTTCAAACCGCCGAGTACTCGGCCGCCATCTTGAGCTACTTCATCGACTTTCTTGACGCGCCTAACGATCTTGACGCCGCCCTCCAAGCACGTATGGAACGCCAGAGAATTATCTACTCTGGCAACCGACGATTCATTATTGTTCTCGAAGAAAACGCACTACGTGCACGGGTCGGAAGCCCTGAAACTATGGCAGGTCAACTCGACCGCCTCCTTGCCACAATTTCGTTACCACGGGTCAGCCTCGGAATTGTCCCCCAGGCCGCACCTCGCAGAACTTTCACCCAAGTCGGGTTTTGGATCTACGATAACGCTATGGTGGGCGTCGAAACACCAACCGCCAAGCTGGAAATCACCCAACCTCGCGAAATCCGCCTCTATAATGGAATGTTCGAACATCTTAGGCAGTCAGCTGTCCACGGAGCCCAAGCTCGGGCGCTCATCACTCGTGCCATGATTGGACTAACAGAAGACTGGACCGAACGCCCAAACGACGAACCGGTCAGCGGATGATTCTGGCTAGTCCAGTGCCGCATAAGTTTGTTGGGGTCACGGGTGATCGTGTAGCGGTAGTGCTACCTACCATCTAGCGCGCGACTTGCGCGGTGGGTTTGCGCGTTCCCGGCGCGGTGATCCACGGCGAACTGCACCACCTGCTGCCCGATCGTGCGCAGCGTGCGGTCAACCGCAGGATCGGAGGCGACGCCGTGGTCGTCGAAGCCGACCTCCGCTGAGTTCAGCGCCGCGCCCAGCGGTGTGGGCCAGCCGCGTAGCGCATGGACGATGGAGCGCAGCGCGGTCAGCGTGGTCACCGTCGCCTGCCAGCCCAGCGCCATCGCGACGCAGCCGACCGCGCGCCCGTCGAGGTAGGGGCGGGGATCCGCGCGCAGGTCCTCGACGTAGTCCAGCGCGTTTTTCACCAACCCGGAGACGGTGCCGTGATAGCCCGGCGAAACCAGCACCACCCCGTCGGCCTCCTGCAACGCTTCCACCAGCCGGCACGCCAGCTCGCTGCGCTCCAGTACCGCCGGGTCGTAGAACGGCAGGATCAACTCCGTACCGGTGATCGCGACGGTGTCCGCACCGGCCTCACGGGCGCCCTGCAGAACCACGCTCAAGGCCCGCTCAGACTGGGAGTCCTCGCGCATCGACCCACCGATGCCGACAATGGTGAGGCCCATGTCCTTGACCCTAACGAGACGCCGCCGGCTCCCCGACGACGCGCCCGCTTGGCGAGTGCGCGAGGGCCCGGCACCCCCAGCGTGCCGGGCCCTCGACTATCCCCTCGGTCAGGCTCTTGGCTCCTCGGTCAGGCCTTGGCCTGCGCGCCGGAGCGCGCCGGGTTGGCTTGCTTGGCAGCCTTGGGATCCTTTTCGGACTTCTTTGCGCGGACGCCCTGCTCGATCCGGTCGCC
>QHBZ01000209.1 GCA_003244055.1 Pseudonocardiales bacterium | reverse complement strand
GCGGGTGCGGGGGCGGGTGCGGGTGCGGGTGCGGGTGCGGGTGCGGGTGCGGGGGAAGCTGCTACGCAGTCTTTCGTAAGTGGCCCCACCCGCGACACGCCCGGGTGGCGTGACAGGGCGCGCTCGTCGGCTCGCTGCTGGGGAACAGCCAGCGGGCGTTGACCGGATCTCCGGAGTGTTCTGCGACCACTAAGTCCGGTTCTGTCATGGCTAGAGATTTGATGAACATTGCAACCTGTTGTTCACTGCCACTCTTTGACTTCTTCAGTGTCCATGCCCACTGGGCAGATGAGGCCCGGAGTATTCTGCGAGCGCTGGCCGGCACATTCCGAAATAGCGAATAATCCGAGCACGCGCATAGCGCTGGAACTTGACGTCGCCTCGTCCATAACATCGCTGCATGAACACACGCCGCCGCCGAGTGATCATGACCACCTGCCAGGCCCACGCCGCAGCCGGCTTCACGAACCTGCTGGTGACCAAGGAGGACGGATCATCGTGCTGAACTCGCACGTCGCGAACTGCTGTGTGCTGCGACTGGACGAGCAGGCCGCGACGGAACTGCTCGGCATCCTCGAGGAGTGGCTGGGGTGACTGCCGAGATGTGGGGTGGAAGACCGGCGATCGGGGTACTCCTCGGCAGACGGCATCCATCGGGAGGTAGCGACATGACCATCACGGGCATCATCTCCGCGATCATCATCGGACTCATCATCGGCGCACTCGGTCGCCTGGTGGTGCCAGGCAAGCAGGCGATCCCGATCTGGCTGACCATCATCATCGGCATCATCGCCGCGTTGATCGGCGCAGCGATCGCGGGCGCGATCGGATACGCCAACGCGAACGGCGGCATACCCTGGATTGAGATCATCATCCAGGTCATCATCGCCGCGATCGGCGTCTCCATCGCCGCAGGCGCGTATGCCCGGCGGGGAATCACGCGCTAGCGAGCCGCCGCGCTGCCAGGTGTCTCCGCGATCTGTCGACACAGCCACGCCAGGGCGAGCGGGTAGCGGTAGTCGATGCCGCCGTGGCCAGCGTCGAACAGCTCGAAGTGCACCCGCTCGTCGGGCAGCCCTGCGGCGCGTAGCTGGTCGCGAAATGCCTGGGTGCCGAGGTCGAGGTACCACTCGTCGCGAGTGCCGGCATCGAGCCACACGGCGCGCAGCGAACGCAGCGCCTCGGCGTACCGGGGGGCCATCCGCACCGGGTCCCAGTCCAGCCAACGCTGCCAGATCTCCGGGAGTAACACCCCCGTGCGCGGGTCGAAGGGCAGCTCCGGAGTGCCGTCTTCGCGGGCGGAGAAGCACGCGGAGATGCCCAGCGTCATGAGCAGGTCCTTGTCGGCGGGCTTGGTGAACGCGGTTCGGGACTGGAAATCGGCCCACCAGGCTGCGATGTCACCGTCGTAATCGCGCAGATGGCGGACCGACTTACCGAACTCGGAGAGGTAGCACAGCTCGTACAACGAGTCCCCGGCGTGGCTGGCCAGGGCACCGAACAGGTCCGGCCGCAGCATCGGGGTGATCATGGCGCCGAACCCACCGGAGGACTTGCCGCTGATCGCCCGGTGCGCCCGGTCGGGCAGCGTCCGGTAACGCGCGTCGACGAACGGCACGACCTCCTCGCACAGGTAGCTGTGGTAGCGCCCGGTGCCTGGGGAGTCGACGAACTGGCTACCGCCATACGCCGTCCAGGCATCGACGAAGACCAGCACCGCGGGCGGAATCTCGCCGGCGGCGAACACCGCGTCGGCGGTCTCCGGGAAGGGCTGGCGGTACGGGCTGCGGTTGCCCCACATGGCCAGGTGCCCGGTGTAACCCTGGATCACATAGATGCTCGGATAGCGCTGCTGCGAGCTGTCGTAGCCCGGCGGGACATAGACCCACAGCGGGCGGTGTGCGGGATCGCCCAACGGGTTGTCTCGCAGCAGCGCGCTGTCGATCACATGTTCGTCGAGCCGGCCAGCGAGCACAGCAGACCAGGGCAGCATGCCGCCTACCGTACGGGCAGCGCCTTGATCAGATGACCTTTTCAGGCGGTGGCAGAGGTGTTTGGACCAGGTTGGGGTGTGGGTTGAGGCGTGGGCTGGGGCACCGGTTGGGGCGTGGGCTGGGGCACCGGTTGGGGTGTGGGTTGAGGCGTGGGCTCGGGCACCGGTTGGGGTGTAGGCTGAGGCGTGGGCTCGGGCACCGGTTGGGGTGTCGGCTGAGGTGCGGGGTCGCCGATTGGGGTGCCCGTGCTGCCGCCGACAGGTGGAGTTGTCGTGGGGCCCGGTGCTGGCGCGTTGCCGTTGGAGCTACTGACCGGCACAGGGCGAGTGGAGCCGATGGTCTGGAGTCCAGCGGTGCGCACCGGGGTGACCCCCGCTTTGGCGGCTGCGCTGGCCGGTTTGGTCGACTCCGCGACGGGCACGGTAAGGACGGTCCCGCTGGACGGCCCGCTGCTCGAGGCGTTGTCGCTAGTGGCCAGGTTCGCCGGTGGCTTGGCCGGCGCCGGCGCCGGGGTTCCGGCGGCCGCCTGCGGGACTGGACCGTTCTGGGAGGTGAGCAACGGGGCTGCCGCCACGCCTCCGGCCGCGATGAGGGACAGCACTCCGGCTACCGCGACCCGTCTGAACACCCGCGACCTGCTTTGGTGCCACTGCTGCACAGCAGGTTCGACGTCCAGCGGGATCGCAGTCAGGGATGGGCGTGGCGGCGCATCCTGAGCGGCGAATACCGGCTCAGGGCAATGGGCGGGAGGGGTGACGTCGGCCGGCGCATCCGAAGCGATGTCGGTGGCGCGGGCGGGTAGTGCGCAGAGGGCGG
>QHBZ01000208.1 GCA_003244055.1 Pseudonocardiales bacterium | reverse complement strand
CCACCTCCCTATCGGTCATGCAGACCCAGAACTTGACACGATCTGATGGATTTCCATCAAGACCATCAAGGACCGGAGCCACACGCTCCCAGCGGCCGCTATCACCGGGGTGGAGCAATCCTCACTCTACCGAGTGTAAGCGGATCCCGGCAGTACCGTGAACACGGATGATTCGGGCATAGCGGCTATCCCAATGCACGACACGACGGTCCCCAGACCCTTTTGGGGGGTTCGGGGGACCGTCGTGGCCTCGTTAACTTGCGGCCCCATGGCTGGGTCCCATGGCTGGGCCAACTGTGTGCGGCCGGGCTGCGCTGGTTACATACCCGGCCCGTGGCCGTGCCCGTGCCCCTGACCCGCCGGGGATGCCGCCGCGGGCTTGTCAACCACCGCACTTTCGGTGCTGATCACCATTCGGGCGATGGAGGCAGCGTTGACGAGCGCCGAGCGAGTCACCTTCACGGGGTCCACGATGCCTGCGGCAACGAGGTCGCCGTAGACCTGCTCTTCGGCGTCGAAGCCGTGGCCCCACTCCATGTCGCGCACCTTGGCGACTACCACAGATCCCTCGACGCCCGCGTTGTTCGCGATCCAGCGAACCGGAGCAGCGCTGGCGGCCCGCACGATGGCGACGCCAATGGCCTCGTCGCCGAGCAGGCCAAGGTCACCGATCGAGTTGGCAGTGTGCATCAGCGCCACACCGCCACCGGGCACGATGCCCTCCTCGGCAGCCGCCCTCGAAGCCGATACGGCATCTTCGATCCGGCCTTTGCGCTCCTTGAGCGCGGTCTCGGTGGCCGCTCCGACTTTGATCACCGCTACTCCGCCGGCGAGCTTGGCCAGCCTCTCCTGCAACTTCTCGCGGTCCCAGTCCGAGTCGATTTCCTCGATCTCGCGACGAAGCTGCGCCGCACGGGCGTCAACGTCGGCCTGATCGCCGCCACCCTCGACGATGGTGGTCTCGTCCTTGGTCACCACGACCCGCCGGGCCCGGCCCAGCATCTCAAGCCCGACCTCGGACAGCGTCAGACCGACCTCGGGGTTGATCACCTGTGCACCGGTGACGACGGCGAGGTCATCCATGAACGCCTTACGGCGGTCACCGAAGAACGGCGCCTTGACAGCTACCACTGAAAGAGTCTTGCGCAACGCGTTGACCACCAGCGTGGACAGCGCTTCGCCCTCGACATCCTCAGCCACGATGAGCAACGGCTTGCCCGCGTGGCCGACCAGTTCAAGCACCGGCAGCAGGTCCATGATCGAGGAGATCTTGTCGCGGTGCAGCAGGAGGTGGGCGTCGGTCAGCACCGTCTCCATCCGCTCCGGGTCGGTGACGAAATAGGGCGAGATGTAACCCTTGTCGAACGCGACACCCTCGGTGAACTCCACCTCGGTGGCCATCGTCGACGATTCCTCCACGGTGATGACGCCGTCCTCGCCGACCTTAGTCATCGCCTGGCCGATCAGGGCGCCGATCTCCGGGTCACGCGAGGACACCGTGGCGACCTGGGCGATCGCCTGCTCGCCGGCGACCGGTGTCGCCTTGGCCACCAATGCGGCGGCAACGGCATCCGCCGCCGCAGCAATGCCACGACCGAGCGCGATGGGGTTGGCGCCGGCAGCCACGTTGCGTAGGCCCTCCCGGACCATCGCCTGAGCCAGCACGGTGGCGGTGGTGGTGCCGTCACCAGCGACGTCGTTGGTCTTGGTCGCGACGCTCTTGGCCAGCTGGGCGCCGAGGTTCTCATAGGGATCGGAAAGCTCGATCTCGCGGGCGATCGTCACGCCGTCATTGGTGACCGACGGGCCGCCGTACTTCTTCTCCAGCACAACGTGCCGGCCACGCGGACCGAGAGTGATCTTGACCGCGTCGGCGAGCTGGTCGACTCCGCGCTCCAGCGCACGCCGTGCGGTCTCGTCGAACGTGATCTGCTTGGGCATTGTCTGCCTTCCTCACGGGCGGACTTCACTGAGGACACCGGCGTCGCCGGGACCCGAAACACAACCGCCCCGCAGACCCCCGGAGGGGCCGCGGGGCGGTTGACGACGGTCGAAAACCGTCAGTTGACGACGACGGTCGAACCGTCAGTTGACAACTGCGAGCACGTCGCGCGCGGAGAGGATCAGGTACTCCTCGCCGTTGTACTTGATTTCAGTGCCGCCGTACTTGGTATAGATCACGACGTCGCCGACGCTCACATCCATCGGGATGCGGGTGCCGGTGTCATTGATGCGACCCGGGCCCACCGCTAGGACCTTGCCCTCCTGGGGCTTTTCCTTGGCGGTGTCCGGAATGACGATGCCGGACGCGGTCGTCGTTTCAGCCTCACTGGCCTGAACGACGATCTTGTCCTCGAGCGGCTTGATGTTCACGCTCGCCACGGTATGACCTCCACTTTTTGGGGTCTTCGAAGAGCTGGCAGGTTGTCTGATGCTGGCTTCTGCCACCTCGCCGTCGCGGGGGTCGAGGCGGCCCGGGCCATTGCTGGCACTCTGGGGACCAGAGTGCCAATTAGCAGACTACTGTGCCGACTGCTAACACTCAACTGGGGTGGTCGAAAGTCCGAGCGTGCAGGCCTAGCGGCACGAGGATGAAACCGATCATGGCGAAGAGATGGGCAGCGACCCAGGCACTCGATCCCATGGACCGGAGCGCCCCGGCCGCGGTGGTTTCGTCATTCCACGGCCGCACGGCCGGGTACAACAGGAACAGGACGCCTGCGGCGCCGAAGGCGAGCGCACCAAGTCGGGTGGGCGAGGGCGGAGTGGTCATCAGTCCTCCTTGGTGGACAGAGTGGCGAGGTACATCCGGATCAGCTGCCCGTAGGTGTCGTCGAGATCCTCAGGAAGGCCGAAGCCGCCGCCGGCCTCGATGGAGGCGAAGCCGTGCACGATCACCCGCAGGCAGCGGGTGGCGTGGATGGCAGCCGAACCCTCCATGCCGTAGCCCCGCAGCGTGGCCAACATGACCTCGAGGAGCTTCACACCAGCGGCGTGCAGCGACAGGTCGTGCACCGGATCCATCGGCATAGCTGCATAGCGCGCCGGGTGATCGGCGACATAGCGCCGGTAGGCGTGCATCAGGGCGACCACGGCGTCGTCGCCGCTGCGGCCCACGATCACTGCGGTGAACTGCTTCGTCATCTCCTCCAGGACCCGCGCGCCCACGAGGGTGCGAAGTTCCGCGAGGTTGCGGACGTGCTTGTAGAGCGACGGCGCCGCAACCCCGGTGCGATCGGCGACGGCCGACAGCGTCAAGACGCCCAGACCGTCCTGGTCGATCACGGCGAGCGCGGCATCCACTACCGCTGCGGTGGAGAGCCCAGCCCTAGGCACGATGTTTCCTACTAGCCATAGCCCAAAACCTATGGCACGTAGCTTTTGACATCAAGCCTGGACGTCTCTCAGAGGGCCCAGAGTCGAGCACCATGGTCACGAGGCTCGGTCGAGCGAGCCCGCCTCGGATGAAGGGAACACGCCACCATGGGAACCCAGCAGGGGAAGCGATCTCCAGAACCGCGGTCGAACGACTTGCCGACTGCGGTCGTCACCCCGCCCTGGGTTAAACAGGCCGTCTTCTACCAGATCTTCCCGGATCGCTTCGCGAAGAGCGAGAGCCTGGACAAACCCCACAACCTCGAACCATGGGACAGCGATCCGACGCCGTTCGGGTACAAGGGCGGGGACCTGGTCGGCGTCCGGGAACGCCTCGATTACTTACAAGACCTGGGCGTGACGGCGCTCTACTTCAACCCGATCTTCCAGTCGGCGTGCAACCACCGCTACCACACCCACGACTACTACAAGGTCGACCCACTGCTCGGTGGGGACGAGGCGTTCGACGCGCTGCTCGCCGAGTGCCGTCGGCGCGGTATGCGGATCGTGCTCGACGGGGTGTTCAACCACGCCAGCCGGGGATTCTTCCCATTCAACGACGTGCTCGAGAACGGCCCGGCGTCGCCGTGGCTCGACTGGTTTACCTTCTACGAGCACCCGGCCAACGCCTACGACCACGGCCAGCCGCCCGGCTACCAGGCTTGGGTCGGGCTGCACGCCCTACCCAAGCTCAACACCGACAACCCGCAGGTCCGCGAGTACCTGATGCGCGTCGGCGAGTACTGGCTTCGCAAGGGGATCGACGGCTGGCGTCTCGACGTCCCGTCCGAAATCCACTCCGAAGGCTTCTGGCAGGAGTTCCGCCAGCGGGCTAAGGCGATTAACCCCGAGGCCTACATCGTCGGCGAAATCTGGGGAGACAGCCGGCAGTGGCTGCAAGGCGACCAGTTCGACGGCGTCATGAACTACCTCTTCGCCGAGGCGGCGATCGCTTTCAGCGCTGGCCACCGCGTCCGCCGAGAGACCGTCGAAGACCGCGCCTACGCCCCCTGGCCCGGTATCGATGGCCGCGCCTATGCCGCCAAAATCAACCACATCCTGCGCCTCTATCCCTGGCCGATCCAACTCACTCAGCTCAACCTGCTCGACAGCCACGACACCTCCCGCTTCCTCACCATCGCCGGCGACGATCGGGCCAGCGTCCGGCTCGGCACGCTCCTGCTGTTCACCTTCCCCGGCGCCCCCTCGATCTACTACGGCGACGAGATCGGCCTGACCGGGGCGCTGCCGCCAGATCACTGGGCGCGCAAGACCTTCCCCTGGGACCACCCGGAACGCTGGGACCTCGACGCCCTCGCCTCACACAAGGAGCTCATCGCGCTCCGCCAATCCCACCCCGCACTCCAGACCGGCGACTACACCTCCCTCTATGCCGATCCGGACGTCTACGCTTTCGCCCGCACCCTGGAGGGCAGCACGATGATCGTCGCCGTCAACGTCGCCGAGGCGGGCCGCCGGTTCGAGATACCGCTGACCGGCGCACTGCCCGCGCAGCCGGCCGCGGCCACCCTCCTCTTCACGACGGACGGCTCACCCACTGCCGAGCTGGTCGCCGGTGCGCTGATGCTGACGCTCCCCGCGCGCTGCGGCTTGGTCCTCAACGCCTCACCCGTCTCCCACGACCGCGTGACAACGTGACCCCAGCACATCCGACTTTGCCCGGGTGACGGCAACGTTCCAGAGGTTGGTCTGGTGGACCAGCCAATTCCGGGTGCGTTCCGCACGCCGTGCGCGCCGACCGGCGAGACCACCATGATGTCCCGCTCACTGCCCTGGAAGCGGTGGATAGTCCCGCACCTGACCTTGCTTTCCGGAAGTCCAACCTCCTTGAGGGCTGCACCGAGCTGGCGCTGCTGGGCCGCGAGGGGCGTCACCACCCCGATCGATGCGTTCGGATATGCCACCCGTAGACGCTGCGCTTCCGCTACCGCCGCGACGAGCTCCGGTTGGTTGGCGCCGGAGCCCCTACGGTGAGTCGGTGGGACATCGCGGCCTGAATGATCTGCTCCTGGGCCTCGTTGAGCCGGTCCGGCGCCACGATGGTCACCGGCGTAGCAGCGGGCGACTCATCGGCTCCAGTGTGTCCGGCGAGCGCGCCGAGAGCAGTCGTGGCGATCTTCGCGGAATCGACCGCCATCGATTCGCCCAAGTCCTCGATCAACCGCCGCTGTGCCGTGTCACCAGGGTCGGCACCGTACAACACCGCTGTGTTCTGCACCCGGTTGAGTGGCCCAGCGGTCACCGTCCCGGCGAGCGCACCCGGATCGATGGGAACAGCAGCCGTGACACCGAGCACCCGTCGCCGCCGCACCCCGCAGCCCGGCGAGCACTGCATCGGTGAACACCGAGGGGCGGTCGTCCCCTGAGTTTTGGCCGCTCTCGCGTGCGTACTGGAGGTGAGGATGAACGCGCCCTGCTGCCGCACCGCAGGCAAGGCCGCTAGTGCCCGGTCAGCGTGGAACGTCGCGCTGCCCAGCAGCAGGGCATGACGGCCCATCAGGACTGGTCACGTTCGACGGCGCTCTGCATTGTCTTGATGATCGTCTCGACCTCAGCTCGGGTGGGACGATCGATAGTGAGCTCGGTGACACGCTGAGCGTGGCGACGGCGACCTCGGCCACACCCTTGTCGCCCGGCCTGGAAGGCACAGCTACATAGCCCACCTCGCCCGCAGCGCGGAGCTCGTCGGCGAGCTCCGCGGTCAGCCGCTCCAGAACGAAATCGTCATCCTCAGCGGTGGGCATGAACCCCACAAGCAGCCTTACCTGCGCCAACGCGCTCTCCCCAGTACATCTCTGGGCCACGACACGGTGGCGCTGGCCGTTCCGATGCGTCGAAGCAGCGGAGGGTCTGCCAAACTGGCACTGCCCACCGCTGGTTCTGGCCCAACCCTATGCCCCCGAACATCGGGTCCTACTCGCCGGGCGGCGGTACGGGATCTCGCTGCCCTGGCCTCCAGGAGTGTGCCCGATCACCGAAAGAATGACGTCTGGAACGGCACACCGGAGGGCCTCGGCGCCGACGATTCACGCCGGTACGCCTGGGCAGACATCGTCTTAGTGGGATATACTGCCAGTCTGATGATATCAAGAGGAGGTAGAGATGGCGCGAACGCTGCTGGACGTCGACGACGACGCCCTCGCTAGGGCCGCCGCGGTGCTGGGGACCACGAGCAAGGTCGAAACGGTCAACCAGGCCCTCCGGCTGGTGGCGGCCGGAGCGGTCGAGGACGCAGATCGTCGTCGTTTCGACGAGCTGTTGGACCTCCTCGGAAACCGGCTCAGCGAGACGGATGTGCGGACCGAGGCGTGGCGCTAGGCCCGCTGCGCCTCGCCGACAAGTCAGCATGGGAACAGGCACGCTACGACCGCGGCGCCCGGGACCGCTTGCACGAGCTGCGCGAAGCCAAGCAGCTAGCCACCTGCGTTGTCTCAATCTCTGAGCTGCTCTACTCAGCTCGCAACGCCGCCGAGTTGGCCCGGCTGCGTCTCGACCTCTCGTCGCTGCCGTACCTGCACATGACAGCGGCCGCGGAGCGCCAGGTCGAGGAACTCATGACATCGTTGGCCGCACGGGGGCAGCATCGGACACCCATCCCTGATCTGATGCTCGCTGCGATCGCGCACACCAACTCAGCAATAGTGCTGCACTACGACTCGGACTACGAGCGAATCGCCTCCGTCACCGGACAGGCTCACGAGTGGGTCATCCCGCGCGGCACAGGCCACGGCTCCGGTTCGTAGGGCCATCGAGGGGTATGGGGCCGTGAAACAGACTGCCTGACCGAATCGTGGTTCTTGCGCCGGACAACAGCACTGTCAACCCTGGTTGGCGGTACTTGAAGGGCTACCTACCAGCGAGGTGGTGATTGGGAGGGCGGGGTCGGCGGGGATGTCGAGTGGCGAAGGGGGTGCGGCGGCGGCGAGCAGGTGCGCGCCGAGAGCGGCCACCATGGCTCCGTTGTCGGTGCACAGTCCCCGCCGGGGCACCCGGAGCCGCAGTCCGGCCGCCGCGCAGCGCTCACCCGCCAGCGCGCGCAACCGGGAGTTCGCGGCTACCCCACCGCCGATGAGCACGGTGTCGATGCCCCGATCGGTGGCGGCCCGGATCGCCTTGGCGGTGAGCACGTCGACCACGGCTTCCTGGAAGGCCGCCGCCACGTCGGCTACCGGCACGGCAAGGCCCTGGCGCTCCAGCGCTTCGACATGCCGGGCGACCGCGGTCTTGAGCCCGGAGAACGAGAAGTCGTAGGGCGCGTCGCGGGGACCGGTCAGACCGCGTGGGAACCGGATGCTGCCGGCATCCCCGTCCTGGGCGACCCGGTCGATGAACGGGCCGCCCGGGAAACCCAATCCCAGCACTCGCGCCACCTTGTCGAACGCTTCGCCGGCGGCATCGTCGACGGTGGCCCCCAGCGGGTGCAGCGGTTCCGCCAGCGAGGTGACCTCCAGCAGGCTGGAGTGCCCACCGGAGACCAGCAGGGCCAGCGCGGGGGGCAGCGGGCCGTGCTCCAGGGTGTCCACCGCGACGTGCGCGGTGAGATGGTTGACCCCGTAGAGCGGGACGTCCCAGGCCGCCGCGTAGGCCTTGGCCGCGGCCACCCCGATCAGCAGCGCGCCGGCCAGGCCGGGGCCGGCGGTCACCGCGACCGCATCCACATCCGTTGGCGCGACACCAGCAACTCGCAGCGCGCGGCGCACCGTCGGCACCATCGCCTGCAGGTGGGCCCGGGAGGCGACCTCGGGCACCACGCCGCCGAACCGGGCGTGTTCGTCCACACTGGACGCGATCTCGTCGGCGAGCAGCGTCAGAGTCCCGTCGCACGACAGCGCCACGACGCCCACTCCGGTCTCGTCGCAGGAGGACTCGATTCCCAGCACGATCCCCGTGGTCGTCACCGGTGGGCCTGCCGGCGCATGGTGAAGGCGTCGGCTCCGCTGGGACGGTAGTAACCGCGACGGATACCGATCACATCGAACCCCTCGCTGCGGTACAACCGGATCGCCGAATCGTTGTCAGTGCGCACCTCGAGGAAGACCGTGGCCCCTTCGGTGTGTTCGAGGGTGGCCCGCAACAACGCCCGGCCGATCCCCCGGCGCTGATGCGCCGGGTCCACCGCCAGCGTGTGCACCTCCGCCTCACTACCAACGCGGGCCAGTCCCACGTAACCGATCAGCGAGCCGCCCTCCCGCGCGGAGAAATAATGATGACCCGCCGCCAACGCCTCCAGGAACGCCTCCGGGCTCCACGGGTCGTCGCAGTCGAACAGCGTGTGCTCCAACTCGGCGCAGCGCTGCGCGTCGGCGGCCACCATCGGCCCGATCAGGACACTCATACCGGCGTCACCCGCTTGCGCGGTCCCGGTTCCCAGGCATCCGGGCGCCGCAGGTACAACGGGGTGAACGGTCCTGGCGTGGCGCGTGCCCGCACCGTCGCCGCTACCACCGCGACCAGCCCGGCCGGGTCGGGGTACCGCGGCGCCACCACAGGCACCGGCACCGCCAGTGCGTCGGCGGCGCCGGCCACCCGGGACACGCCGGCCAACGCCAAGTCCAGCGGCCGGTCGACGTGGGGACCATCGACCCGGGCGCCGCACTGGTCGTAACGCGCCCAGTAAACCTCCCGTCGCCGAGCGTCGGTGATCACCAGTAGCGAGCTTCCGGTGCCCGCCTGATGGGCGATCGCGTCCAGGCTGCACACCGGATAAACCGGGAGGCCGAGCGCATCGCCCAGCGCCGCGGCGGTGACCATCCCGACCCGTAACCCGGTGAACGGGCCCGGTCCGACCCCGCAGACCACCGCATCGAGGTCCTGCATCGATGCCCCGGCGGTCGCCAGCACCGAGCACACCGACGGCATGAGCAGCTCGCCGTGCGCCCGGGCGTCCACCGTGACCCGCTCGGCGAGGACCTCCGGCGAGCCCACCGCAGGCAGCCGTAACAATCCGGCCGTCACCGCGGACGTCGCCGTGTCCAGAGCCAACACCAGCACGGATGACGAGCTTACGGATCACGCGTTCGGCTGCTCGCAGCAAGGCCAGGCCAACTCCGGTATCAACCGGTCCGGTCCGTGCAGCTGCGCGATGCGCGTGTCGTCAGTACCACCGCTGGGCCGCTGGAGCCGGATCAGCAGGTGCTCGTCGGCCAGCCGCTCGGCCATGCCCTCGCCCCATTCCACCACCACTGCGGCCGCCAGCAGGTCGGTGTCCAAGTCGAGGTCGTCCAGCTCAGCCATTCCACCGAGCCGGTAGGCGTCGACGTGCACCAACGGCACCCCTCGACCCCCAGGCAGGGCCGGGTGCTCGCGGGCGATGACGAACGTCGGGGAGGTCACCGGCCCGCGGATCCCCAACCCGGCGCCGATACCACGGGCCAACACCGTCTTGCCCGCGCCCAGCGGCCCGGCCAGCACGACCAGATCGCCTGGGCGCAAGCGCTCGCCGACGGCCCGGCCCAGGAGTTCGGTGTCGTCCGGGGTCGGCAGCGTCAGACTCGCCTTCACCTGCGTGGCGGGCCCCCTGCGCAGTGGGCCAGCAGACCCAGCAGGTGGTCGTTGACCCGCTTCGGTTGTTCGAGCATGGTCATGTGGCCGGACCCTTGCACCTGCACGAGTTGCGCGTCGGGCAGCAGCGCGGCGATCGCCTCGGAGTGCGAGAACTGGATCAACCGGTCGCCGTCGGAACCGATCACTAACGCCTTGGCGAACTGGAGACCGGCCAGCGCGGCGTACCGGTTGTGCGTCCCGAAAACGGCCAGGAAGTCAGTCATGACTTCGAACGGGGTGGCCCGGATCATCATGTACATCAGCTCGATGAGCGCCGGGTCGACCGTCTCGGCGCCGAAGGAAAGCTTGCGAGTCAGGACCCAGGTCAGATTCCGGCAGATCTCACGCCCGCGGTCGATGGCGCGCGCGCTGGGCTCCCAGCGCGACAGCACCGCGGCCACCGGCATAACCGGGTTGTGCCGGGACAGTAGCGGTTTGGGCAGGCCCGACCGGCCGATGTCCCCGGCGCTGGTGTTGAGGAAGGCCACCCCGCAGATCCGCTCGGCGAACAACTCCGGGTACTCCTCGGCCAACGCCATGATCGTCATCCCGCCGAGGGAATGCCCGAACAGCACCAGCCGACCCTCGGGGGCGGCGGTGCGGATCACTGTGTAAAGGTCCCGGCCGAGTTGCTCGATGGTGCACGCATTTCGGGGTGAACGACCGGACCGACCGTGGCTGCGCAGGTCGTAGAGCGCCTGGCGCACCCGTGGCGCGGTGGAGTGCGCCAGCTCGTGCCGTTGGTACAACCACGACCGCCGGTCCAGCGTGTAGCCGTGCACCAGGATGACGGTGAGTTCGGGCGCTCCCCCATCAACCGGGTCGAGTTCCTCCACCGACAACGCCACCCCGTCGCCGGCCGTGATCGTGTACTCGCGGTCGGGTGGGAGCAGGGCCGGCATATCGTCCGGGAGTTCGGGGGTGGACCCGCGCACCGTGCCGATGCGGTTGTGGTAGGCGCGACCAGCGCCCGACGCAATGGCCACTGCCGTGCCCAGCGCGCCACCGGTGATCCACCTCGCCGATCTCATCGGACGACTTGCGCCCCGTTGAGACCCGCGGCGATCGGACGGCGACCACGTATTGTCCTGGTCAACCGGGGGCGCACCATCCCCGCGACGACTTCGTAGTGGATGGTGCCCAGCTTGTCGGCCCACTCGGCGGCGGTGGGAGCGCCGCCCTCGCCAGTGCCGAAGAAGAGCACCTCAGCGCCCTGGGCCACGGTATCGTCGCCGCAGTCGACCATCACCTGGTCCATACACACCCTTCCCACCACCGGACGGCGACGGCCGGCCAACCACACGTCGAGCCGGCCGGTGAGTACCCGGGGCACGCCGTCGGCGTACCCGGCGGGGACCAGAGCCAGGGTGGTCTCCCGATCGGTATGCCAGACGTGCCCGTATGACACGCCCTCGCCGGCCGGGACCCGCTTGGTCATTGCGACCTGTGACCGCAGCGTCATCGCTGGTAGTAGATGATAGCCGACACCGGGCACCGGAGAGAGCCCGTAAACAGCGATGCCCGGGCGAACCAGGTCGTAGTGCAGGTCGGGTCTGGTCAGGGTGGCCGCGGAGTTCGCCAAGTGCCGCAACGGTCGCAATCCCGCATCCCGGGCCACCTGGTAAGCCTCGTCGAAACGTCTCACCTGCGCCTCGATGATCGGATGACCGGGATCGTCGGCATGCGCCAGGTGCGACCAGATCGCGACGACCTCGATGCCCCTGGTAGCCACCGCGGCGCGGACCAGGCCGGGCCACTCGTTGGGGCGGGCACCGCCGCGGTTCAGCCCGGTGTCAACCTTGAGATGCACCCTTGCGGTGGTGCCGGTCGCCGCTGCGGCAGCCGCGACGGTGTCGAGTTGGCCGATGGAGTAGACACCGAGCTCGACGCCCGCGGCGAGCCCGGCGGCGAGATCCTCCCCTGGTGCGCGAAGCCAGGCCAGTACCGGTGCGCTGATTCCGCCGTAGCGCAGCTCGAGCGCCTCCTCGACGCTGCACACACCCAGCGCGCTGGCTCCCGCCTGCAACGCGGCGCCGGCGACGTCGATCGCACCGTGGCCGTACCCGTCGGCCTTGACCACCACCATGGTGGCGGCACCGGACGCGGCGGCACACCCGGCGAGGATCCCGACGTTGTGCCGGATCGCGTCGAGGTCGATCACCACTTCGACGCGGGGACGCGAGGCCGTTGCTGCCATCGTGGTCATCCTCGCATCCCGGCGGTCACCCGTGGATGCCGACTCGGCACCCGGCACCTCTGCGGGCCACGACACCTATTCCCTCGCCGACACGGACAGTGATGATGACAGTTTGTCAACCCTCGGGTGTCGAGCGAAGGACACGGATCGCGTTGGTCAGGGCCGCCTGGATGGCCGAAGCGGGCGCTGGAGCGCCGGCTGAGGTGCCGCCCCGAGCTGCGCCACCCCGAGCGGCGATACCGGCGGGGCCGCCCCGAGCGGCGATGGCGGCGGCCAGTTCCTGGGCGTGCGCCGCAGCGGCCGCTGCCGTGGCCGGCTCCAGTCCGGTCGCCAGCAACGCGCCGAGCACGCCAGTGAGAACGTCGCCGGAGCCTGCGGTGGCCGGCCAGGACGAGCGGGCCGGGTTCACCAGCACCCGACCGTCCGGGGCGGCGACAATGGTCGTGTTGCCCTTGAGCAGCAACACCGCATCAAACCGGCGGGCGGCGTCCCGGGCAGCCTTTACCCGATCAGCGCCGGGCGCTTCGCCGGTGAGCCGCTCGAACTCCCGATCGTGCGGGGTGAGAACCAGCGGGGTGCCCGGGTCACGGCTGTCCGCAAGCTCGGGGTGCCGGGCTAGCAGGGTGATCGCATCGGCGTCAGCCACCACCGGTACCCCCACGCCCAGCACGTGGGCCAGCACCTGGCGGCTGGCGACGCCGGTGCCCAATCCCGGCCCGACGGCCCAGGCCTGCACTTGCCCGGCGTCGGACACCGAACCGGTGGCCACCACCTCCGGCCAACGCCGTCGCACCGCGTCGGCGGCGGAGCCGGCAAAGCGGACCATACCCGATGTTGCCAGCACCGCGGCACCCGCGCAGAGCACCGCGGCACCGGGGTAATCCGCCGAGCCCGCGGCGATTCCCACGACGCCCTGGCTGTACTTGTCGCTGGTGGGGCCCGGCACCGGCCACAGCGTCCCGATCTCGGCAGCGGTCAGCACCCGCAGGTCGGGCTCGCCCAGCTCGGCGAACAAGCCGATGTCCACCAGATGCACCGGGCCGCAACGCCACGGGGTCAGCAGGTGCACGGGCTTGCGCGCGCCGAAGGTGACGGTCTCGGTGGCGGTGACCGCAGGTCCGTCGGCAGTGCCGGTGTCCGGGTCCACTCCGGACGGCGAGTCCACCGCGATGATCGGCACCCGGACGGCCGCCACCAGCCGCGCGGCCGCCGGGCGCAGCGCACCCCGGCCGGACAGTCCCACGATCCCGTCGAGCACGAGGTGCACCCGGTCTGGCGGCTGGTCGGAGATCCGCCCGCCGGCTCGGCGCAGCGCCGCCAGGCCCTGCGAGTGCGCCCGGTCCGGGGACAACAACACGGCTGTCACCACGACGCCGCGGCGGCGCAGGTATGCCCCGGCCCACAACGCGTCCCCACCGTTGTTGCCCGCCCCGACCAGCAACGTAACGTGCCGGCCAGACACCCCACCGGTCCGATCGGCCAGCGCCGCGGCGGTCCGGTTGGCCAACCCGAACGCCGCACGCCGCATCAGGGTGCCTGGACGGTCGCGAGCGATTGCCGCTTGGTCGGCGGCCCGCACTCGGGCCACCGACCAAGCGGCGTGTGAGTTATCATCCGCATTACCACTCACAGGGCCGAAGGCCCCCATCACTCAACTGTCACAGACTTGGCAAGGTTGCGCGGCCGGTCGACGTCGTAGCCGCGTTGCCGGGCGATCTCCGCGGCAAGGACCTGAAGCGGCACCGTGGACACCAGCGGCTGCAGCAGGGTGGGCACCGCAGGGACCTCCAGCAGGTGCGAGGCGTAGGGCCGCACGGTCTCGTCGCCCTCCTCGGCGATGACGATGGTCCGCGCGCCGCGGGCCCGGATCTCCTGGATGTTGGACAACAGCTTGGCGTGCAACACGGCGCGCCCCTTCGGCGAGGGCATCACCACGACCACCGGCAGTCCCGGCTCGAGCAGCGCGATCGGGCCGTGCTTGAGCTCTCCGGCGGCGAAGCCCTCGGCGTGCATGTAGGCGAGCTCCTTGAGCTTCAGCGCGCCCTCCAGAGCCACTGGGAAACCGACGTGGCGGCCGAGGAACAGCACCACCTTGGCGTCAGCGAGCTTGCGGCCCAGCTCGCGTACCTGATCAACGGTGCTGAGCACCTGGGCCACCGCCGCAGGCATCGCCTCCAGCTCGGCGAACTCACGAGCGACCTCGTCGGAGTATTTGGTGCCGCGAGCCTGCGCCAGCGCGAGACCGACCAGGAAGTTGGCGACGATCTGGGCGAGGAACGTCTTGGTGGCGGCCACCCCGATCTCCGGCCCGGCGTGGGTGTAGAGCACCGCGTCGGACTCCCGGGGGATCTGCGCCCCGTTGGTGTTGCAGATCGCCAGCACCCGGGCCTTCTGGTCCTTGGCGTGGCGTACCGCCTCGAGGGTGTCCATCGTCTCCCCGGACTGCGAGATCGCCACGACCAGCGTGGAGCGGTCCAGCACCGGGTCGCGATACCGAAATTCACTGGCGAGCTCGACTTCCACCGGCAGCCGGCACCAGTGCTCGATGGCGTATTTGGCGACCATCCCGGAGTGATACGCGGTCCCGCAGGCGACCACGAAGACCTTGTCGACGTCGCGCAGCTCCTGGGTGTCCATCCGCTGCTCGTCCAGCACGATCCGGCCGTCGATGAAATGCCCGCGCAGGGTGTTGGCGATGGCGCTGGGTTGCTCCTGGATCTCCTTGAGCATGAAGTAGTCGTGGCCGCCTTTTTCCGCCGCGGAGAGGTCCCAGTCGACGTGAAAGGGCTTCCCATATGCGGGAGCACCGTGGAAATCGGTGATCTGGTAGCCGTCGCGGGTGATCGTCACCACCTGGTCCTGACCGAGCTCGACGGCGTCGCGGGTGTGTTCGATGAACGCCGCGACGTCGGAGGCGACGAAGTGCTCCCCGTTGCCCACTCCCACCACCAGCGGCGACGAGCGGCGCGCCGCGACGATCAGGTCGGGCTCGTCGGCGTGGGTGACGACGAGGGTGAACGCGCCGTGGAGCCGGCGGCACACGGTACGGACGGCCAGCGGCAGGTCGCCGCAGCTCGCATAGGCCGCGGAGAGCAGGTGCGCGGCGGTCTCGGTGTCGGTGTCGCTGGTCAGCTCCACCCCGCCATGCTCCAGTTCGGCGCGCAGCTGGGCGTGGTTCTCTATGATCCCGTTGTGCACCACGGCGAGCCTGCCGGCGGTGTCGCGGTGCGGGTGGGCGTTGCGGTCGGTCGGCGCGCCGTGGGTCGCCCACCGAGTGTGTCCCATCCCCGCGGTGCCGCTCGACGCCGCTCGCACGGTGGCGTCGAGCTCGCCGATCAGGTTGGCCAGTGCCCCCGCCTTGCGGGTCACCGACAGGCCGGCGCTGGTGAGCACCGCGACACCGGCAGAGTCGTACCCGCGATACTCCAGCCGTCCCAGACCCTGCAGGACGACGCCCAGGGCGTCTCGATGCCCTACGTAGCCCACGATTCCACACATGGGCGCCACGCTAGACCAACGTGGTTACCGCGATCCGATACCGTCCCGACTCATGGTACGCACCGATCCCGCGGTCCGCCGCACGGTTGAGGAGCTGTCCCGGCCGGGTCCGTGTGCGGTCGCCCGCGGTGACCTCGAGGCGGCGGGTCTACCCGGCGTGGTGTTCACTCCGCGCTCTGGTCTCGGACTGCCCGCGGTCGCGTTCGGGCACGGCTGGCTGCAGCCGACGGCGCGCTACGACGAGTTGCTGCGCCACCTGGCCACCTGGGGTGTGGTCGCGGCAGCGCCGGCCACTCAGGGTGGCCCGCTGGCGTCGCACCGACAGTTCGCCACCGATCTACGCACGGCGCTGGACGTGTGCGCCAGTGTCCGGCTGGGCGATGGTGCGATCAGCGTCGAACCCGACATGCTGGGTTTGGTGGGGCACGGGATGGGCGGCGGTTGCGCGGTGCTCGCGGCAGCTGACGACGGCCGGTGCCGGGCGGTGGTCACACTGGCGTTGGCCGAGACCCTGCCGTCAGCGGTTGCCGCCGCGCCTCGCTGCACCATGCCGGGCCTGCACGTGGCCGGCGGCAACGACCAAGTGGCACCGGCGGTCGGGCATGCCGAACCGGTGGTCAGGGCGTGGGCCGGTCCGGTGCAGCTGAGGACGCTGCCCAAGGCCAGCCATCTCGGTTTCACCGACGGCCCGCATTGGACCGATGTGCTCATCGGCAGTGGCTCAGAAGCCGCAACCCGGCGGATCAGCCGGGCGCTGGTCACTGCCTTCCTGCTGCGCCACCTCACCGGCGCCACCCAGTACGAAGCCCTCCTGGCCGAAGCCGAATAACCACCGTCGCGGAGGCCGCTCAGCTGGCGGCGACGACTTTGGCTACCCGTTGAGCGATGGTGGTGGCGGCGGACTCGGTGGGAGCCTCGACCATCACCCGCACGAGTTGCTCGGTTCCTGATGGGCGCAGCAGGATGCGGCCGGTATCGCCTAGTTCAGCCTCGGCATCGGCAAGGGCGTCGGCCACCGCGGGTGCCACCGCAACCGTCGCCTTGTCCGCAACTGCGACGTTGATCAGCACCTGCGGCAGCCGGGTGAGCACCCCGGCCAGGTCGGCCAGGCTGCGCCCGGAAGTAACCATCCGGGCCATCAGCCGCAACGCGGTGAGCGACCCGTCGCCCGTGGTGGCGTACTCGGGGAGCACAACGTGCCCGGACTGTTCACCGCCCAGCGAGAATCCACCCGCCGTCAGCGCCTCGAGCACATACCGGTCCCCCACCGCGGTGGTCCTGACGACCACGCCATGCTCGCGCATCGCCAAGTGCAACCCCAGATTGCTCATCACGGTGGTCACCAAGGTGTTCTCGACCAGCTCGGCGCTCTCCCGCATCGCCACCGCGAGGATCGCCATGATCTGGTCGCCGTCGACCATCTCACCGGTGGCGTCAACAGCCAGGCAGCGGTCGGCGTCGCCATCATGCGCGATCCCGATCGCGGCGCGCTGGGCCAGGACCGCCACTCGCAGGGCATCCAGATGGGCGGACCCGCAGCCATCGTTGATATTGAGACCGTCGGGCTCCGCATGCAGCGCTACGACGTCGGCGCCGGCCCTGCGGTAGGCCTGCGGAGCGACCGAAGAAGCCGCGCCATGCGCGCAGTCCACCACGATGCGGATCCCGTCCAGCGAGTGCGGAGTGGCCAGCAGCAGGTGATCCACATACCGACCGGCAGCCTCCGGAACGTCGCGCACCCGGCCGATCCGGGCGCCGGTGGGACGCTCACACTCGCGACTGTTCAACCGCGCGGTGATCTCATCCTCCACCGCATCGGGAAGTTTGTGGCCGCCCGCGGCGAAGAGCTTGATGCCGTTGTCCGGCATCGGGTTGTGTGACGCGGAGATCATCACTCCGAGGTCCGCGGACAGCTCGCCCACCAGGTGCGCAACCGCAGGAGTGGGCAGCACCCCGACCCGCAGGACATCGGCCCCCGCCGAGGTCAGGCCCGCGGTAACGGCCGCCTCCAGCATCTCGCCGCTGGCCCGCGGGTCCCGGCCCACAACGGCTACCGGACGAGAGCCGGCTCCCCCACGGCTGTGGTCGGCGAGCACCCGCGCTGCCGCGCCGGACAGGGCCAGCGCCAGCTCTGGCGTGAGGTCGAAGTTCGCCAACCCCCGCACCCCGTCTGTTCCGAACAGGCGGGAGGTCAACACAGGCGAGGCGTCAAAGCTCGCGGTATTAACGCTTCGAGTACTGGGGCGCCTTGCGCGCCTTCTTCAATCCGTACTTCTTGCGTTCCGTTGCCCTGGAGTCACGGGTGAGGAAGCCCGCCTTCTTCAGGGCCGGACGATCATCGATGTTGATCTCGATCAGCGCGCGGGAGATGGCCAGTCGCAGTGCGCCGGCCTGGCCGGACGTACCGCCACCTGAGAGGTTGGCGAATACGTCGTAGGACTCTGGCTTGTTCACGGTGACCAGGGGGTCCCGGATCAACTGCTGGTGCACCTTGTTCGGAAAGTACTTCTCCAGGGTCGTGCCGTTGAGCTTGAAAACACCGGTGCCGGGCACCAGCCGCACCCGCACGACCGCTTCCTTACGGCGACCCACCGCTTGCGTGGCCTGACCGCTGGGCACCGGCATCGGCACGAGCGGGCCCGGTGCAAAAGTTGCGGCCGGCCCGGCCTCGGGTTGCGTCGTCTGCGGGGTGGTCACGGCGTCTCTCGGGTCCTCACTGGTTACGGCTGCTGCGTCCGACACGGTCACTGAATCAGGAATGGTCCCTGGATCAGGAATGGTCACGGGTTCAGGAATCACTGGGCGACCTGGGTGATCTGGAATGGCTGCGGTTGCTGGGCGGCATGGGGGTGCTCGGCACTGGCATAGACCTTGAGCTTGCGGGCCATCGCCCGGCCCAGCGTGTTCTTCGGGAGCATGCCCTTGATGGACTTCTCCACCAGCCGCGCGGGCTGGGTGGCGAGCATCTCGTTGAACGAGCGCCGTTTGAGGCCACCCGGATAACCGCTGTGCCGGTAGACGAAGCTGCGGTCGCCCTTGTTGCCGGTCAACGCCACCTTGCCGGCGTTGACGATCACGACGAAGTCGCCGGTGTCGACATGGCGGGCGTAGGTGGGCTTGTGTTTGCCGCGCAGCAGCGTGGCGACCTGGCTGGCGAGACGGCCCAGGACCACGTCCGTGGCATCGATGACATGCCAGGCGCGCTCGACCTCGCCGGGCTTGGGGCTGTACGTGCGCACGGACCTACCTCATTATCGCAGTTCGCAGGATCATCAAACTTTACCGGGCGCCGCGTAGCACGGTCAAAACGGGGCCGCCGCCGGGCAGCCTAGCATCCGGCGGCGACCCGAAGGCGTCACCCTCGATGGCTACGACCAGCGCGCGCGGTTGGCTGCCTCGCCAGACTGATAGTTCTCGTTCGACGTGCCGAGCGCCACCCCGATCTGGTTCAGCACCTGGTTGAGGTCGTTCGCCGATCGGTCCCACTTCGCCTGGTGGGCCTGGTAGGCGGTCGACGCATCGCCGCTCCAGGTTTCCACCATCGGCTGCAGGTACCTCTTGAGGTCCTCCATCTCCCGGCTGATATTCGTCCACGTCGTCTGAATCGAGCTCCGCGCGCTCTCCAGCTCGCCGAACGTGACCAGAATCGTGCCATCACTCACGGGTACGTCTCCTTAACGAAGTTCTGCTGCGGTATCGCGAGGCCCGGGCGGCGTGCTCAGTTGCCCAGGGCCTGACTGATCCGCGAGTAGGTCTGGTTCTCGTTCTCGTCGGCCTGGGCATAGGTCGTCCCGGATCCGCGGATCTGCTCACCAATGCTGTTGAGTGCCTCATTGAGATTGCTCGCATCGGTATCCCAGCGCTCCATGAGAAGGTTGAAGGCCGTCGCGGCCTGGCCCTTCCACGCCCCGGCCAGCGGTGCCAGCTGGTTGCGCAGACCCGAGAGCTGACCCTGCACGCTCTGGTTCACCTCGGCGACGTGACTTGCCGCCGACTGCATCTGCTCGAACTGCGCGCTGAACTGCTGTGCCATCTGCTGTGGTCTCCTCGCGTTGGTCGATCAGGTTGGTCGATCAGGTTGGTCGATAGGACGACAAGAGGGACGCCACACCGCCAGACCGGTTCCCAACCATGACCAACTGGTCGCACAACGTTGCACACGCGAACGTTGACCGGGCAGCGCGGTGAAGATCTGGCCGCCGGCGGCGACCGGGTCGCCGAGCTGGAACGGGAAATGAGTAGCCGGCGTGGCATCGCCCAATTACGGTTGCCGGCGTGCTTGATCGGGAGCAGTTGCACGAGTTCGCCCGACAGGGTTTCGTGGTTCTTCCGCAGGTGGTCCCACAGGATTTGGTGACGGTGGGATCGCGCACCATCGATGCCCTTGTGGAGAGCAAGCCACCCAGCGCCGATGTTCGCGGGAACCATTTCTACTGGCCCAGGGCGGTGAACGTCCCGTCGCTCAGTGCATTACTCACCAGGAGTCCGGCTTTCGCTCTCGCTGAGTCGCTGACCGGGCAGGGACGTTGGAGGCGCCGTGGCAGGTGCAGGTGGCGTTGAACATCCCGCCGTTGCCACACCGGCCTGGCGGGCCGCACATCGACGGGTCGTCCCCTGAGTGCGACGGCCGCCCGGGGACGTTCACCCTGCTCGCCGGAGTGCTGATGTCCGATCAACTCGATGCCGGCGGTGGCAACCTGTGGGTCTGGCCAGGGACGCACGTGACCCATGCGGACTACTTCCGCGAGCACGGGCCGGATGCGTTCTTCGAAGCGGCCGGCTACCCACCGATTCGGCTGCCCGAGCCGGAGCAGATCCGGGGTCGGGCCGGGGACCTACTGCTGGCGCATTATCTGCTAGGCCACAACATCGGTGGAAATATCTCCGACGCGACACGGCGCGCGGTGTACTTCCGAGTGAAGCGCTCCGGCCACGACCCGCGGTGGCGCGAGTTTCTGCAAGACGCGTGGTGCGACTACGACCCCGTCCGCAAGGTACTGGCCGAAGCTGGCCGCAGACCTGACTGAACCACCCGTGACCCGGTCGGCACATCCGGACCGTGGCGCTCTCAGTGCCCCGAGCTCAACAGCAGCGCTGCCCAAGCTGGGAGGAACAGCACTGCTGTTGAGCTCGGGAACTGTGGAGGCGGTGAAACGGCGAACGGTGCCGGATCGGACCCGGATCGGAGCAGTTCACGGTCCGTCCGGCGACGGGTGCGGCGCGTCGTCGTTCACCGCAGCGACCTCTTCCGCCACAGCGGCCACTTCGGCATGGAGTGCCGCAGCGGCATCGGCGTTGCCCAGTTCCTCCTCGGCCCGGGCAAGATCGTTGAGCCCGGCCCGCAGGTCTTGCAGTGCCCGCGCAGTACCGAGTTGCTCGGCCAACCGCCGATCGATGTCGAGGGCCTGCTGATAGTGGGTGGCCGCGGTGGCCGGATCACCGAGATCACGGGCGACGTCCCCCAGTTTCTCGTGGCTGATCGAGAGGTCACGTTGGGCTTGGGGGGTGTCCAGTTGCTCTCCCAGCCGCCGCTGGCGGTCGCGGGCCAGCTGATAGTGGGTGGCCGCGGTGGCCGGATCACCG
>QHBZ01000207.1 GCA_003244055.1 Pseudonocardiales bacterium | reverse complement strand
CCGGAGCTGTCCATGGCGGACAGGATGAAGTTGGTCGTGCCGTTGACGATGCCGGTGACCCGGGTGATCCGGTCCCCGGCCAACGACTCCCGCAGCGGGCGCAACAGCGGGATCGCCCCGGCTACCGCCGCCTCGAAATACAGGTCGGTACCGGCGGCGTCGGCTGCGGCGTACAGCTCCGGTCCGCACTCGGCGAGCAGCGCCTTGTTCGCGGTGACGACGCCGCGCCCGGCGCGCAACGCGGCCAGCAGCAGGGGCCGGGCCGGTTCGATGCCACCGATCACCTCGATCACGACGTCGACGTCGTCGCGGTTGATCAGCTCGGCGGCGTCGGTGGTGAGCAGTTCGGCGGGTACCTGGGGATGGCGCCGCGGGCGCCGCACGGCCACCCCGACCAGCTGGACCGTGGCGCCGACGCGCGCGGCGAGTTCCGCGGACTGATCGGTGAGCAACCGCAGCACCTCACTGCCCACGGTGCCGCAGCCCAACAAAGCGACGCCGATGGGTCGGCCCGGCACGCCGGCCTCGCGCCCGACAGGTCTGGTCACGAGACCTCCAGGGACAGCAGGTCAGCCAACGTCTCCCGGCGAAGCAGCAGCCGGTGGGCGCCGTCACGCACCGCAACGACCGCCGGGCGCGGCACCAGGTTGTACCGGCTGGACATCGAGTAGCAGTACGCCCCGGTCCCGGCGACAGCCACCAGATCACCCGGCGCGAGGTCGTCCGGGAGCCAGCAGTCCCGGACCACCACGTCGCCGGTCTCGCAATGCTTGCCGACCACCCGGGACAGCGCGCCCTCAGCCTCGGAGCGGCGCGACACCAACCGGCAGTCGTAGCTCGCGTCGTACAGCGCGGTGCGCACGTTGTCGCTCATCCCACCGTCCACCGACACGTAACGCCGCCGCGTCGATGCCACCACAGTGATGTCTTTCGTGGTGCCCACTTCGTACAGGGTCACCGTGCCGGGTCCGGCGATCGCCCGGCCCGGCTCGACAACCAGCCCGGGGGTGGGCAAGCCGGCCGCCTGGCACCGAGCGTCCACGACGGCCCGCAGGTGTGCCGCCAGCATGGCCGGTCGAGGCGGATCGTCGTCTGCGGTGTAGGCGATACCCAGGCCACCGCCGAGATCCAGGATGGAGATATCGGAGATGGCGTCGGGCCCGTGCTCGTCCCGGATCGCTGCGAGCAGAGCGACCATCCGGTGTGCCGCAAGCTCGAAGCCGTCGGCGTCGAATATCTGCGAGCCGATGTGACTGTGCAGCCCCACCAGCCGCAGGCCCTCGGATTTGAGCACCCGGCGGACGGCTTCGGCGGCGTCTCCGGCCGCCAGCGAGAACCCGAACTTCTGGTCTTCGTGCGCGGTGGCGATGAACTCGTGGGTATGCGCCTCGACGCCCACCGTCGCTCGGATCAGCACCGGCTGCGTCACGCCGTGGCGGCGAGCGATGTCGTCCAGCCGGGCGATCTCCAGGAAGGAGTCGAGCACCACCGCGCCGATTCCGGCGGCAACGGCGGCGGTCAGCTCGTCGGAGGACTTGTTGTTGCCGTGCATCGCGATCCGGTGCGCGGGGAAACCCGCGTGCAGTGCGACGGCGAGCTCGGTGCCGGTGCACACGTCCAGGCTCAGGCCCTGCTCGGCAACCCAGCGAGCGATCTCCGAGCACAGGAACGCCTTGGCCGCGTAGTGCACCCGCTCTGGCGCGCCGAAGGCGGCAGCGTGCTCGGCGCAGCGGGCCCGGAAGTCTGCCTCGTCCACCACAAAAAGCGGGGTGCCGTAGGTCTCAGCGAGCTCGCCGACCTCCACGCCGGCCAACCGCACCGCGCCGTCATCACCGCGGTGCGCTCCGCGCGGCCACACCGCGGGGTGCAGCACGTTCAGGTCGGCCGGGCCCGTGGGACACGGGCCCGCGGTGGAGGAACGGGCCAGCACGTCGGCATGGCGCGGCCCGGCCGGATGCGCCCTCACATCCGCTCCGGTGCGCTGACCCCGAGCAGGCCGAGGCCGTTGGCCAGCACCTGGCGGGTCGCCTCGCACAACGCCAGCCGCGCGGCGTGGCGGGGCCCTGGTTGCTCATCTCCCATCGGCAGTACCCGGCAGCTACCGTCGAACCGGTGATACGCCGTGACCAGCTGCTCGAGGTAACGGGCTACCCGGTGCGGCGCGCGGGGGTCGGCGTTCCCCAACGCCGCTGCCGCTGTCGCCGCCGCGGCCACGATGCGCGGGAACTCACCTAGTGTGCGGATCAAATCGCCCTCCAGCTCGTGGTCGAGCAGCGCGAGCTGGGCGCCCTGGTAGGTGATGCCAAGATCGGAGGCGTTGCGGCCCAGCGCCGCCAGCCTGGCGTGCACATACTGCGCTTCGCGGACGGTTGGTAGGTCTTCAAGGCCGGCCAACCGGCGGGTTGGCCGGCCTTGAAGACCTAAGCGCTCCCCGGCGGCGAGCACCTGCGCGACGATGTCGCTCTGCGCGTCGGGGGCCAGCCGCAGGTTGAGGAAACCGGGTCCGGCGACCTCCACGGAGCGCACTTCGTGGCGCTGGTCCAGTGCGTGCGCCAGCCAGCCGGCGAACTCCCGCGGTGGCACTCCTACCCTGGGCCCGGTCCGCAACGCCACATTGGTCGCATAGTCGCCGTGGTCGGGGACCCGCGGGCGTTCGATGGACACCGTCGCCGGAAGCACGACGGGGTCCAGACCACGGCCGGTCAGCACATCGTGGGCGACGGACCGGACCAGGTCGGCGAGCGCAGCGGGAGTCACGCCTGCGAGTCTAGGGAGGTATCGCGCCCATCCGGGCAACCAGTGTGGGGACCCGGGCGCAGTCGCCCATAACGGGGAGTCCTTACACTGACGCCGCGCTCTGGCAGCAGACCTCGAATGAGCGAACACAGCTGAGCGAAGACCGTTGAGCGAAGACCGTTGAGCGAGGACCGGCCAGCATGCCCAGTGGCAAGACCAGCAAGGCGGTGCGCAACGCCCGTTCGGTCGTGACGGCGACCAAACCGAGGCCGTGGGGCACGGTAGCGGCGGTGCTGACCGTACTGGTGTTCGCGGTCGGTATCTTCGGCTACCTGTACCTCCAGTATGAGGGCCGTCGCGCCTTCACTCCCACGGCCAGCGACAAGGACCCCTCAGCTCACATCAAGGGGATTGACATCCAGAACTACGGGGCGGCCAACCGCGGGCACATCGGCCCTGACAAGCGAGTGGCCTATGACCACAGCCCGCCCTTCGGTGGTCCGCATGACGCAACCTGGGCTGCCTGCAACGGCGTCGTCTACGCGACGGCCGTGCGCAACGAGAATATGGTCCACGCCCTCGAACACGGCGCGGTGTGGATCGCCTATAACCCCAGCAAGATCAACGGCGCAGCGCTGCAATCACTGCAAGATCGGGTGCAGGGCTCGAACTATCTCATGCTGTCGCCCTACCCGGGCCTGGACTCGCCGATAGCCCTGCAGTCCTGGGGACACCAGCTCAAGTTGAGCAATCCTGCCGACAAGCGGATCGACCAGTTCATCCAGTCCCTGCGGCTCAACCAGTACACCTACCCAGAGGTCGGCGCCAGCTGCGACGAGCTCCCCGGCCTGTTCGATCCGGCGAAGCCGCCGCCGTTCGTCGCCGCGCCACCCGGTCCGGGAGCCATTCCGATGAACTACGGCGGTGGCCGCGGCGTTGCACCCAACGCCGGGGAGGCACCGACCGCTCCGGGCGGTACGCAGTCGACACCCGGCCTACCCGCAGGTGGGTGAACCACGCCATGGCGCAGACGTACACCGAGACCGACCCAGGTGGGATGAACCAGACCAGCGCTGAGACCGCAGCCGCTGCCAGTCAGTCTCAGGCGCCCTGGATCCGCCTGTTTGTGCGCGCCGGTGCGCTGCTCGCGGTGCTGCTGCTCGGGGCGGCGTTGGGCGTGTTTCTCGCGGGTGGGCCCGGCCAGGTCAAGGGCGGTGCGGTGGACGTCGGCTTCGCCCAGGACATGTCGGTGCACCACCGCCAGGCGGTGCTGATGGCTGGTCTGGCCCGGGATCGCAGCACCGACCCGGAGATCCGGTTGATCGCCTTTGACATCGAGACCAACCAACTACAACAGATCGGTCAGATGCAGGGCTGGTTGAGTCTGTGGAACGCCCCGCCACTGCCCACCGGCCGGTACATGACCTGGATGATTGATGCCCCGCCGATGCCAGGGATGGCGCACGGCACCGGATCGGGCACCACCGGGGTGGCGACGATGCCGGGGATGGCGTCAGCTGCTGATTTGCAACAGCTTCAGACGTCGAGCGGTGGCCAATTCGACGTACGGTTCCTGCAACTGATGCTCCGTCACCACCAGGGTGGCACACCGATGGCCAACTACACCGCAGCGCACGGAGAGAGCGCCCAGGTGCGCAACCTGGCTGAGAAGATCGTCGTCTCGCAGGGCGCCGAAAGTGACTACCTGGCCCAGCTGATCGCCCAGCGCGGGGCGCACCCCCTACCGCCGCCGAGCTGAGCACCGCCTGGCTTGGGCGGGCGTAGTCAGTACCGGTAAGCTCGCCTGCGGCATGCCCCCGTAGCTCAGGGGATAGAGCACCGCCCTCCGGAGGCGGTGGCGCAGGTTCGAATCCTGCCGGGGGCGCCAGGTCTGGCCAGGTAATATGACCGTGTGTAGGACAATTTTGTTCTGGTGTGCAGGGGCGGTGCTCACGCGCTACTCAGCCACACTGCGGCGACAGTTGGGGACTTCAGCCAGCTCGTCTTCTCTGATGATCCGGCACCCAGTGCGGTCAGCCCCCTGGGGACCAAGGATCTCTAGGCGGCTGGCCAGTCCAGTACCACGCGTTCAATGCCACCGTCGAATGCAGCGGTGATTTCCAAACGGCCACCGATGGCGTCGAGGTATCGGGCGAGCAGCTCGATTGTCGCGACCGCCCCGTGCTCGATATGGCTGACCCGCGCCTTCGACACTCCCATCCGCTCGGCCACGTCGACTTGGCGCAGCCCGGCCCGTTTGCGCTGTTCGACCAGCCGCCGCAACACCAGCCCACGGCGCAGCTGCTCGACGCGCTGCGCGCGCTCCTCGGCGCTGCCGAGCACGTCGCCCAACTCCACACTCACCTCGTCCCAGGTGTGCCACTCGGTCACGACTCCACCTCCTTGATCCACTGTTCGTATCGATGCTCGGCGAGCGGCACAGCTCGCACGTACCAGCGCTTCCAGTCACCCGCCTTGTCTCCGGCCACCAGCAGAACCGCCCGGGTCGTCGGATCGAAGGCGAACAGGATCCGGATCTCACTCGCACCCGACGACCCCGGTCGCAGCTCCTTCAGGTGATGCAACTTCGAGGCCCTTGATCCGGTCGACGATCGGTCGACCGAGCGTGGGGCCCTCGATCGTCAACAAGTCCAAAGCGTCGCTGACCTGCCGCAGCGTGTCCCGGTCGGTACGACGAAGGTTGTGCAACCACCGCCGCACCTCGTCGACCATGACGATCTTCCACACCAACGGAGTATACGATTTTATTGACCCATGTCGTCGTTCGACTCGTTCACTGCGATCCCTCTCGGTCAACCTGGGTTGAGGTACCCGCTCCCGGACAATCAGTGACCCGAGCGCGGGGATGGCGACTTCCCGATATGACCATGACCGTGCTCGACCGGGCGTCCGGGATCGCAGATCCTGGTCGGGTGGTTGATGAGGATGTGCGACGCCCGGACCCGGAAGTGCCTGAGCGGGCCCGACGGCGAACGTTCACCGCGAAGTACAGGCTGCCGGTGCTGGCGGACCTATGACGCGGCACCCGAGGGCGAGAAGGGTGCGGTGTTGCGCCGGGAGGGCCTGTATTCCAGCCACATTGTGGACTGGCGCCGGACACGTGACGCCGGGGCATTGGCCGGGCTCGGCGCGCCGCGCCGCGTGCACGGCCGCGCCGTGACCCGCAACCCGTCACGGCGATCCCATAGACTTCACTGTCCTAATACTCAATGCTGGGTATGGGTGGTAGATCGTTGGCAGGGGGTTGCTGTGCGGGTCGCAAAGCGAGGTCTGCTGGGTGTTGCGGTGTTGTGCTGGTGCTGGTATCTCCGGGGGTGGATCCTGCTTACAGCCCGGCAGTGGTGGCGCAGGGCGCACTGATGGCGATGCTGCTCGCCCGGGACGTGGTCCGTCCCACTTGATGCGTGGATCTTGGGGGAATCGACTCCCATCGAAATCAGGCAGGCGCCGAGGTCGAACTCGCTTACGCCGCCGACCAGCGCCGCCTTCTGCGCCTCCGCCACCTTCGAGGTTGTACACCACGCGGCCGTCAGGATAGATCTCGTAGTGCGCACCTCCGGTTGCCGATGGGGGCCGTAATCCACGGCGTCAGGTGGCCGTAGATGTCGGCGGCGCCACACTTGCCGCGCTGATTCCGGCGCGATCCGCGGTACCGGTTATCGGCCGCCTACTCCGACTCGCCCTCGCCATCTGATTACGGCATCCATTGCGATTTTATTTGGCTGCTCCCAGTCAACGCGACACAATTCCCTCCCACCAATAGCTTAGACCGAGTCAATGGTGGACACGTCGATGACAAAATGGTATTGCACGTCGCTGTTCTCGACGCGCCCGTGAGGGTTGGGTACGCCGTGCAGTGCCAAAACTCTTAGCGGACTATCCCGGTTTGTCGGTGCGACCCCGTTTGTCGGGAGGTTTCGTGATGAGCCGTTCCCCTGTCTTTTTCCCCGGTTCCTGACCCCATTGTTGAGGAGCGGTTCGGGCGGTTCTGGGGCGCGTTCAGTGTGATCGATTTGTTCCTGCTCAACGCGCTGACGATTGTCACCGAGTTCATCGGGATCGCGCTTTGAGCGGGTCTGTTTGGTGCTGGTGGCGGGCAGCCTGCTGCTGGTGCCAATCCTGGTGATGGCTCACCCCCCGCTGAGCCACGTCGCTCACGACTTCGTGGTGCCGGGGATGCTGGGTGGGGCGGAGCTGTCCACGGTGATGCTGCTGATCATCGCGATCGTCGGCACCACCGACGCGCCCTGGCAGCTGTTCTTCCAACAGCCCTACATCATCGACAAGCGGATCACCCCGAGGTTCATCGGCTACGAAAAGGCCGACCTGTGGACCGGCATCGTCATAGTGGTCCTGGGCGCAGGGGCGATGATGGCCTTCTGTACCACCCGCGTTGCCGGACACCCCGAGTTTGGCCAGTTCACCGATGCCGGCCGAGTCGCGGCTGATGATCAGGTGAGGCCTTGGGCGTTGCGCGCGTAGCCCTGGGCGAAGCTATAGACGGCTTTGGCGTAGTCCAGGGAGTTGTTGTAGGACAGGACCGCCCGGAGCCATTGGTCACCCGAGGCCAGGTTCCGGTTATCCGCGCACAGGTACTTCCCGGCGGCCAGGGCGGCGTTGTCGATGTTCTGCGGGTCCGTGAACCCGTCACCGTGAGCATCCGCCCGCCACAACGCCCAGGCCGAAGGAATGAACTGGAACGGCCCCACGGCGTGCTCCCACACCTTGTCCCCGGTCAGCAGACCCCCGTCGGTAGCCGCGATCGCCCGAGTGCCGTTGGCCCCGTTGAGCGGGATCCCGACGATTGGTGACGACGGCCGCCCATCAGGCAGCAGGGTGCGCCCACCCATGGTTCCATGCTCAGACTCCACCTCGGCGATACCAGCCAGGGTCACCCAAGTCAGGTGGCAGCCGGGTTGGGTGGCGGCCATCACGGCGTGCGCGTTGGCGTAGGCCTCCAACGCCCGCGCCGGGATCCCGGTCACCCGGGCCATCCGGGAGGCCCACGCGGCGAACGCCAGCCGCGGTGCCCGCGGCACGCCTGCAGACACCGGGATCTGCACCGGGATCGTGACGGTCCGGGCGGCAGGTCCGCCACTGGCTGGCTGGCTGGTGGGTGCGGTCGGGGCGGCGGCAGGCTCGGGGACATCGGGCAGCGCAGCGGGCGCGGCCATCGCCACCGGGGTGGGCGCGGCCAGTCCCCGATCGGGCAACGGAGCCGCTACGGTGCCCAGGCCCACCACGACCAGGCCGGCGCAGACCAGCGCAGCACCGGAGAGCACCCCACGCAGCGCATAACCACCCCCCCGGACGCGCCGCCCTCGACGCCGCGGACCATCGGATTCTCCAGCATTGATCTGCACACCGTGCTCGCTGCTCACAACCGATCAACGATCGATCGGGTGTGCGGAAACGACGAGCGCGAGCATGGTGACGGAACTGCGAAGTCACCAAGCGGAAAGGACCGATAGGTAGGAGGAGGTGGCGGCCGCCGGCCCGGAATTCGGGTAGCGTTACTAGGTTGTGGAGAATAGGTCGTTCAGCCCTGGGGTGGTGTGTTGGATCGACGTGTTGAGTACCGATCCGGCCAGCAGGCGATCTGGCTGGGCGCGGCGCTCTGAGCTTTGCCGAAGGTGTTTACACCCCGCACAGGGAGGGGGCCGGCGAGGACAAGCGCAGCCGTGTATAAAACGACTGATAATCCGACCGATGTGAAATGTGGGCAGCGACGTCGACAGGCACGATCGAGGTGTGGCACGAGACGAGGGGTACCTGCTCGACAACCAGCAGGCCGAGGCCGGGGAGCGCTTCGACGCGCTGTCGGTCCTGTTCAATCCCTCGACCTTTCGGCACGCGCGGGCGCTCGGGCTCGCGCCCGGTTGGCGGGTGTGGGAGGTCGGTGCCGGCGGCCCGAGCGTGCCTACCTGGCTCGCCGAGCAGGTCGGCCGTGATGGCCGGGTCTTGGCAACCGATATCGACACGTCGTGGATCCCGGGCGGTGACGTCGGCTACGAGGTCCGCCGTCACGACGTCGGGGCGCAGCCGCCACCGGCGGAGCACTTCGACCTGGTGCATGCCCGGCTCGTGCTGGTGCACGTGCCGCAACGGGCGCAGGCGCTGGCGGCCATAGTCGCAGCATTGCGACCCGGCGGTTGGTTGCTGCTGGAGGAGGCCGATCCCGCGCTGCAACCGCTGGTCTGCCCGGACGAGTCAGGACCCGAGCAGCGCTTGGCCAACAAACTCAAGCACGGCTTCCGGACGCTGCTCACCGAGCGCGGTGTCGATCTGGCCTACGGGCGGACGCTGCCGCGGCGGCTGCGCGGCGCCGGACTCATCTGCGTGCAGTCGGCCGCGTACTTCCCGATGGGAGGGCCGGCCTGTACCGACCTCGAGCGGGCCACCGTCGAGCAGGTCCGCGATCATCTCGTCGCGGCGGCGCTAGCGACGGAGGATGAGATCGAGCAGCACCTGGCGACCGTGGCGACCGGTCAGCTCGACCTCGCCACCTCTCCAATGATCTCCGCGTGGGCTCAGAAGCCGACGACGGCGTCCCCATAGGCGGGGAGCGGTGGCAGGTCAGTGGAAGGTGGCCAGCTGGCAGGACTGTGGTCGTCCCCTGTCGTGCCAGTGGTGATCGCCGCCGCCCGCCGCGCGGGTGTCCCGTGCGACCTTGTTGAATCGCGCGGCATCGAGTTTGCCGTCCAGGGCCATCGCGTGCGCCCAGACCCCGGACAGGCGGTCAGCCTGCTGCTCGATCCGCTGAGACGTGGCATCGTCCGCGGTGGCGCTCTTCTGGTCGTGCACCAGGGCCTGCACGACGTGGCCGATCTCGTGTGACAACAGCGAGGCCAGCGCATACGGCGTATCGGGCGCGCCGATCTGCTGGGCGATCAGGGTGAGGAACCCCGCCGTGACGTAGAGCGTCGAGTTGCTCTGGCAGGTGAACGCGGGTTCGGTGTCGAGGCAACCACAGAGGACTGGCCCTGACCGGTCATGGAACTGAGCACCCGGCGACAGACAATAACGCCAGCAACGCCGCGACAACCGGTCAATAACCGCAGATGGCGCATGGTCGCGAGCCTAGTGAGCGCCGGCCGTGTAGGTGAGGATCTGGTTTAGCACTGGGGTGAGGGTTGCGATGAGGGTCGGCGGGTCGAGCGCGGCGATGGGCGGGAGCCGCAGGATGTAGCGGGTCAGGGCGATGCCGAGTAGTTGAGTGCTGATCATTCCGGCGCGCACCTGACCTCACCGCGGACCTCAGCCAGGTCTACGTCAACCTCGACCCGCGGGCCTATCCGCTGTCCGGCTACAGCTACATGATCGTCCCGAAGGACACCACCTCGAACTTCACCACCGAAAAAGGCCGCACGCTCTCCGAGTTCGCCTACTACTTCCTGTGCGAGGGCCAGCAACAGGCCGACGCGCTGGGCTACTCGCCACTGCCGATCAACCTGGTGCAAGCCGGGATCGATCAGGTCAACCAGATCCCCGGTGCGACCAAGAAACTCGATCCCAACAACCTGAGCGGGTGCCACAACCCGACGGTCTCCCGGACGGGGGAAACCTGGCGGGCACGTTCGGTAACGCCTTCATGCCATTTTGGCCGGTGGGGAAGGACCAGCCGACCGGCGCGGGCACCTCGGACACCAATGACTTCTTCGACTCTCAGGTCACCAACGAGAACCCGCGGGCCCGTACCCATAGCGACGGGACCGGCGTGGAGTATTTCGAGGCACAGACCGTGCGCCAGGCAGCGGGTCTTGGTTGTGGTGACCCGGTCACCGTCGGGGGCGTCACCAAGGGCCGGTCCTGTTGGTTGGTGATCGTGCCACGCGGGACCACCGAGGTCGACGGCTCGACCGTGGCCAGTGACGCCGGCCACCTGCTGGACTCCTCGCCGCTGAGCCAGTCCAACTGGGACAATCGCATCTTTTTCCCGCTGGATTTCCTACCTGTGGGCCAGGCTTGCCCGATCGGGGGATCCGAGCGCCGGGTGATCGGTCACGAGTTGGTGGCTGACGCGCTCAGCAGCTGGCAGCCGGCGCTGTGCGCGGGCGGCGGCGCGCTGTATAGCTATACTCAGCTCACCGACGACGTCAGCTGCAATCAGGTGCTTGACGGCAGCTCACCGGGCCTGGGGTTGGTGACCAACCCGATCCCACCCGACCAGGCACCACCGGACCAACCGCTGGTCTATGCACCGGTCGGGCTGTCCGGGCTGACCATCGCGTTCAACATCGAACACCAGCCACCCGCGGATGCGCCAGCTGCAGCTCAACGGCCAGCGGTTTACGTCGATGAAGCTCACGCCGCGGCTGGTGGCCAAACTGCTCACCCAGTCCTACCAGGGTGCGGTGGCCGGCTCGCCGGACTACTTCAAGAACGACATGCACGACGCCGGCCGCTCGGCCAGCCGCGGTGACAGCCAGGCCCGGACGACCCGACGGCAGGACACCGATCTCGAAGAAGCTCGATCCCCAGGCGCCCCGGCAGCTGGCCCTGATCGCGGTGGTAGACACAGCGACAGCCACCCGCTACGGCCTACCCACCGCGGTCCCGGGCGTGCTGGCGCCCGACCCCGGCGCCACCGGCCCGACGACCTACCCGCTGACCACGCTGAGCTACGCGGTCACCGCACCATCCAAGCTGGACGCCGCGGCCGGCAAGGACTACGCCGCGTTCCTACGCTACGCAGCAGGCCCAGGCCAGGAACCGGGCATCGCACCCGGCCAACTCCCGCCTGGCATGGCACCGTTGCCGGACCCGCTCAAGGCCCAGACGATCACCGCCGCAGCCACCATCGAGGCCCAAGCCGGCAAAACCCCGACCGGTCCACCGACACCCACACCACCCACACCCACACCAGCGCCGGGAGGAGGGGGTCCATTGACGACGATCATTGCCGAGCTCACGGCCGGGTTGGAGTCACTCATTCATTTACTGCACCTGCTCCAAACCATCCTTGGCGCGCCGCAGTTCCCCCTCGGTCCCTAGTGATCACGCATCACCAGCACGAATCTGACGATGCTCGTCGCGCCAAGGCGCGCAGGACGCCTCGGCCCACTCCGTGATCACACGTCGGGTAACCGGCCGTGGCGGCCCGCCGTAAGCTGGTCACCGTGACCCCGGCGGAGCTGCGCGAAAGGCTTTCGATGGAACCCGCGGCCGCAGCGCTGCGGCTCGCTGTATTGCACGGTTCCCGAGCGCGTGCGGACGCGGCTGAGGGGTCCGACTGGGATATCGGCGTGCTCGCCGACGACTCCCCGGACCTGCCGGCGCTGTCGGCGACGCTAACCGAGATCCTGGGCACCGACGAGGTCGACGTGGTCGACCTCAGCCGGACGAGTGCGCTGCTCCGCTACAGAGCGGCTCGCGACGGCATCCCCCTGCTGGAACGTTCCCCAGCTGAGTTCCAGCGCTTCCAGCTTGAGGCCGTTCAGTTCTGGTGCGACACGGAGTCCGTCATCCGGAGCGCGCACGACGACGTTCTGGCCGCGCTCGGATGAGCGTCGCGATCGACCGCGAGCTGCTCGCCGAGCGCGCTGCGGCGGTGGATCGCCATCTGCGCCGAGTCGCCGAGCACCTGTCACCCCACGCCGAGGACATGCAGCCACTGAACACCCAGACCGATGCGGTCGTCCTGCACCTCTGGCAGGCCGTGCAGGTGGTGATCGATCTCGCAGTGTCGAGCTGTGTGCGGCTCGGGCTGGGTAGCCCACCTACCTATGCCGATGCATTCCGAATGCTCGCCAATGCCAGCTTGATACCCGGCGAGCTGGCACAGCGGCTGGGTCGCGCCGCCGGGTTCCGTAATCTGGTCGTGCACGCTTACGCCGAGCTCGATCTGCGCCGGGTACACACCGCGGCGACGAGCGGGCCCGCGGATCTCCGAGCGTTCCTGGCGGCGCTACGCGACCACGCTGGCTGAGATCCTCATCAAGCCGGGCGGAGATTGCTGGACGCTCGGTCGTAGCGATTGGAACGTTCACAGTGGTATTAGCTGTCCCGCCCGGAACACCGCGAACACAGTACCGAGAGCCTGCAGATCTTTCTCAGGATCGCCGGCGACGGCGAGGAGATCGGCCTCATAGCCGCCGCGATCCTGCCTTTCCGGTCGCCAATCCCGCAAGACTCGGCCGCGAGGCTGGTGACGGAGGCGATGACCTCGGCAGGAGAAAGTTCAGCGTAGGTTTCGAAGTCTCCCAATCCAAGTGGGAGGCAATTGTGCGGCTTCTCGGCGACCACCCCGGCATCCGAGGAACACACCAGTCGCACACCCTCCCGATGCATTCGAGGCAGCAACGCTCGCGCGGAAGCCCAAATCTCGCACAGTGGTAATGCCAGCACACAATGCTTGCAACGCGTGCCGACGCATCCGCGCCATCAGGGTCACCTGGTCATCTGCTTGCAGGTGCTCGGCAACATCGCCACACGGGTCGAACGCCAGGTGCACGTGGGCGTCGATCAGGCCCGGCCGGAGGCAGACATCGCCCAGTTCGACCAGCGGCAACTCCACCAAGGGGTGGGTCCCGGAGAGGTCCACGTCAACGATGCGACCACCCTTGATCACCACCAACGGCATCCCCCGGTGCATGACCTTCCCATAACAATCAACGCATCCCCGTTGATCACACTGCAACGGCCACGTCGGCACAGTGGCAGGCCCACCGGCCGCAGTGCCCGGATCGTGATCGTCGAAACTGAGCTGTGACCGTGCAGTTGCGCACGGCTACAGCTCAGTTTCGACGATCACGATGTGGGTGAAGCAGTGACCTCGGCATCGCGAATCCCGCGGAGATCCATCTGACGGGTGCCGTCCAGCTTCCGGCAGAAGACAGGGCAGTAGTACTGCATCGCTGCGAACTGGCCGAGACGGACGTCGAGCACACGAAGGTTTCCGCGTTACCACCCCTCTGCGGGCTGCCGTCGAGACGGCCGCAGCAGAGGCTGACCAGGACGTCGTCGACTCGGCGATCGAAGAGCTGCTCGGCCGGGGGCGGCCAGCCGCCGGAGCCTGCTGCACGCGGCTCAGAAGCTCGGTCCACAGGCTGAGCTGGTTGTGGAGCGGGCTCTGCGAGCGGAGGCGGGGTGAGGCGGTATTCGGACGGGATCGCCCGGCGCCGCGCGCTGGAAACCCGGCTCGAGCAAGAGTCAGACAACACCGGCGGGCTACGCCGCGGAGTGGTGTTCGACCGCCTCGCCGTGCGGCTATCCGTGGACGCCGGAACCCAGTGGATTCTCAAGGGCGGGGCGGCTCTGGAATTCAGGCTGGGGGGACGGGCGAGGGCGACAAAGGACCTCGACCTCGCGGTCACGAGTGGCGCGGCGGATGGTCTGGCCGTACGCGAGCTGGTCATCGACGCGCTCCCGAGAATCCGCGACGAATCGCGTGCCGTGACGCCGCCGAACAGCTGATCGCCGAGGGCCTGGATGCAGAGTGGCTGGTGCTCGACGTCACGTCATCCTCGAGCGTGGCCGACGCGGCGAAGCAGGTGCGTGAGCGGCACGAACACCTGGACATCCTGATCAACAATGCCGGAATCCTGCCCGAGGCCACCGACTCCGTGGAGCTCGAGTTCGCCGACCCGGCGATGTTCCAGGAGACATTCGACACCAACGTCGTCGGACCGGTCACGGTCATCGAAGCTTTCCTTCCGCTGCTGCGCGGCAGCGAGGCCGGCCGGATCGTCAACGTCTCCTCGACGATGGGATCGCTGGTAGAGCAGGCCAACCCGGACTCGCCCTACTACGCCATGGTCGTGCCGGCTTACCAAAGCTCGAAGGCGGCGTTGAACAGCATCACCATCGGGCTGAGCAAGAAGCTGGCCGACACCGACATCAAGGTGACCTCGGTGTGTCCGGGATTCGTCCAGACCGACCTCACCCCATCAACCGGGAGCAGGCGCCGCGGACCGCGGACCAAGCAGCGCAGGTCGTGCTCACGGCGGCCACCCTGCCCGCCGACGCGGCGTCGGGCACATTCATCGACCGGGACGGCCCAGTGGCCTGGTAACACGTCCGTGCGGTCCGGCACGCCAGATGCTCGAAACCTGCTGTGCGATCGCCCCCACGACCCGCCTCAGTAGGTGACGCTGCGGTTCTCCGCAGCGTGGTGAAGGCGTTGCTTGCGGCCTTGTCAGGGGAGCAGAAGCCGGGCGAGTGATTCGTACCACCACCGCTCGACCTGGTCGGTGGACCAGCCTCGTTCTTGGGTGAGCACGCGGAGACGTCGATGTTGCACAGCGCGGCGAAAGAGTCGACGGCGGACTCGACGTCCACGCCCTCGCGGAATGCGTCGGCCGGCCAGCTGCTGACATACCCGCGGGCATCACCTCCGACGAAGGCAAAGCCGTGATAGCCGACCTCGCGAATTTCGCCACCGGCGGCGCCACCGTCATGGTCACCGACGACTGACTCTGCGCGTTCCGGACAGCCACCGTTCGACTAGGACGATCAGGACACCTGGGCACCGGTCCTGCGAGGCGTGAGTTCGGCGTACGTCGTGTACCAACCAGACCTGGTGATCGCCGGGCAACAGATTCTTGCCCTCGAGGTGGGAGATGGCTGCGCCGTCGGATGCCCCCGGGTCTCGCGCTCGGTCACTCCGGGCAGACCGAGCGCGCACTCACGGACCTGAGGATCGGTCATCAAAGGAGTACATCCGTCGAGTACTGGGCACACCGCCTCTATGAACAGTGCACCCGCCACCACCGCAGATCCCGCGGCGCTGGCCACGACCTACTTCCGGGCATGGCAGGACAAGGACTTCATCACGTTGCGATCCATCCTGGCCGACGATGTCACCTTCCGGGGACCGCTGGGCACGGCCGACGACGCCGACACCTGCATTCAGGGTCTGCGGGGAATGGCCCAGATCATGACCGACATTGTGATCCACAAGAGGTTCGTTGACGGCCCCGACGTGCTGACCTGGTTCGACGTGCACACCTCGATCGCGCCACCATGCCCGACCGTGAACTGGAGCCACACCAAGAACGGAAAGATCACGACCATCCGGGTGACGTTCGACGCGCGGGAACTGGCCACGGCCATGGGGCGATGACCGAGGGGCATCATCGTGCACAAGCGCTTCGTCGACGGCCCTTGACCGCTGACAACACCCCGCAGGGCCAATCCGAAGGAGGGTGCCCGAGGTGACCACCTACGTGCTCGTCCCGGGTGCCTGCCACGGCGGCTGGTGGTACCAGCCGCTGGTCGACCGTCTCGCTGCCGCCGGCCACGCCGCGGTCGCCGTGACCCCGGTCGGCCTGGACCCGGACGCCGCCGCGCTTGAGCGGTGCGTTTCCCTCGACGACCACGTCGAGCAAGCTACCGCCGCGATGCTCGCCACACCTGCCGACCAAGACGAGCAGGCGGCTGACGGGCGCGACGTCGTCTTGGTCGGCCACAGCTACGGCGGCAGCATCATCAGCGGGGTCGCCGACCGCGCCCCGCAGCGCGTGCGGGCGTTGGTCTACCTCGACGCCTTCGTGCCCGAGAACGGCGACTCCGCCTGGTCGATGACCAACGACGAGGAACGCGCGTGGTACATCCAGGACGCTGGACGAACCGGTGTCGCCGTCGACCCCCTGCCGTTCTTTGACCCGCGCGCCCGGCCGCATCCCCTGGGCACGCTGGTGCAGCGCTCGAAGCTCACCGGCGCCTGGCGGTCCGTGCCGGCCAAGCACTACATCGAGGCCACAGGTTGGCCTGGGGAGTCACCCCTGGCGGCCTCCACGGCCAAGGTCAGCGCCGACCCCGAGTTCACCGTGCACCAATGGGCTACCGGCACAACGTCATGCACGACGGCCCGACCGCCTGTACGACTTCATCGGCGGCCTCTGACCCGTCCACTGACCGGTTCCGGCTATGGAACGGAGCTATTGGTGTGTATTCAGCCACGTCTGCGTCGAGTGCGAACGGGGCGTCCACGGTGAGCGCCACGTCGGCCCGGTGCACCGCCATTTCGTGCGCCATCCGGCGCAGCCAGAACCCGGCGCGCAGGTCGACGCCCAGGTAGTTCCATACCGGCTGTCCACCCCTGGTGCATCAGGCTCGTGGCCGATGTGTGCGCGTTGGGCGTGCTGGGTCCTCGATCCCACGGTGAGGCCCGTCGCATGCCAGTCGAATGCGTTGTTCTTGGCCCGGCCCGCTGGCGCTACCCACGCGGCCTGTCTACGCCTACGACGGCTTGACCTCAACTTTTGTTGACGTCTTAGCCTTGCGGGACGATTCCGCTGCGACAAGGAAGCAGGCTTCATGACAAAAAACAGCACGATTCTGGTCACCGGAGCAACCGGTAAGATCGGTGGACAGGTGGTCGTCCAACTCTTGGGCACGGGCGCTGTCGTCCGTGCGCTCACCCGCAAGCCCGATGCCACCGCGCTGCCCGACGGCGTCGAGGTCGTGGGCGGTGACCTGTCCGACGCGGACACCCTGGACACCGCCCTCGAGGGCGTCGACGCAGTATTCCTGGTCTTCCCCACTCTTCAAGCCGACGACGCCGCGCCCGCGGTCATCGCGAAAATCACGGAACACGTGGGCCGTATCGTCTACCTCTCAGCTGCGGGTGTAGCAGAAAATCCGAACGAGAATGCTGGAGGGATCATCGGGTCCCACGCACGCGTGGAGCGCCTGATTGAACAGTCCGGCATGGAATGGACTTTCCTGCGCCCTAGCGGGTTCGCGGCGAACACACTGATGTGGGCGGACCAGATTCGCGCCGGAAACGTGCTGCGCTGGTTTTACGGTGCGGCGACACGGACCCTGATTCACGAGCACGACATCGGGGCCGTGGCAGTGCGCACGCTGACCGAGGAGGGACACGGCGGGAAGTGGTATCACCTGACCGGACCCAGCCAGCTCACCCAGGGCGAACAGGCTCACGCGATCGGCGAGGCGATCGGCCGCCCTGTCCGCTTTGAGGAGCTTGCACCCGAGATCGCGCGTCAGGAACTCTTCGGTGGCATGCCCGCCACACTCGTGGACTCGATCCTCAAGGGTCAGGCCGAGATGGTGCGGCACCCGGAACCGGTTACCTCCACGGTGAAGGACCTCACCGGAGCCCGGGCGCGGACGTTTCAGCAATGGGCCGCCGACCACGCCAGCGACTTCCGGTGACCGCTACGCACGTGGATCAGCTGACGTGCACCGTTGTTGCCGCGGTGTGCAGCGTGCCGCTGGTTTGGAATTGGATGAACAGTCGCCAGTCGCCGGGTTTGGGGAACTCGGCGTGGAAGGTCAGGGTCGGACCGCCATGGTCGCCGTGCACGCTGCCCTGGGGATGTAGGTGGGCAAACGCCAGGTCCCCGTCGCGGATGGCGGTGAGGTGGGCGTAGGTGTCGAGGTAGGGCTGCAGGTCGGTGACCGGTGTGCCGTCCCGGCCGATGGTCAGCGTCAGCTCGCGTTCGCTCCCGGCTGCCGGCTGACCGGACAGGGTCAGGGCGTAGCCGTCGACGCTGGTGGTGGTGCTCGGGGACGGCAGCGCCACGGTGCTGGCCTGCCCGGCCACGGTCAACGGGGCCGAGAGGACCAGCGCGACTGGCTGGCCAGCCTGGTTGGGGGTGATGAACTGGGTGTAGATCCGCCAGCTGCCCGGGCTCAACGCCGGCAGCCCCACCGACCAGACGCCCTCAGGGGACATCCTCGGGTGCAGGTGGGCGAACCCGGTCAGGTCCGAGCGAACCAGGTAGAAGTGCAGCAGCTGGGTCTGCTCCGGCACGAAGTGAGTCACATTCTGACCTGCCGCGGTGGTGATGCGGAAGGTGAACGTCTGGGCTGCGCCGGCCGGCAGCGTGGTGGTGGCCGGTGTCAGGGTGAATCCGGACGCCGATGCGGACAGTCCGTCACCGGAGGGCATCGGCTCGTTCATTCCCGGCATCCCGGGCATGGTGGCCCCGGCTGACGTCGAGGGAAGTGAGCCGGTGCTCCCACCAGCGCGGGTGGAGTCGGTTGTGGTGCCACAACCGGCCGCCAGCAAAGCCAGCCCGGCCAGTGTGGACACTGCGATCGCGGTCAAGCCGCGGCGAGAGAACAGGCGTGCAGGCACGACACGAACGACCTTTCTGGGTGAGCGCGCCACAACGTGACGTGCGCGGAGGACACGGATCAGCGACGATGCGACGGGCCAGCCCATCGCGTCACGAGCCTGATCAGATCCTGGCCACGCACACCCAGCGCAGCCGCGCCACACCCGAGCGCGGCGACGCACGAGCGGTCACATCGCGCCATATCCACCCCGGCCAGCCCGAACTCCACCCCAGCAGCCAGCCGACCACCGCCAGCACCAGCACCAGCAGGCTGGTCAGCCCCGGCCACCTCTGCGGTGAGACCGATTGGCACGCGCTGCCTGCCATCACGCCTGTGGTCGAATCTCCCGATCGTGTTGCGATCACGGCACCACCGGCGTGCGTTGCTACCTCCATTGCCATCGACGACGTCGTGGGGGCTTGCGCATCAGCCAACAGGGGCGCCGGCGGTATCCCGCCGTGGCAGCCCCCCAGCTCGCCCGTGGCCAGCCCGTGCATCCCGATCAGGCCCAGTAACACAGCGACCAGCAGCACGCGCACGCTCCCCGCGCCCACCCGCTCGGCCACCGCCACCGTCCTGTTCACCGGGCGTCATCAACCAATTCACAGCCTACGGCCCGACAACGTCCGGCACACTAGAACTTCCTCCAACGGCTCGGCGCGGGCCAACCGACCACGCTGGCGTGCCCGGGGCTGCTGCAGCAGGCTGAGGGCAACCATGTTGCGCGAGCGGGGGTGGCGGGATGGGCAAGCCCGTTCTGATGACCGTGGACGACGATCCCGGGGTGTCCCGCGCGGTGGCGCGGGATCTGCGGCGGCGCTACGGCGAGGATTTCCGCATCGTGCGGGCGGACTCGGCGGCTGACGGGGTAGCCGCGCTCAAGGAGTTCAAGCTGCGGGGTGAGCCGGTGGCGGCGATTCTGGCCGACTACCGGATGCCGCAGATGAACGGCGTGGAGTTCCTCGAGCAGGCGATGGACCTGTTCCCGCGGGCACGACGCGCGTTGTTGACCGCCTACGCTGATACCGACGCGGCGATCCAGGCGATCAACGTGGTCGACGTGGACCACTACCTGCTCAAACCGTGGAACCCGCCGGAGGAGAAGCTCTACCCGGTGGTCGACGCGCTGCTCGAGCTCTGGCGGGCCACCGGGGACCCGGACATCTCGGAGACGAAGCTCGTCGGCCACCGCTGGTCCGCCCCGTCCTACCAGGCCCGGGACTTCCTGGCCCGCAACGCGGTGCCCTACCGCTGGTTCAGTGTGGATGAGCCCGAGGGGCGGCGGCTGCTGGACGCGGCCGGTGCCACTGCCGAGGACATCCCGCTGGTGGTGACCCCGGACGGGCGGTCGCTGCGGCGGCCCAGCGATGCTGAGATCGCCGATGCGGTCGGTCTGTCCACCCGGCCGTCCGCGCAGTTCTATGACCTGATCGTGGTGGGCGCCGGCCCGGCCGGTCTGGGCGCGGCGGTATACGGGGCCTCGGAGGGACTGCGCACGGTGCTGGTGGAGCGGCAGGCCAGTGGCGGGCAGGCCGGGCAGAGCAGCCGGATCGAGAACTACCTGGGCTTTCCTGACGGGGTGTCCGGCGCGCAGCTGACCGACCGGGCCCGCCGGCAGGCGCGGAAGTTCGGCGCCGAGGCGTTGTCGGCCCGCGACGTGGTCGGTTTGCAGGCGCGGGGTTCGTCACGGGTGGTGCGCTTCGGCGACGGCTCGGAGGTGGTCGCGCACGCGGTCGTGCTGGCCACCGGCGTCGCCTACCGCGCGCTGGAAGCGCCAGGTGTGGCCGAGCTGATCGGCCGCGGGATCTACTACGGCTCGGCGATGACAGAGGCGCCGGCCTGCGCCGGCCAGGACGTCTACATCGTCGGTGGGGCCAACTCCGCCGGGCAGGCCGCGGTGTTCTTCTCCCGGCACGCGGCTCGCGTGGTCCTGCTGGTGCGCGGTGAGTCGCTGCAGCGGTCGATGTCGCACTACCTCATCGAGCAGCTCGGGGCGATCGGAACCATCTCGGTACGCACGTGTACCGAGGTCGTGGCCGCCCACGGCACCGACCACCTGGAGCGGCTCACGCTGCGGCACACCCGCGATGGGCACACCGAGACGGTGTCGACCGGCCATCTGTTCGTCTTCATCGGTGCCGCACCGGGCACCGGGTGGCTCGACGGGGTGGTCACCCGCGACACCCGCGGGTTCGTGCGCACCGGACCGGACCTGCTCATCGAGGGTCGCCGCCCGCCGGGCTGGCCACTGGACCGCGACCCGTACTACCTGGAGTCCAGCCTGCCCGGCGTGTTCGTCGCCGGCGACGTGCGGTCGGAGTCGGTGAAGCGAGTTGCCTCCGCGGTCGGCGAGGGCGCGATGGCGGTGACGCTGGTGCACCGCTACCTGGCCGAGCGATGAGCCGGCTCGATCAGGGCTGGTCCCGCGACGACCTGCGGGCACTGTTCCTGTTCGCCGACCTGAGCGACGACCAGCTCGACTGGGTACGCCGGCACGCGGACCTGGTCGACGTCGACGCTGAGTCGGTGGCCGTCACCGAGGGCGAGCCGGCCCAGTATTTCTATGTGCTGCTATCCGGCTCCCTGGTGATGACCAAGCGGGTCGGCGAGGACCGGGTCGAGATCCTCCGCACGGACCAGCGTGGCGTCTACTTCGGCGCGACCCAGTTCTACCTTGGCGACCAGGTCGACCAGACGTACTCGACGACCGTACGGGCGCTCACCACGTGCCAGTCGCTCGCGCTGCCCACCCGCGAGTTCACCGAGGTGTTCCGACGCTGGTTCCCGATGGCCGTGCACCTGCTCCAGGGCATGTTCGTCGGGATCAGCAGCTCCAACGCCCTGGTAGGGCAACGCGAGCGGCTGCTCGCCCTCGGCAAGCTCACCGCGGGGCTCACTCACGAGCTCAACAATCCCGCCGCCGCGGCCATGCGGGCCGCCGACGCGCTGCGCGACCGGGTGGCAGGGATGCGGCACAAGCTCGCCCTGCTGGCCGAGGGCGATTTCAACCGCGCGCAGCTCCGGGCGCTGACCGCCGTCCAGGAGCGGTTCGTCGGCTGTGCGCGGACCGCCCCGCCGCTGACGGCCGTGCAAACCGGTGACCTCGAGGATGAGCTCGCCGACTGGCTCGACGAGCAGGGCGTCGGGCAGAGTTGGGATCTGGCCGCGGTCTTCGTCGCCGGCGGCTTGCGCCTGCCCGACCTGCACGAGGTCGCCCAGACCGTGCCGGTCGAGCTGCTCGACGGCGCGCTGCGGTGGCTGGCCTACACCGTGGAGACCGAGAATCTGCTCCGCGAGATCATCGACGCCACCGCACGGATCTCCGCTCTGGTCGACGCGGCCAAGCAGTATTCCCAGCTCGACCGTGCGCCGCACCAGTGGATCGACCTGCACGAGGGCCTTGACGCCACCCTGGTGATGCTGGCCCGCAAACTCGGTGGCGGCATCAAGGTCGTCAAGGACTACGACCGCGCCCTGCCCCCCGTACCGGCCTACCCCGCCGAGCTCAACCAGGTCTGGACCAACCTCATCGACAACGCCGCCGACGCCATGGCCGGCCACGGCACGCTGACCGTGCGCACCGCCCTCGAGGACGGCCACGCCCTCGTCGAGATCACCGACACCGGGCCCGGCATCGCTCCGGGCGACCGCGAGCGCATCTTCGAACCGTTCTTCACCACCAAGCCGGTCGGTTCGGGCACCGGCCTCGGGCTCGACGTGAGCTGGCGCATCGTGGTCAACCGCCACCACGGCGACCTGCGGGTGCGCTCCGAGCCCGGAGACACCCGCTTCCAGGTCCGCCTACCGCTTCACGAGCCGCGGACATGAACGCGATCGACTCGACGGACTCGCTCACTGAACCCGAGGCGGCCGCCGCAGACGCCTAGCCTGGGGCGTAACCGGATGAAGGGGGTCGAGGGGCTGGCCACCGAGGGCTTGCCCATCACCCCCGGCTCCCCCTTCGCCGACCGGACCCTCGGCGACACCGCCATCCGCACCGGCGCGTCGGTGGTGGCGGTTCTGCGCGGGCAGGAGGTGTTCGCCTCGCCGACTCCGGATTTCCGGTTCCGGGTCGGTGATCGGGTCATCGTGGTGGGCACCGAGGACGGGGTGCATGCGGTCAGCGCCCTGCTGGGCTCGGACTGACCGGCCAAGCTGACCAGGCCGCGTGAACAACACCGCACGTCTGCTGCTCGAGCTGGGTGCAGTGCTGTTCGGCCTTGGTGCGGTCGGCCGGCTCGCGGGGCGCATCGGGCTGTCTCCCATCCCCCTGTACATGCTGGCCGGGCTGGCCTTCGGTACCGGCGGCCTGCTGCCGCTGCAAGCACCGGAGGGGTTCTTCGCCACCGGCTCCGAGGTGGGGGTCGTCTTGTTGCTGCTGGTGCTCGGGCTGGAGTACACCGCTGACGAGCTGGTCACCAATTTGCGCCAGCAGGCCCCGGTCGGCGTGCTCGACCTGCTGCTCAACGGCCTGCCCGGCGCTGCGCTCGCGATCGTGCTGGGCTGGGGACCGCTAGCCGCGCTGGCGATGTTCGGAGTCACCGCGATCAGCTCGTCGGGGATCATCTCCAAGGTCCTCACCGATCTCGGCCGGCTCGGCAACCGGGAGACACCGGCGGTGCTCAGCGTCCTGGTGATCGAGGACCTCGCGATGGCCGCTTACCTGCCGGTGCTCACCGCGCTGGTCGCCGCCTCCACCCCGGCGTCGGCGGTGTCCTCGGTGCTCATCGCCCTCGTCACGCTTGCGGTGGTGCTCACCCTCGCGCTGCGCAAGGGCGACGCGGTGACCCGGTTCGTCGGCGCTCGCTCCGACGAGGTACTGCTGTTGCGGGTGCTCGGGCTCGCGCTACTGGTTGCCGGCGCCGCCGAAGCCGCCCACATCTCGGCTGCGGTCGGCGCGTTCCTGCTCGGGATCGCGTTATCCGGCGAGGTCGCCGAGCACATCCGCGGCCTGCTTGGACCGCTGCGCGACATCTTCGCGGCGGTGTTCTTCGTCTTCTTCGGCCTGACCACCGACCCCGCTACGCTGCCCTCGGAGCTGCTGCCCGCCGCCGCGCTCGCCGTCGTCGGCGTCGCGACCAAGCTGCTCACCGGCTGGGTTGCCGGCCGGCGCACCGGAGTCGGGCCCGCCGGTCGGCTGCGGGCCGGCGCCGCGCTGGTCGCCCGCGGCGAGTTCTCCATCATCATCGCCGGCCTCGTCGGCGCCTCCGTGACACCGGCCTTCGCCCCCACCGTGGCCGCCTACGTGCTGATCATGGCCGTACTCGGACCGCTGGCCCCACGCATCGCCGACCCACTCGCCCGCCGCCTCGCCCGCCGGGCATCAGCACCCCCCGCCCCATCGGCGACCGACGGCGAGCACTGACCCCGGTGCAGACCGCCCGCCGTCGTAGAGCCGGCGGGCGGTCGCGCGGGTCTGACCAGCTACTTTGAGGTGGCGCGGCCAGTCGGTTCGGGGTCCGGACTGCGGCGCGGCGCCCTGCCGATCACGACTACTCGTCGCTGCGTCAGCCTGCCTCGTCTGTGATCGCCGTTTCGGAAGAATCACCCGCGCTGGGCGCGGCTCAGGCTTCCAATCAGCGATCACGAACGAGTCGGGTGGCGCTCCGGGGGCTCGGATAAGTCAGATTCACCGCATTGCCGATCAGGATGACCCCCAGCTCGGCGACCTGAGGCTCGCCCCACTGGTTAAGACTGCTTGTATGGCTCGGTCGAGGAGCCTGCGGTGTTCGTCGTGGTGGCGGGCAGGGGGTCGGTGGGGACGGGGCCGGTTCCACCGGAGCAGCGGTCGCGCCGGGGGCCGGGAAGACGCGTTAGAAGGGCACGGTGCGCATCCAGCAAGCCGTGGACGGAAAGTGCATCGGTGTCCTCGCTTCGAAGCGGAACGAGAACCGGTCAGGGATGTGGTGGTCGCCCGAACTGTTCCTCGTGCACGACCTGGGCCAGTGGGGTGCGGTGCCGCCAGCCGTGCCGCTCAAGGTCAGGGGTGGCCTGCAGCGTGGTGACCGGGCCCAGGCACAGCCAGGCCACCGGTCGGATCTGGGTGGGGATGGCGAGCAGTTCCCGGAGGAACTGTTCCCGGTAGAAGCTGACCCAGCCGACACCGAGCCCCTCGGCGGTCGCGGCCAACCAGAGGTTTCCGATCGCCAGGCACACCGAGTACAGGCCGGCATCGTCGATGGCGTGGCGCCCGAGCACCGCGGGGCCGCCGCGTTGCGGGTCGTAGGTGACCACGACGCCCAGGCTGGACTCCAGCACCCCCTCGACCTTGATCCGGGCGAAGGTCCTGGCCTGTTCCTCGTCGAGCTGGCTTGCGAAGTTCTCGCGTTCAGCCTTGACATGGTCGCGGAACGCGGTGCGGGTATCCACGTCGCGAACGAGCACGAAGTCCCAGGGCTGGGACAGCCCAACGCTGGGCGCGGTGTGCGCGGCACCGAGGATCCGGTGCAGCACATCGGTAGGTACTACACCGCCGGTGAACTCGCCCCGGACGTCGCGTCGACGGTGCACGACATCGTAGAAGCTGGTCACATCCACCCGCGCAGTCTCCCAAGCGTGTCATGGTGGCGCTCTGGGGCTCTATACCATCGCCCTATGGCCACACCGGATCGCGTCCGGGCACCTGACCTGGTCCCTACGCCCGGGGCGCTCGGCCGGGGGCTCCGCGGTGCAGTGGAAGCGGCGCGCCATCGGCGCCGACGTGGACCGCACGTTCCACCAGGCGGCCGGACGGGCTGAGGTGCTCGCCGTATGCGGTGGGGACGGCACGGTCGCCGCTGCCGCCCGGGTCGCCATCGACGCAGATCTGCCGCTGCTGGTGTTCCCCGGCGGCACCTTCAACCACTTCGCCGCCGACATCGGGATCGACCGGGTGTCCGATGCGCTGGCCGCGCTCCGGCACGGCACAGCCATCCGGATCGACGTGGCCCTCGCCGGCGAGCGGCTGTTCCTCAACACCTCGAGCCTGGGCAGCTACCCCGCGTTCGTCGCCATCCGGGAACGCTGGGAGGGGCGCGTCGGCAAGCCGGTGGCGGCGGCGATCGCGTTGCTGGTGGCCGTGCGGCGACAGAAGCCGGTGCGACTGGTCGTGGACGGTCACGCGCGCGACGTTGCGATGATGTTCGTCGGGAACTGCCGGTACCAACCGCACGGATTCGCACCCAGCTGGCGCCCACGCCTCGATGACGGCGTCCTCGACCTGCGGATGGTCACGGTGGACGGCCCGGCGCCGCTGCTGCGGTTGGCGCTGGCGATGCTCACCGGGCGCCTGGGCCGCAGCCGCCTCTACATCGAGGACGACCCCGTCGATCTGCACATCAGCATGCCCGACGGCGCTGGCGAGGTGGCCTGGGACGGCGAGATCGGACCCGGCAACGCCGAGATCGAGTACACGAAGCTGCGCCGAAGCCTGACCGTATACCAACCACCCGACGCCAACCTCTTTCCCAGGTGACGGCCGGTTCTCCCAGGCCGCTACCGGCACACGTGACGGCACGACGTCGCAGTGACACTGTGGTCGCAGTGACACTGTGGTCTAGGCGCCGACCTGGCGCGGCCGGCCACAGGGCCGGACCCGAGGCTGGGAGGTGCGGGATGACGGGAGTCTCGCAGCGTCCCGGCATGGGCGCGTGCCCCTTCGACGGCGGTACCACCTTTCGGGTCTGGGCGCCCAACGCCTCCCAGGTGTCGGTGCAGCTGCTCAGCGGTGCGGCGGCCGGTCAGGCCGTGGCGTTGGTGGCCGAGGAGGGTGGCTGCTGGTCTGGGGATGTGTCCGAGGTGGGACCAGGGGACGGTTACCTGTATTCACTCGCCTGGCAGAATCGGTCATTGCTGAGGATTGATCCGTATGCCCGGCATGTGACCAATTCGGCCGGCCACGGACTGGTCTATGACGAGGCCGCGTTCATCTGGGCAGAAGATGACTACCGGTCCCCGTCTTGGGACGAATTGGTCATTTACGAGCTCCACGTGGGGACCTTCGCTCCCGCTGGGGATGGGCAGGTCGGGAATCTGGTGGACGCCGCCGCGAGATTGCCCTATCTGCGTGACCTGGGTATCACCGCGGTCGAGCTACTGCCGGTGGCGGAGTTCGCCGGGGACCGCTCCTGGGGATATAACCCGGCGCTGCCATTCGCGGTCGAGGCCTCCTATGGGGGACCGGATGCCCTCAAGGGCTTCGTTCACGCGGCGCACGAGCTCGGAATAGCCGTGCTGCTCGATGTGGTATACAACCACCTCGGCCCCGGGGACCTCGATCACGATTTGTGGCGATTTGATGGTTGGTATGAAAACAATGGGGGCGGGATCTATTTCTACCAGGACTGGCGTGCTGATACCGGCTGGGGCTCGCGGCCCGATTACGGCCGCCCGCAGGTGCGCCAGTATCTCCGAGACAACGCCGCGTCCTGGTTGGGCACCTACCGGCTGGACGGCCTGCGCCTGGACGCCACCGCCGCCATCCGCAACGCCACCGGCGGCAGCGATCCCGGCCAGGACATCCCCGAGGGGTGGCGGCTGCTGCAGACCGTCAACGACGACGTGGCCACCGCCCAGCCCTGGAAGATCCGCATCGCTGAGGACATGCGAAACAACGAATGGGTCACCAAGCCCACCGCGGAGGGCGGCGCGGGCTTTCCCGCTCAATGGGATCCGGATTTCGTCGTGCAGGTCCGGCAGGCGTTGCTCCCCCCGGATGACGCGGCCCGCAGCATGGCGGGTTTGGCCGCAGCGGTCACTCGTCGGTACGACGGTCAGCCGCTGGCCCGGGTGGTGTTCACCGAGTCCCATGATGCCGATGCCAACGGCGGTGAGCGGGTACCGGAAGCGATCGATCCCGGGCACGCCGACAGCTGGTGGTCGAAGAAGCGCTCGACTCTGGGTGCAGCGCTGGTGTTCACCGCGCCGGGTATTCCGATGCTGTTTCAAGGCCAGGAGTTCCTGGAGAACCTGTGGTTTGCTGACTCCCGGCCGGTGGACTGGGCCAAGAAGGACACATTCGCCGGTATTCTAGCGCTCTACCGTGACCTTATCCGCCTCCGGCGGGACCTCGAAGGACATACCCGGGGGCTCCGGGGCGAGGGGGTACAAGTGCACCACGTCAACGATGTGGACAAAGTGCTCGCCTACCACCGGTGGAAGGACGGCGGACAGCAAGACGACACTGTTGTCCTGCTCAACTTCGCCAACCGCGCCTATGACAGCTATGTGATCGGTTTGCCTCGGTCGGGGGTCTGGCGGGTGCGGTTCAACAGCGACTGGTCCGGTTATGACGACACCTTCGGTGATCATCACTCGCTTGACTGCACCACCTGGTCGCAGCCCCGAGACGGGTTGCCATGGTCAGCAAACCTCAGTATCGGCCCCTATACAACGCTTATCCTCTCCCAGGACGATTGAATTCGTGGTCTGCTCACCTGAGTACAACGCGTCCATGCCTGGCGTGCTCAAGAACGCCATCGACTGGGTGTCGCGCTTCCGTCCGCAGCCGTTCAACGAGCGCCACGGGCTGTTGCTCTCGGCGTCTCCGTCGATGGTCGGCGGCAATCGGGGCCTGTGGGCCTTGCGCGTGCCCTTCGAGCACCTCGGCGCCCGCGTTTTCCCCGACATGTTCTCCCTCGCGCAGGCCCACCGTGCTTTCGATGGTTCCGGTCGCATTGCCGATGGCGAGTTGCAGCGTCGTTTCGACTCGAATGTGATCAGCTTCATGAACCTGGTCGAGGCGTCCAAGCGTTACCCCTGCCTTAAGAAGGCGTGGTTCGAGTACCTGGGCGAGCATCCGGAACCGGCGCTCGACCGGATCGAGTAGCGTCAGATCCCAGTGTGTTCCACTCGAACCGGGTTGGGATCCGGCACATGGGGCATCAGTGCGTGTGCGGGGATGCTGCCGAACCGGCCAGACTGGAAATCCCTCATCGCCTGCTCGATCTCAGCCCGAGTGTTCATCACGAATGGCCCATAGTGCGCAACAGGCTCACCGATGGGCAGACCTCCGAGCACAAGGACCTCAAGGGCGACGCTGGGGGGGTCCTGGCGGTCGTCGGCCCGCCTGCAGCTGCGCCACGATCTGGCCGTCGCTTTCGCCGCCTTCGAGGCCACGCATTTCGCCGGCGTCACGGCGGTGGACAAGGACCCCGAGAGCTACGTCCGCGAGGTCGAAGAGGAGATCGCGGCGTCCAACGACCGCGGCGACGACCGCGCCGACAAGGCTGAGGGATCGCTGGGCATCGGCGGTCTGAAGGGAGGTTGATGGGAGCAACGGCGCCGTCGACCTCGACGCCGGCTCGCTGCTCGTCCGCTACCTCCGTCGCCCTGCTGCTCGTTGACTGACCAGCCGTTGATCACGACTTGTGTGCCGTAAGCGACATGACGTGTCGTCGATGGCACATATACCGCGATCATGGCGATGTTCGGTGCTTTGTTGTCGCCGAGTTCGACGTGAAGGCTGCCCCGTTCGCGGCGACAACCATGTTGTCGAACTCGGCGACAGTAGGGTTACTTCGTCGTCCGGTCCTCGCCATGGCCACTCCCGCGGTCGGCACGGCAGAAGGTGACGGCATGCAGACGTGGATCGTGGACCGATGCGGTCCGATCGACCAACGCCCGTTGCGTCGCAACGAACAAGACGACCCACTGCCAGGCCCTGGCCAGCTGCGGGTGCGGGTGAGTTGCTGCGGAGTGTGTCGCACCGATCTTCATCTTGCCGAAGGCGACCTGGCACCGCGCCGGCCGCAGGTCGTCCCCGGTCACGAGGTTGTGGGGCGCGTCGACGCGCTCGGAGTCGGCGCGGACCGCTTCGCCATCGGTGAGCGGGTTGGGGTGGCGTGGCTGGCGCAGACGGACGGGACGTGCCGGTTCTGCCGCCGTGGTGCGGAGAACCTGTGCATCGAGCCGCGGTTCACCGGCTGGGACATCGACGGTGGGTACGCGGACGCCTGCCTGGTCGACGAGGCCTACGCCTACCGCCTGCCCGATTCGCTGGACGACGAGCACGCGGCGCCTCTGCTGTGCGCCGGGATCATCGGCTACCGCGCTCTTCGCTGTGCGGCCGTGCCACCAGGGGGTCGCCTGGGTATCTACGGCTTCGGTGCGAGCGCGCACCTCACAGCGCAGATCGCGTTGCACCAAGGGTTGCGGGTGCACGTGCTCACCCGCGGGGAGGGCAACCAGAAGCTGGCAGCCGAACTCGGCGCGGACTCCGTAGGCGGCCCGGCGGACACGGCACCCGAGCCGCTCGACGGTGCGATCCTGTTCGCGCCGGCGGGCGAACTCGTGCCGGTCGCTCTGCGCGCCCTCGACCGGGGCGCAACCCTGGCGGTTGCCGGGATCTGGCTCTCGGACATCCCAGCCCTGGACTACGCCGGCGAGCTGTTCCAGGAGCGCCGGCTGCGCAGCGTCACCGCGAACACCCGAAGCGACGGTGAGCAACTCCTCGCTCTCGCCGAGAGGTTCGCCATCCGCGCCACCACGGTCGCCTACCCCATGGCCAAAGCACCAGAGGCACTCGCCGACCTCGCTCACGACCGGTTCAGCGGCGCGGCAGTGCTGCACAACTGACGTACGGGACTAGAGCGGATCCCGACGCTCCAACTCGTCCTCCTCCTCCTCGGTCAGCCCCCGCACCAGGGTTTCATCATTTCCGGTCCGGAAACGCTCGGCATTGAACAACATCACGTAACCACAGACGCTGCACTCAACTCGGACAAGGTACTCGGTGGTCACCTCGGGGTCGTCAAGATTGCCGATCTCGGGAGGAAAATCACCCATTAACGCCAAGCAGGGAAAACGATGCACCGTGAGGTTTTCGGATTCACAGACCGCACAATTCGTTAATCCGAGTTGAGCGAGCTTCTCCTTGACCTCTACCAGGAAGGCCTTGCGCCATCGCACGTCAATCACGTCCAACGAGGACGTTGCGGTGGGTTTGGCGTATCAGCAGGGCGAAGCTGATGAACCCGATGATGAGGTAGCCGTACCAGGCGCCGGTCGCATCCCAGAGGGAGTGCAGGATGACCACGAGAACGAAGGTTCCGATTACGCCGGCCAGCGCGCGGGGTCTCCACCGTTGGGCGTGGGCCCACCACAGCGCCGCAGCGGCCAGACCGGTCCAGGCGGCGTGCCCGGCCGGGCTGAGTATGCCCCGCAGCAGCAGAAACCCTTCAGCGAAGGTCAGGTCCCCACCGCTGGCCAGCAGGGTCACAAACCCGTAGCCCAAGGTCTCCAGCACGGCAAAGCCCATCCCCACCGCAACTCCGATGAGCAGGCCATCGGCAGGATTGCGCCGGTACCGAGTGAAGATCAGTATCGTGATCGGCACCAGGAGCTTGGCGGCTTCTTCGATCACCCCGATGTACACCGTCGGCAGGCCGCCCAGCCGTCGCATGGTGTCGAACTCCAGCACGCTGGCGACGGCTGCGCCCAGCACCCCACCCAGCAGTGCGCAGCTCAACAGGACACTCAGGGGCAGGTCATATGCCGGGTTTCGACCATCGATGTAGACGACGAAGGTCACCGGAACCAGGAGCGCCCCGAGCACGAGCAGCGAGGGCACCAGGGTCGGGTTCCCGGTGATCGCCAGAGCCTGCTGGACGGCGATGAACAGCCCGATGCCCACCAGCAGCACCGCCAGCCACGCCCAGCGCCGCGCCCGAGTCGAACGAGTCCGGGTGCTCGCGTCCATGCCATCGCGCTGGGTGGTCATGACCACCTACTTCCCCCTTGGCCCGCCGGATGAAACCGACATGCCGACGGACCCTTACGCCGACGACGGCCGCGGGGCCATACCCTGCTCCGGTGAACATTAACTCCCGGAACGTCGGGTGACGGCACCGGTGACGCGGCAACCCCGAATGATGCGGGTCTGGATCACTGCGCTGGGCCTGCTACTCGTCGCCGGATGCACGGGCCAGAGCCCCTCGGCAGGCCAGAGCCCCTCGGCAGGCCAGAATCCCTCGACTGGTCAGAATTCATCGACTGGTCAGAGTCCAGGGTCCGGGCAGAGCCCATCAAGCCCTAATCCCGCCGCCCCGAACCAGAGCGGCCCGCCGGATTGCCGCCGCACGGTCAACCGTGCCGACGACGTATCGGCGGCCCTGAACGCCGCCTCCCCGGGGTCCACGGTGTGCTTCACCGGCCACGATCTCGCCGACACCGACATCGCGATGAACCGCCCGGGCTCAGCCAACGCGGCGATCAGGCTCTTCGCGGACGGGGCCAGCGTGCGCAGCATCCACATCTCCGCGGACCACGTCATCGTCGAGGGCTTCACGGTCGCCGGCGGCGACGGGCTATTCGCCAAGGGCACCGACCTGGCCATCCGCCACAACACCGTCCAGGACACTCAGCGAAGCGGTATCACCTGCGATCCGTGCCAGAACTCGATCATCGAGGACAACACGGTGCACCATGTCGCCACCGCCGGGATCTGGATCAGCGGGCAGCAGATCGCGGTGCGCCACAATGCCGTGAGTGGGACAGTGGCCCGCGACAACGGCGACGCCGACGGCATGCGTTTTTTCGGCAACGGTCACCGGATCACCGACAACACCATCACCGACATCTCCGCGACCGGCTACGCCAACCCGCCGCACCCGGACTGTTTCCAAACCTACGACAGCAACGGTCCGCCCACCTACGACGTCGCGATAGTGGGTAACACCTGCCGCAACGTCGATGCGCAATGCCTGATCGCCACCGGCGATCGGAGCGGGAACAGAGCGGCCCCGACCGGAGGCCCATCGATCAGCTTCATCGGCAACACCTGCGCATCCAACGGTGCCCAAGCTGTGAACCTGCGCAGCTGGCCCAACGTCGAGCTACGCGACAACAAGATCTCCGGCCCGAACATCACCCGCGGGATCATCATCATCGACGGCTCGACCGGCTGTGTTGTGGTCGGCAATACCACCGCCGACGGCAAACCCACCGTCGACATCGACAACTCGTCCCGGCAAGGGTCCCAGGTGGAACACAACAGTCCCGGCTGAGGCGGCTACGCCACGGGTTATACACAGGCGAATAGGCTGTGTGGGTGGCCTTCGACGTTGACCGTGCCCGGCGCGACACCCCCGGTGTAAGCCGGGTAGCGCACCTGAACAACGCGGGGGCGGCGCTGCCGCCATCGCAGGTCACCGAAGCGGTCATCGCCCATCTACGCCGGGAGGCCGAGTCCGGCGGGTACGAAGCCGCCGACGCCGCCACCGAGCAGATCCAGGCGACGTATACCGCGATTGCCCGGTTGATCGGCTGCGCGACCGAAGAGGTCGCGGTGGTGGAGAACGCGACCCGGGCCTGGGACATGGCCTTCTACGCCATGTCGTTCAAGCCGGGCGAACGCATCCTCACCGCCCACGCCGAATACGCCAGCAACGTCATCGCCTTTCTGCAGGTCGCGCGCCGCACCGGCGCGGTCGTGGAAGTCGTCGACGATGACGAGCATGGCCAGTTCTGTGTCGCCGACCTGCGCCGGCGCCTTGGTAGCGGCCCCGGCGAGGTGAAGCTCATCGCGATGACCCACGTGCCGACCCAGGGCGGCCTGGTCAACCCCGCTGAACAGGTCGGCTTGGTCGCCCGCGAGGCCGGGGTGCCGTTTCTGCTCGATGCCTGCCAGTCAGTGGGCCAACTACCCATCGACGTCGAGCGCATCGGCGCTGACCTGCTGTCGGCGACCGGGCGCAAGTTCCTGCGCGGCCCACGCGGCACCGGCTTCCTCTACGTGCGTCGTTCGATCCTCGACCGGCTGGAACCGCCCTTTCTCGACATGCACGCCGCCACGTGGACCACCCCGGACAGCTACCAGATCCGTCCGGACGCGCGACGCTTCGAGACATGGGAGACCAACTACGCCGGCAAGATCGGTCTGGGGGTCGCCATCGACTACGCGCTGTCCTGGGGACTTGACGCCATCGAAGCACGGGTCACCGCTCTGGCGCAGCGTCTGCGGGAACGGCTGGCGGCTCTGGACGGAGTGCACGTGCACGATCAGGGCCAGCGCCGCTGCGCGATCGTCACCTTCACCGTCGACGGCGTCCCCGCGAAGGCTGTGCAGCGCCGCGTCGCTGAGTCGGGCGTGAACACCAGCGTCTCCGTCGCCAGCTTCGCCCGCCTGGATCTGCCCCGCCGTGGGCTGACCGAACTGGTCCGCGCCTCGGTGCACTACTACAACACGGACAACGAGCTGGACCTCCTCGTCGACGCGCTGCCCCAGCCCACCACAACCGCCTGAGCGCCGGCTACAGCATGTGGCGGGAGCCGTCTGTCTGGGGTGGCGCCTGCGGTAGCCGGTCCAGGAGTTGCTGGACAGCGACGGGCACGGTGAAACCGGTGGGTCCGACGCTGACGCAGGACCAACGACCATCGCTGACCACGGGCACGCCGGCGTTGGCCATGCTTTCCACGAGGTCGCCGGCGAGGTAGCTGTGGCGGGCATCCCAGACCCGTTGACGGTCGGTCTGGTCGAGGGTGTCCCACCATTGATGGGCGAGGTGCAGGGAATTGCTCATCGCGAAACCACCTTTTGTAGAGTTTGTGGTTGTCGAGCCGAATGAATCACGGCTCATTGTTTCCGGGCAGGCTCGATAGTTCGATGAGGACGGCTGTCTCACCGAGCGTCTGGACTCGCTGGCGCCCGCATGGTCTATGGGGGCACGGCAGCGTCATTGCACGCCGTTGCCCGCGACCGGTAACCGGCCGGCTTAATTAGGAAGGGTTACTGCTGCTGTGGCTCTACCGAGCGGCGAAACCGTTGCCGTTGGCGGTGGTGGTGTCGAAGAGCCGTTGCGCAAGTTGGCGCTGAGTGGCGACGAGTTCCTCGACGACCTGGCGCTGAGCCTCGAGCAGCTTCTCGAACGGGTCGTGGGCGAGGGATGCCATCGTCGCGCCTGCGGGCGAGCTCAGCGCGGTGGGACCGAGATTGCGGGCCAGGTCGGCCCATACCTGCAGCGACCTCAATGAGGTGTCCTGACCTTGACGCACAAGCTGGACCATCGAGTCCTGCACCCGTTGGGTGCTCGGGTCCGCGGCGACCTGCTCAGTGGACATGTCCACGGCGGCGGGCAACGGCCGAGGGTTTCGGTCGTCACGAGCGTCTGCGGCCCATCGATGGTCTTTGATCTGAGTGGACATGCGGGGCTCCAAGGGTTTCAAGGATGCTGGTTTGCCGTCCACGTACCACCGTCCTCAGCGGCGGCGAAGCGCGCAACCGCCGTCACGATAAATCGAGGTAACGATCCGTTGCGATCAGTGGTGTCGATTACGCCTGCATGGCCGATGCCAACCACTGCGACAGTGCCGGCCCGGATGCCTCCCGCACGGAATCCAGCGCGGTCAGGGTGGGGATGACCGGCCGCGAGCAGGGCGCTGTCGGTACCCGCCGCCGGCGGTGCTTGTGTCTCGACCTGCGCGAGGCGCAGCCGCCCGTCATCGACTCGAACGACAGTGGTCTGCACGGTGCCGCGCGGGGCACCAGTCAGCAGTTCGAGAACATCCGGCAGCAGGTGTCCGGCGCTCGCCCAGTGCGGCACCCCGACCGGGTGCCGGTCCACGTCGAGGGACACGGCCAACCCGTACCGTCGTCGTTGGTCACTAGGGCCCTGCGTCGCGTCAGCAAGTCAGCTCCGTCCCCAGCGCTGTCTGGTAGGCCATTACGAGGTTGTGCGGTCCACCGCGTGGGCGACGACGTCGGCCAGCTCGCCGCTGGTGCGGTAGATCCGGCGTTGCTCGATCGCCCCGTTACCGCGTCTGAGCACCGCGGTGACCAGCTCTTCGACAACCTCGAGGTCCCCGGACTCGTCCAGCACGGGCCGGACGTGGTCCACGAGTGCACCGATCACCTGCGCTGCCGGCACCGGCCGACCCGCTGGATCGACGAGATCACCGTCGAGTCCGGAGCGGCCGGCTCGCCAGCTTGCGAGCCGCAGCAGCTCGGTGCGAACTGGATCGGCAGGCAGGCCGGCCTGCCAGGACCGCGCAGCTGTGTCGACCAGGGCCCTGACCAAGCCCGCCATCAGCACGGCATCGTCGGCGACCAGGCAGACGTCGGCAACGCGCACTTCCACCGTCGGATGCAGTCGGGACAGCCGCGCATCGAAATAGACCATTCCCAGGTCGAGCAGCGTCCGAGTCTTGATCATTGCCCCCGTGGTGGCGTGATAGGTCTCGGCCGAGCCGAACAGCCCGGTCGGCCCAGCCGAGGGCCAGCGGCCCCAGACCTGCGACCGAAAGCTGGCGTAGCCGCTGTCGTGCCCCTGCCAGAATGGTGAATTGGCGCTGAGCGCGAGCAGGCAAGGCAGCCAACCGCGGATGCGGTCCAGCACCGCGACCCCCTCCGACTCCGAGTGGATCGCAACGTGCACGTGGCAGCCGCAGGTGAGCTGCTCCTCGGCGATCACACCGAACTCATCCACCATCCGCTGGTAACGACGCGAGGAGCTGATCGACGGCTCAACCGCAAGCGGCGAGCTGGCCAGTGCCGCGACCCTGGCGCCCTGGCCCTCGGCGGCTTCGTTGGCCACACGCCGCCACCGGCGCACCTCCGAAGCGAGGTCGTCCAGGGAGGTGCGGGGTCGGGTGTTGGTCTCGACCTGCTGACGGGTCAGCTCGGAGGTGAGGGGCTGATCAGCCGGCTTCCCCCCGTCGCCCGCATCGCGCAGCACCGCCGCGGCCAGCGCCAGCGCCCGGCCACTATCCGGGTCGACCAGCAACAGCTCCTCCTCCACCCCCACGCTGCGCGGCACCGCTTGATCGTGCCACTCCGCGCCTGCGCGGTGAACCGAACCCAGACTGCGTGGGGGGAGTATGTTGAGCGATTAGATATGGGGTTCTGACGCGGCGCCGGGTTCGACAGGGCGCTGACCAGGGAGGCGACGATGGGCGAGTTCAGCCCGTGGCATCTGTTGATCGTGGCGGCGGTCTTCATGCTGCTGTTCGGGGCCAACAAGCTGCCACAGATGGCCCGTTCGGTGGGGCAGTCGATGCGGATCTTCAAGGCGGAGACCCGCGCCTTGTCTGGCGAGAAGGAGCCCGAACCACTACCGCGGACTCCCGGCGCAGCCGCTACGCCATTCCAGGACCAGTCGCAGCAGTCACAGCCTCACCAGACTCCACAGCCGCCCTCCGCCTAGCCATCGGCTGCGCAGTCGTCTTGCGGCAGATCGAAGATGTAGCCGACTCCGCGGACGGTCCGGATACGAGTCGGTCTGTTCACGTCACTCTCGATCTTGGTGCGGAGCCTACGTATGTGCACCTCCAAGTAGTTACGAGCGTCGGTCCGATCCGTACCCCATGCATTGTCCAACAACTCCCGCCGGCCGACGACCCGACCGGCGTTATCCATCAGATGCTGCAGAATCACAAACTCCTTGTGCGGCAGGTGCACCGGCGTCCCCCTGACCAAGAGCCGGTGCCCATCAAGCTGCAGCTCCACATCACCGATTCTCAGGATCCGCAACAAACCGATGGTCTGGGGATCGACCGGCAAATAACGGTAAGCCGGCGGTGTGTTCGTCGGCCCCCAG
>QHBZ01000206.1 GCA_003244055.1 Pseudonocardiales bacterium | reverse complement strand
GACAAATCTGATTCCACAGAATGATGCGGTTGACGGTGCCTTCGACGGTTCCCGAGCTGTGGGAAAGTGTGAGTCCGTTGCGGACTGCCTGGTAGTCGCGCTTGAGTCCGGTGACGAAGCGGTGCAGGTGGGGCAGGTCGTCGGTGTCGACGGCCGCCATCCAGGAGTCTAGGCGCTGCCCGTGGCGGCCGGTGAGCATCTCGGCGAAGGTCCGGACGTGGGTGGCGGTGGCCTCGAGGTGCGGGCAGGAAGCCAGCACCTGTTTGAGCTGGAGCTGTTGTTCGGTGTCGAGGTCCTCGGGGCGGCGCAGCAGCCAGGAAGTGATCTGGCGGACCTTGGGAGGTGACGGTGTGGGCGGTGGTGCGGCGCCCAGCGCGCGAAACGGCGTGAGGTAGGCAGCGACGGTGCCCCGGCTACCTCGGTAGCCCTGCTCAGTGATCTCGCGGTAGAGCGTGCTGGCGTTGGTGATGCCGGCGTTCCAGCGTTTATGCAGATAAGGCTTGTAGGCGTCCAGGACACTGGGCCGGCCCGTCCGGGGCGTGGCCAGCAGGTCCTCGACGCTGTCGGTCCGGTAGAAGCGACGGACGGTTTCCTTGGCCAGCCCCAGGTCCCGCATGATGGTCTTGATGCCCTTGCCGTTGGCCTTGAGGGCATGGACGGCCTGGTATCGGGCTTTGGTGCGCGCGACCAGGGCAGAGTTCTCCTTGCGCTGCACCTGAGCGACCTCGGCTGCTGTCGCGAGATCGATGACACTGCCCGCTTCCAGGCCAACCTCCGGCGCGATGTCGTCCGGCTGGCGCAGACAGCTGTGGTGAGCGGCGACGGTCTTCTCGACGTGCTCGGCGAGGTTGTGCCATAAGTGCCACCGATCGGCCACCTGGATCGCCTCGGGTGCCCCGGTCCGGGCGCCCTGGGCATAGGCACCGGCGCGGTCCCGGCAGACCACTTCGGTGCCCGGGTGTTCGCCCAAACCATGCGGCGAAGGTGCCGGCCTCGCGATCGGCGAGCAAATCGATGGGGCGGTGGGTGTTGATGTCGACCAGCACCGTGCCGTAGGCATGCCCGCGGCGCAGCGCGAAATCATCGACACCCAACACCGTCACGGTGCCGATCTCCGGATCGGGCGGGGCCCGAATCAACCGCAACGCCGTGCTCCGGGTCACGGGTAACCCCAGCGCCGTGGCCAGTCGTGCCCCGGCTCGACCAGCCAAGGCCAGCCCGATGGACTCCAGCATGCCGCGCAGCAACACGGTGCGCCGCGCATAACGCGCGGTCAGACCGGCGACTTGCTCGACGAAGGTCCGCACTCCGCAGTCCTGGGCGTCGCAGAAAAACCGGCGCACCCGCAGGCAGATCTCCACCCGCCGACCCGCCACGGCAGCATCAGCCAGCCTGCGCTCATACCGGCTGTGCACCCGGGCCGACTCGCCACCACACCTCGGACAACAGGCCTGCATAGCCCGCGGATGCGCCCAGATCCGCACCGACCCACCGACCTCGTCGAGTCGTTCGATCACCACATCCGCTAGGTGCGGCAGAACAACCCCAACACCATCATGATCATTACACGGCGAACATGATCACAGCTAGATGATCAAAAAGGCTGCCACGACACGCCCCACGGGCCAACTCGATCACGGAAAGTGGGCCAGATCCGCGGTTCTGGCGCACTTTCCGTGATCGGCTGGTCAGGCGTGTGCGTGGCTCCCTGGCCGGTGTGGTGATCGAGGGAGATCCGCAGGACTGGACGAGACGGTGTGCCTCGACGCTCGCCCACGGTCCGCGCAAGGTATGTGTTCGCGATGCGGCCCCACCTCGGCGCAGCCCCAGTTCACGGAAAGTGCGCCAGAACCAGATCCGCCTAACGCTGACACAGCCAGGCGGTGCGAATGCGGTCATGATCTGGCCGGGGCGAGGGATCTGGGGGTCGTGGATCGCTATCAGCAGCATGAGATCCCGCAGATCAGCGTGCGTATCACGCAGTACGACCAGCATCAGGTGTGTTGTGGCTGCGGCAGGCTCCACACCGCGGCCCGCCCGGAGGGCGCCCGCCCCGGGATCGTGGGGTATGGCCCGAACCTGCAGGCTTTCGCTGCGTACCTCATGGTCGTGCACTTCGTGCCCGCCAAGCGGTGTGTCGAGATGTTGGAGTGCTGACCGGCGCCGCGCCCAGCGTGGGCTTCGTGCACGGCATGCTCTCCCGTGCTGCGGGGCAGTTGGCCGAGGTGGACAAGCGGATCCGCGCCCTGATCACCCTGACGCATGCGGTCTGCTGCGACGAGACCCCGCTGCGGGTAGGCGCGGAAACACCCAGGCCGGGGCGCAAGAAGGCCGACAAGTACCTGCTGGTCGCTCGCACCGAGCTCTACACGCACTACCTACTCGGTGACCGTGACCTGGGCACCTTCAAGGCCTTCGTGCTCACAGAGTTGACCGAGTCGGTGGTGGTGCATGACCGTTACCACCTCTACGACTCAGCCCGGCTCGGTGAGCTGACCCATCAGTTGTGCTGCCAGCATCTTCTTCGTGATCTTGCTGGAGTGGTCGAGACCTATCCCGACGCGCACTGGCCCATCCAGATCGCCGACGCGCTGCGCGGCCTGATCCACCAGGCCAACCTTGCCCGCGACGCCGGCCGTGACACCATCGCGGCCGCCGTCCGCGATGAGTTGATCAAGCAGTTCACCAACGGGGTGCTGGTCGGGCTGTCGGACACCACCAGCCCCGGTGGGCGCCCCGGCGAACGCAAGGCCCACCTGCTGCTCGAAGTGCTGCGCGACCGCCCAACCGACGTCCTGCGCTTCGCCCACGACCTGCGGGTGCCGCCCACCTCCAATCAGGCCGAACGTGACCTGCGACCCAGCAAGATCCAGCAGAAGATCTCCGGACGCCTCACCAGCGAGCAACGCACCACCGACCGCTACCGCATCCGCGGATACCTCTCCACCGCCGCAAAGCACGGCCGCAACATGATCGACGCTCTACGCGACGCGATCCTTGGCCCCCCTGGATGCCACCCGACCCCGCCCCTGCCTGACCTATCAATCGGATACAACCCCGCCTACCGCGCAGCTACCGGCGGGTCCTTCGCCACGCCACCACGCGGCAAAACCACAGATCAACGTTGGGACTGAATGTTCACAGGAGAAGGGGCCCGGCCGAATGGCCGGGCCCCTTTAGAAGGGATAAACCTGTCCTGATTCCGATGTACGCTGAAATGCCGTAGCGACCACCTCCACCGAGACCGTTCCTCAACCTCCTGCGTTCTCCTGTACACCTACCCTCGCGTCGCCTCGTGCGAGCGCTTCTCGGACTGTCCACCGTTGTTGTCGGCGCATTTTCTAACACCCACCACCGGGACCTGTCAAGCCCCGCGAGGCACACCTGTCGAGCGCGGAGCTACCGACCTGACCGGCCACCGGAAACCAACGGCCACAAGATCGCGGCAGTACCCTTCAGCGAGTCAGGACACCGCGCGGGAGCGGCCCCGGGCGAACGCCCGGTACACCGTCGAGCGGGCGAGGCAGAACAGCTCCTCCACCGCGCTGATCGTGTGCTGCCCGCCCCGTGCAGGGCCACGAGGTGGGTTTGTTGCTTCGGGCTGACCGTGGGCTGCTTGCCCCGCAGCCGACCTGTGGTGTCGGGCGACCTTCATCCCTTCGCGAGTTTTCATCCGCGCGAGGTCCGCCTCACACTCAGCGACCATGGTTAACACGTTGGACAACAGACGCCACCCGGATCTGTCGGGTCGCACACCGAACCGCCGAGGTTCAGCTTCACTGACCGCGCGGTCAACTCCTCGGCGATCGCGCGCGCATCAGGCAACGAACGCGCGAGCTGATGGCCGAGGCCACGTGTCGTGGCCACGTTGCTGCCGAACCTGCCTCTTATGGGATCTGCGCCCAGCGGAACTCCGCGGACGAATGAAGAGACGGCCGATCAGCGTTCGGGACCAAGAGCCGTTTGCGCGGTGGGACCGAATCATCCACCCGATGAACCAGCCGCCATCGCGCCACTCCCGGTGTCTGCGTCGGCGTCGGCGGTCTCAGCGTCGTGGCTGGCTACGTGCTCCTGCGCGGGCCCGCTCCTGGGAACCTATGTCGCGCGACCGGGCGGACGGCCTTGTAGCCGACGTTGCGCACTGTGGCGATGAGCTGCTCGTGCTCAGGGCCGAGTTTGGTCCGCAGCCGCCGGATATGGACGTCGACCGTGCGGGTGCCGCCGAAGAAGTCATAGCCCCACACCTCCTGTCCTGCAGCGACTGCGCCCGGGTGAACACCCGGCCGGCGTGCTGCGCGAGGTACTTCAGCAGCTCGAACTCCTTGTAGGTGAACTCCAGCGGCCGGCCGCGCAGCCGGGCGGTGTAAGTCGCCTCGTCGATCACCAGCTCACCCAGCATCAGCGCGCCGCTGCGGCCAGCGCCCTGGTGCTCCGCGGAGGCCAGGCGATCAGCAACCGAAGCCGGGCATCGACCTCGGCCGGGCCCGCGGTGGGCAGCAGGATCTCGTAGCAACCCACTCAGCGGACAGCGCCGCCAGAGCGCCCTCACTGATCACGACCACCACCGGCACCTCCAACCCGGTGGATCCCACCCACCGGCACAGGCTGCGTGAACCGGCCAGATCCTCGCGGGCATCAACAAGAACCGCGTCGTAGGAGCCAGCGTCGAGCTGAGCAGCGACCTCCGGGGCGGCCGACCGCACGCCGTGTCCCAACAACGACACAGCTGGCAGCATCGAGTGCGGGCCAGGATCGGCGGTGAGCAACAGAAGGTCCATGCCCGCTCCCTCCTGGAGCTGGAGCTGGCGGCAGCATGCTCAGGAAGGATACCGGTTGGAGAAACGTCGATTCCGGCCTTGCGCGAATCAAGGGGCGCCACCAGCACCCAAGGCCTCGCTGAACGCGGGGTAGCCGGTG
>QHBZ01000205.1 GCA_003244055.1 Pseudonocardiales bacterium | reverse complement strand
CGCTCTCAACGGCTACCAACCCCTGGGGTATCCGCGACCGCAGGCAGGCTGGACGGGCACACCGGGAAGTGGTCAGCCCTCAGCCGCGATGCGCTGCACCACGGGCTGCAGATCCGTCGCGTGGATGGCGTGCAGGAATACCGCGGCGACCCGGTGGTGGCGGTCCAGCACGATGGTCAGCGGCACCACTGAACGGGGGACGCCGTTGAGCGCGAGCAGCGTCCGGCCGGGGGGGTCGAAGATCGACGGGTAGGTGAGGCCGAAGTCGCGGGCGAAGTCCGCACCGGCCTGCCGGCTATCCCGGACGTCGATCCCGATGAATTGCACCCGCTGAGCCGACGTAGCACCAGCCACCCGCACCAGGTCGCCGGCTTCGGACCGGCACGGCCCGCACCACGAGCCCCAGATGTTGAGCACGATCGCCTGGTCGGGGTAGCGCGCCAGCGACACCGGCGTCCCAGGTTCGGTCACGCTGTCCCCGGACAGCTCGCCGACAGTACCCCTGGTGGCCGGCGGATCGTAGAAGATGTCGGTCTTGCCCCCTGGCGTGACGAATTCGAAAGTGCCGCCGTGGGTTACCGCATCGGTGCCCGTAGCGCAGCCAGCCACCAGGAAAGCCACCGCCAACAGCAACAACGCACGCCTCATGCCCCGGTCACCCTCGGGTCCGAGCTGCCCGCGGGCTGGCTGTAGCGCACTTCGAGCAAGGCGTCGCCGTCGAATACCAGACTGGTCAGCGACGCCAGGGCGCACTGCCTGCGCCGCGGGTCGTGCCAGAGCCGCTGCCCCTCCAGGTGCCGGCGCAACGTGTAGATCGGCAGCTGATGCGACACGCACACCGCCTCGTGCCCGGTGGCAAGGTCGCGGGCGCGATACGTCGCGGCGAGCATCCGGTCGGCGATCTGCCGGTACGGCTCTCCCCAGGACGGCCGGAACGGGTTACGCAGTTTGGGCCACGACCGCGGGTCGCGCAACACCCCATCACCGACTGACACGCCTGCCCCCTCGAAGACATTGGTCGCCTCGATCAACCCCTCGTCGGTCACCAGCTCCAGCCCATGTCGGGCGGCGATCGACTCCGCGGTCTGCTGTGCCCGCAGCAACGGTGAGGCAACCACGTACACCACGTCGCGATCGGCGAGATGCGCGGCGACTTTCCCCGCTTGGCCGAGGCCGACGTCGGACAGCCCGAAGCCGGGTAGCCGGCCGTAGAGGATGCCCTGCGGGTTGTCCACCTCGCCGTGGCGCAGCAGGTGAACCATGGTGCGGCTCATGCTGGTTGGCTGGCTAGCGCGGCGGCCCGGGCGGCATGGGGCACCGCCGCGGCGATCACCCCGAAAGCCTCCTCGTCCAGCGCCGCGGAAACGAACCAAGACTCGAACGCACTGGGCGGAGCATAGACGCCGTGCTCGAGCAGGGCGTGGAAGAACGCCGGGAAGCGCCAGATCTCGGTGGCTCGCACCGCGGCGTAGTCCCGCACCGATCCGCCGGTGACGCCGGTGGTGCCGGTGAAGAACACGCTGAGCATCGAGCCCGCGGTCTGCACCAGGTGCGGGACGGTCTGGGCGTCCAACGCCTGATCGAGCAGCCCGGCCAGCCGGGTCGCCGCCACATCCAACCGGGCGTAAACGTCCCGGTCCGCGGCCCGCAGCGTGGCTAGCCCGGCGGCCACCGCGACCGGGTTTCCGGACAGCGTGCCTGCCTGGTAGACCGGCCCGGCCGGCGCCAGGTACGACATCAACTCGGCGGAGCCGCCGAATGCAGCCGCGGGCAACCCGCCGGACATCACCTTGCCGAAGGTGTAGAGGTCGGCCGGCACGTGCTCGAGCCCGAACCAGCCGGCGGCTGAAACCCGGAATCCGGTCATCACTTCGTCCAGGATGAGCAGCGCACCATGGGCGTGGCACAACTCACGCAACGAAGCGTTGAACCCGGAATCGGGCGGTACCGCACCCATGTTCCCGGCGGCCGCCTCGGCGATGACGGCCGCGATCTCTGTTCCCCGTTCGACAAACAAGGCACGGACCGCGTCGAGGTCGTTGTAGGGCAACACGATCGTGTCAGCGGCCTGGGCGCCAGTGACGCCTGGGCTGCTGGGCAGCCCGAAGGTGGCGACGCCGGAGCCGGCGGCGACGAGCAACGCGTCGACATGCCCGTGATAGTGCCCGGCGAACTTGACCACCGCCGCGCGCCCGGTGACGCCCCGGGCCAGCCGGATCGCGCTCATCGTCGCCTCGGTGCCGGAGTTGACCAGCCGGACCTGCTCGACCGGCTCGACTCGGCGCACGATCTCCTCAGCGAGTTCGATCTCCCCCGTGGTGGGAGCGCCGAACGAAAGCCCTTTCGATGCGGCGACCTGCACCGCCTCCACCACCGCAGGGTGCGCGTGGCCCAGGATCATCGGTCCCCAGGATGACACCAGATCGACGTATCGATTGCCGTCGGCGTCCCACAAGTAGGGTCCGGCTGCGCGGACCATGAACCGCGGCGTACCGCCGACCGCGCCGAACGCCCGCACGGGGGAGTTCACTCCGCCGGGGATCACAGCGCAGGCTCGATCGAACAGCCGGGCCGATTCGATGGCTGTCACGTCCGAACCATCCCCCGCCGTCCGGCGTCGAGCAGCAGGATGCCGGCGCTGGTGGCCAGGCCGGTGGCGGCTGCCCACCAGCGCCCCTCGATTCGACTCATCCCGACGCCTCGGTGCACCGTGACGCTCACGCCGTGAGCCCAACACCACCACGCCAATCCGGCGAGCACGATGGCCGCCAGCGTCTCGCCGACGACGGCCAGGGTTCGGGCACGGTAACCGGAGCGCACCCGACTACCCTGCCACGACCCGTGGACACCCAGGCCCACACCCGGGTCGACGCCTTCCGGCCATGATCGCCAATCCATGATCGTCAATACTGAGTGATGACCGTGCAGAATCGCACGGCCATCACTCAGTTTCGGTGATCTTTGGCTCTGCGCAGACCGAGGGGACTCAGTGGGTCAGCGCAACCAGCCGGCGGCCTGCATCGCCCAATAGGTCAGCACCAGATCAGCACCGGCCCGGCGGATGCAGGTCAGCGTCTCCAGTACGGTGCGCCGCCGGTCCAACCAGCCGCGGGCTACCGCCGCCTCGACCATTGAGTACTCACCGGAGACCTGATAAGCGGCGACCGGGACGTCGGAGACCTCGGCGACCGAGTGCAGCACGTCCAGGTAGGACATTGCGGGCTTGACCATCACGATGTCGGCGCCCTCGGCGAGATCCAGCGCCGTCTCGCGCAGCGCCTCGCGCCCGTTGGCAGGGTCTTGCTGATACGTCAGCCGGTCCCCGCGCAGTTGGGAGTCCACCGCGTCGCGGAACGGCCCGTAGAACGCCGACGCGTACTTGGCGCTGTAGGCCAGGATCCCGGCGTCGTGATGACCCGCTGCGTCCAGCGCCGTCCGGATCACCCCGACCTGACCGTCCATCATGCCGCTGGGCCCGACCAGATGCGCGCCGGCCTGCACCTGTGCGACGGCCATCTGCCCGTACACCGCGAGGGTCGCGTCGTTGTCCACTCGACCGGCGGCGTCCAACAGCCCGCAATGCCCGTGATCGGTGAACTCGTCCAGACACGTATCAGCCATGATCACGATGGCGTCGCCGACCTCGGCGCGCACATCCAGCAGCGCCGTATTGAGCACGCCACGCGGATCGATCCCACCGGAGCCGGTGGCGTCCCTGGTGGCGGGAACGCCGAACAGCATGATCCCGCCCAGCCCGGCGGCCACCGCCTCAGCGGCGGCCTTGCGAAGCGAGTCCCGCGTGTGTTGCACGACACCGGGCATGGACGGGATCGGTACCGGCTCAGCGGCACCCTGCTTGACGAACACCGGCAACACCAGCTGCCGCGCCGCAAGGGACGTCTCCCTCACCAGCCCACGCATAGCCGCCGTAGTCCGTAACCGCCGCGGCCGGCTCATCGGGTACATGGGGCCTCATCGCGCGAACGCCGGGCGCGCTAGCGCCTGCGGTTCTTGGCTTTGCGGGGTGGGGGGAGGGCGCCTTGGGCACGTAGGTCGGCGGCGTGTTCGGCGAGCGCGTCTACCAGGGCGCCGACCTGGGCGACCTCGGGCTGCACGTCCACCCGGAGGCCGAACTCGATGGCGGTCTCCGCGGTAGCTGGGCCGATACAGGCCACGATCGTGCGGGTGTGCGGCTTGCCGGCGATACCGACCAGGTTGCGCACCGTGGACGAGGAGGTGAAGCACACCGCGTCGAAACCACCCGTCTTGATCATCTCGCGGGTGTCGGCGGGCGGTGGAGCGGCCCGCACCGTGCGGTAGGCCGTCACGTCGTCAATCTCCCAGCCCCGCTCACGCAGCCCTGCGGCCAACGTCTCGGTGGCGATGTCCGCGCGCGGCAGCAGCACCCGGTCCACCGGGTCGAGGATGTCGTCGAAGGGCGGGAAGTCGGCCAGCAACCCTTCGGAGGACTGATCACCCGACGGCAGCAGCTCGGGCACGATCCCGATGGCGCGCACCCGCTCCGCAGTGGCTTCCCCGACGCAGGCGATCTTCACACCGGCGAATGCGCGGGCATCCAACCCGAACTCGGCGAACTTGTCCCAAACCGCCCGGACCGCATTGGTGGAGGTGAACACCACCCACTGGTAGCGACCGTCGACCAGGCCCTTGACCGCACGCTCCATCTGCGCGGGAGACCGGGGCGGCTCCACCGAGATCGTCGGGACCTCCACGGGCACCGCGCCGTGCACGGCCAGCCGATCGCTCATCGCGCCCGCCTGTTCCTTGGTCCGCGGCACCAGCACCTTCCAGCCGTACAGCGCCCGGGACTCCCACCAGGACAGGTTCGCCCGCTGCCCCACCACTGAGCCCACGGTCACCACCAACGGTCCGCTGGGCTCCCCGATGTCACCGCTCAGCGACGCCAGCGTGGTCTCCACCGTGTGCTGGGTTGGCAGCGTGCCCGAGGCGGTGACCGCCACCGGGGTGTTCGGGGCCAGCCCGTGCTCGACCAGCGCAGAGGCCGCCTCCGCCAGGTGTGACGCGGTCGCGTGCAGCACCAGCGGACCCGATACCGCGGCCAGCGCCGCCCAGTCAACACCCGCTCGGACGTCGGCTTCAGTGTGCCCGGAGCCCAGCGGTACCCCGGCGAAGGCCGGTACGGCGGTACTCATCGGTACCCCGGGAACCACCTCGAACGGTGTCGACGTGCGGGCGACGGCCAGCGCCTCGGCGACGACAGCGTCGGCGGTGAGTGGGTCGCCGGACACCAGGCGCACCACGACCCGGCCGCTGTTGGCTTCGGCCACCAGATCCTTGGCGACGTCACCGGGCTCCCCTACCGCCGGGCGCACCTCGGCGCCGGCGGCAGCCAGCGCGAGCACGTCGGGCGGCACGTCGGGATCGGTCACCAGCAGCTCGGCACAGCTCAGCAGGTGCTGCGCTCGCACGGTGAGCATCCCGGCGTCACCGGGACCAGCACCGACGAAGGCGATCTGTCCAGTGGTCTTGCATACACGGCTCATCTACCTACTCGTTTCCCATCAGGCCGCGACCCAGGCCGCGCAGCGCTGGGTCTGTACCCAGCGCGCCAGCACCCAAGTCCAGCAGCTCAGCCGCGACCTGGCGACCAAGCTTCTCGGCATCGGTTGGCTCACCATCGGAATACGGCCCACCGGAACATGGCCCGGTGGAATACGGCCCATCGGAATAAGGCACGGTGGCCGACGACCGGAGAATTCCATCGTCCACAGTGGCTGCAGCTCCCCGCAGAAACAGCCGCAGTACAACCCGCCCCTCGTCATCGAGATCCTCGACGACATCGGCGAGCGCGCCGACCGGGGCGATGCATGCGGCGGCCATCGAGGCGAGCAACGCCCGTTCGGCGGTGACCGCTGCACGCACCCCGGCATCATCGAGCACCGTGCCCAGCAGATGCTCGGTGTCCAGGTCATCGACCCGGCATTCGCAGGCCAGCGCTGCCTGCCCGGGCGCAGGTAGCATCTGCAACGGGTCGAGTAGCTCAGTGGCACGATCGATCCGGCCGAGCCGGGCCAGCCCGGCAGCGGCGACCACCACACCATCGACCTCGCCGTCATCGACGCGACGGATCCGCGCGTCGACGTCGCCGTCGATCGGCACCATCTGAAATCCCAGACCCAGTGCCCGCAGTTGTGTACACCGCCGCCGCGATCCCGTGCCAAGCACCGCCCCGGCGGGCAACTGACCCAACACCATCCCGTCCCGGGCCACCAACGCATCGCGCGGATCGGCGCGCTCCGGTACCGCAGCGACCACTACCCGAGGATCCGCCGCGGTCGGCAGATCCTTGTAGGAGTGCACCGCGACATCGGCCTCGCCCACCGCCACGGCCGTGCGCAAGGCCGAGTAACCAGCACTGGCGGTATGTACCGGCACGACCCGAACCGCGATGCCGGCGGCCCGCAACCGCTGGGCCACCCAGTCGGTCTGGACCAGCGCCAACGCACCATCCCCGGCTGCCAGCAGCAACGGCGCCACGGTCATCACCGGGCCCCGGATGGGTCATCGGTCGATGACGGGCGGATCGGCGCGGCGATGGCGGCAGCTGCTTGTGGATCGAGCTCGAACAGCTCGCGCAGCGCGTCGGCATAGGCTTCGCCCCCGCCGGCCTCAGCGAGCTGCTTGACCCGCACGGTAGGGGCGTGCAACAGCTTGTCCACCACCCGACGGACGCTGCGGGCCAGCTCATCGCGCACCGCGGCATCAAGTCCCGGTAACCGGCCGTCCAGCCGCAGTAGTTCAGCATCGACCACTTCAGCCGCGCGCTTGCGTAGCGCGGCGACCGTAGGGGTGACCTCCGCGGTTCGCTGGACTGCCAGGTACTGAAGCACTTCCTGGGCGACAAGTCGGTGCGCGGTGCTGACCGCGTCGGATCCAATACCGCGCTGCTCGAGCCGGCGGGCCACGGCGCTGAGGTCGAGCAGGATCACGCCTGGGACGTCACCGACCCCAGGCTCAACGTTGCGGGGCAACCCCAGATCACACACCACGAGCGGGACGCTGCGTTGCCTCTCGGTTATCTGCTCGACGCCGAGCACCGCGCCCGTCGCGCCGGTGCAGCAGACCACCACGTCTACCGCGGCCAACGCGCCGGTCACACCGTCGAGGCTGACGGCCCGGGCGGGGGTGCCCTCGGCCCGGCACACCGCAGCCAGCCGCTGCGCGTGGGCGTGGGTGCGGTTGGCCACCACGATCTCGGCCACCCCGGCCCGGCGTAGCTGCGCCGCGGTCAACGCGCCCATCGAACCAGCGCCGAGGACCAGCGCCCGCCGACCGGCTAGCCCCGCCCGATCCACACCCGCCCCGTCCACACCTGTGACACCAGCCAGCGCAGCCGACGTGGCGGCAAGGGCTTCGGAGACCACGGAGGCGCCCGCGGCGTCGATGCCGGTCTCGGTGTGGACCCGCTTGCCGACCCGAAGCGCCTGCTGCACCACCTCATGCAGGGTGCGCCCGATCGAGCCCGCCTGTTCGGCGCCGGCGTACGCGGTGCGCAGTTGACCGAGAATCTGCGGCTCGCCGACAACCATCGAATCCAGTCCGGCTGCTACCGAGAACAGATGCTCCACACCGGCAGCCGCGTAGTGCACGTAGAGATGCTCGGACAGTTCGTCCAGCACAATCGCGGACTGGCGGGCCAGCACATCGGTGATATCGGCGAGACCGCCGTGGAAGGTCGCGACCACTGCATAAACTTCGACCCGGTTGCAAGTGGACAACAACAGCGCCTCCGCGACGTTCTCGCGCGCAAGCAACTGGCACAGCACCTTGCCGGCGTCCGTGGCTGACACCGCGACTCGCTCCAGCGCCTCGACCGGTGCACTGCGATGAGACAGACCGACGACCAGAAGACTCATCGGCTCACCGCGATCGGATCGACCACCTGTCCGACCCCGTTAGTTCCGCACCGGCGGACCTGGTGAAACGACAGGATCTGCAGCTCCGCCGCGAGGTCCACCCGGCGAACCTCGACATCGTCGGGCACCTGCAGCACCATCGGGGCGAAGTTCAGGATGCACTGGACGCCGCCAGCCACCAGCAGGTCACACACCACTTGCGCGGCGGGAACCGGGGTGCAGATCACGCCGATGGTCACCTCTCGCTCGGCGCACACCGCAGGGATGCTGTCGACGTGGTCCACGGACAATCCCCCGAGGGGGACCCCGATCAGATCCTCGTCGAGGTCGAACAGGGCCGTGACCGGGAAGCCACGGTCCGGGAAGCCCGGGTAGTTGGCTAGTGCGTGACCGAGGTTGCCGATGCCGACCACAGCGATGCTGTGGTGACGGGTGAGCCCGAGCAGCCGCTCGATGTTCTCCACCAGCCGCGCAGTGTCATAGCCGACCCCGCGGGTGCCGTAGGAACCCACATGTGACAGGTCCTTGCGCAGAGTCGCGGAGTTCACCCCAGCAGCGCCGGCGAGTACCTCGCTCGACATCGTGGTCACGCCCTGCTCGATCATCGAGGTGAGCACCCGAAGGTAGACGGCGAGGCGGGCGACCGCGGCGTCGGGTACGGCGCGATACGGCAGGTCTTGGATCCCAGTGCTGTACCTGCCGTGCTCGTGCACCGTCACGCGTGCCGTCCTCTCACCCAGCTGACTCTCGATCACAAACTGACTCTCGGCCCACCCGGCACACCGGCTCAGGGGCTGGTAGCACCGTCGCGCCAGGCGTCCACGGTAGCCGCTTGTGAACGCAGGAACAAAGTCGCGATCTTGCTGGGCCAGGACATGGGTCAGGGGCGGCTCGCTCGCGGAGCCGCCCCTGACCAGTAGTAGCAGCAGGTACTAGCTGCTGTGGTGCGGTTAAGAAGCCGGCAGTGAAAGCACCTGTCCGATGACGAACACCGTGGCGTTCTTGGTGGGGATGTTGCCGCACAGCACCGGCACGTCATTGACAGTCGGCGCTGCCGCGGTGCCACCGATCTTGATCTTGGCACCCTCCAGGCTGTCCAGCGTGCCGGCTTGGACGAGGCCCGCCGCGTCGTAGCGGGTGCCGACCACATGGTAGGTGAGGATCTTGGCCAGCTTGCTGTTGGGCGTCGCCACATCTGGGGCGGTGGTCAGCTGGTTGAGGATGCCCGGGTTCTTGGCCTCCAGAGCCTGGAACGCCGAGTCGGACGGGGCGAACACGGTCAGCGCTTGCGCGCTGTTGAGCGTGTCACCCAGGTTGGCTGCGGTCACGGCTTTGGTCAGGGTGGTCAGCAGCGGGTTGTGGCTGGCCGCGGTGGCCACCGGGTCGTTGACCATGCCCTGCGCCGAGCCCGGGCCCTCCGTGGGCACCTGACTGCAGGCCGGGCCGAAAATGTCACTGATCTTGGTGACGCCACTACCGGTGGGCGCTGGCGCCGCTGCATTGGGCGCGGCTTGCGCACCCGACTGGGGGGCCTCGCTGGAAGGTTGACCGTTGGTGGCCGGCTGCTCCGAGTTGCTGCATGCGCCGACCACGGCGGTCAGCGCCGCCAGTGCGCCGGCCGCGGCCAGTCGCTGGATCTTCCTCACGCTATCTCCTCGTCTGCTGGCTGGCGGATCTTCAGCCTCGCCTGCATTACTTTCAATGATCCCGCCTGGCCGGTTCACACCAGACGGATGACGAATGCAGTATTCCCGCCACCTGACAGCCGAAACGATTACCTGGTCGGTGTGTATGAAATCGTTACGAAGCGTGGAGCCCGACGACAATGGACGCGGGACATACGTCAGGGGCGGCCCCATCCCAGACGGGGCCGCCCCTGACGTTAGTAGCTGCGTGGATTGTCTACAAAACGGCGATTGTCTAGGACGCCGGCAGGGACAGCACCTGCCCGATCACGAACACGGTGGCGTTCTTGGTGGGGATGTTGCCGCACAGCACCGGAGCGCCGTTGACGGTCGGGGCCGCCGCGGTGCCACCGATCTTGAGCTTGCCGCCTTCCAGGCTGTCCAGCGTGCCGGCCTGGACGAGGCCCGCCGCGTCATAACGCGTGCCGACCACGTGGTAGGTGAGGATCTTGGCCAGCTGGCTGTTCGGCGAAGCCACGTCCGGGGCGGTGGTCAGCTGCTTGAGGATGCCCGGGTGCTGGGCCTCCAGAGCCTGGAACGCCGGGTCGGCCGGGGCGAACACGGTCAGCGCGGGCGCGCTGTTCAGGGTGTCTACCAGGTTGGCTGCGGTCACGGCCTTGGTCAGAGTGGTCAGCAGCGGGTTGTGGCTGGCTGCGGTGGCCACCGGGTCGTTGACCATGCCCTGGGCCGAGCCCGGGCCCTCCGTGGGTACCTGGCTGCAGGCCGGACCGAAGATGTCACTGATCTTGGTGACGCCACTGGCAGTCGGCGCCGTCGCCTCGCCGGTGGGCGAAGCCGCCTCGCCGGCCGGTGCGGAAGCTTGGCTCCCGGTGGCTGGCTGCTGCGAGCTGCTGCATGCGCCGACCACGGCGGTCAGTGCCACCATAGCGGCCGCTGTAGCACCGACCGCGGCCAGTCGCTGAATCTTCCTCACTCGATTTCAACTCCTCATCGGGCTGCCCGGCGTGTCCGGGCCTCACAGGTGGTGATTCGGTAATCCGGAGCGGTTGGTTCACGGCTCGGAGATTACGAATAGGACACATTGCTGCTGTAAGCTGGCCGTCCTCATTGGACGCTGCTCATTGGACGGTGAACTGTACCGAATGCCATCCGGTCGCGCCGTCGGGGATCGGTGCGGCACGGTCCGAGGTCTGCGTGTATCCGGCCTTGTCCGTCGCCCGAACCTCAGCGACGTGGGCACCGGGTTCCCACCGGCCCCGCAGCCGGAACATCCGCCAGGTGTCCACGTTGACCTCGGTTGACAACTCGGCCGGGCGCCACGGTCCGTGGTCGAGGCGTACCTCCACCTTTTCGATGCCTCTGGTCTGCGCCCAGGCAACCCCGGTGATCGGTGTGTTGGGGCTGACCCGTTCGAACGGCCCAGGGCTGTCGATCCGGGACATCGTCTTGATCGGTGCCCGTTGCGCCCAGCCACGCTGCAACCAGTAGGCCTGCTTCGCGTCGAACGTGGTGAGTTCCATATCGGTGATCCACTTGGTTCCGGACACGTAACCGTACAGCCCGGGGACGACCATCCGGACCGGGAAGCCGTGCTCGATCGGCAACGGCTCACCGTTCATCCCGATCACCAGCATGGCTTGCCTGGCCGGGTCGAGCAGCGTCGCCGTCGGGGTGCCGCTGGTCCACCCATCGACGCTGGTGGTGAACACCTGATCGGCACCCGGCGCCACGCTGGCCTCGTTGAGGATGTCGGCCAGCAGCACACCGGTGAAGTTGGCGGTTGACAGGTAGGGCCCGCCGATCTCGTTGGATACGCAGGTCATCGTCACCGGCCGCTGGATCAACGGGCGAGAGGTCAGCTCCGACCAGGTGAGGCTGATCTCCCGGTTGACCATCCCATGGATGCGCAGCCGCCAGTCCGCGGTGCGCAGCTGCGGCACCGTGAGGTTGACGTCCACCCGGTAGAAGTCGGCATTGCGCGTGATGAAGGTCGGCGAGCCGTCGGCGGCGAAGTCGGCACCCGGCGGGATCGCCGGGGCGGGCGCCGTGGGGACGATCCGTCCGATCGCCTTGCGCGAGGCCTCGAGGTCACTCCGTCCGGCCAGCAGCTGGCCACCAGCCGCGGCGATCCCGGCGCCGGCGGCGACCGCCACCGAACCGGCGAGCAGTGCCCGGCGAGGCATCCCCGCCGCCGGTCCGGACGCCGGGACCTGGCTGAGCCGGCCCAGGTGGTGCAGGACGGCGAAGACGCCCGCGCTGACGATCAACCCCACCAAGGGGGCGAACACGTCAAACGAACCCGAAGTGGGACGGGACAGCACCGCGACACTGGCGACCACACCGAGCACCACGATCAGCACCAGGCCGGGTGTGCGGGAACGCCGGGAGATCAGCCCGGCGACCAC
>QHBZ01000204.1 GCA_003244055.1 Pseudonocardiales bacterium | reverse complement strand
GAGCAGAGCGACGGCACCGCCTGGATGGCGATGTACTGCCTGAACCTGCTGGAGATGGCCCTGGTGCTCGCCGAGCACGACCGGGCCTACGAGGACCTCACCACTAAGTTCTTCGAGCACTTCGCGTGGATCGCCGCTGCCGCTTACGACCAGGGGCTGTGGGATCCGACCGACGGTTTTTTCTACGACGTGTTGTCCGCGGCTGACGGCCGGCGGATCCCGTTGCGGGTGCGCTCGCTGGTAGGGCTTCTGCCACTGTGCGCGACCACAACGCTGAGCAGCGCGACCATGCAACGGCTACCGGACTTCGCCGGGCGGGTGCGCTGGTTCCTGACCTACCTGCCGCAGTTCGCCGGTGTGGTGGGCGAGACGCACGTTCGGGACGGTTTCGAGGGTCGATTGCTGTCGATGGTGGGACCGGAGCAGCTGCGCCGGATCCTCGGTCCGATGCTGTCCGAGCAGGAGTTCCTCTCACCGCACGGCCTGCGGTCGGTATCGCGCCACCACCGTGACTCGCCGTTCGTGCTTGATCTGCCCGAGCTGCACGCGTCGGTCGACTACGAGCCTGCCGAGTCGACGAGCGGCCTGTTCGGCGGCAACTCCAACTGGCGAGGACCGATCTGGTTCCCCGTCAACTACCTGCTTGTCGAGGCGATCGGGCGGTTCGCCCGGTTCTTCGGCGACGACTTCGTCGTCGAGCACCCGACCGGCTCCGGGGTGAAGCGGACCCTGGCTGAGGTGGCCGCCGACCTGAACGACCGGCTGATCAGCACGTTCCGCGACTCCGCTGGGCGCCGGCCGGTGTTCGGCAACTATGAGCTGTTCCAGACCGACCCGCACTGGCACGACCAGCTGTGGTTCCACGAGTACTTCCACGGAGACACCGGGGCCGGTCTGGGCGCGTCGCATCAGACCGGCTGGACCGGCCTGGTCGCCGAATGCCTGCTACGCCGCGACGCCGCGCGACCGGCGGCTACCTGATCGCAGAACTCAGGGCATCAAGCGAGCGCCAGATCGCCCTGGTTGAGCTCGTTGCACGAGTACCGGGATGTCTACACGATCAAAGACGCCGAACCAACGGTTCCCTCGGTGAAGGTGGCTCATCGCAGCGTCGTCCACCGCGGTCTGCGCTGACTCCCACCGGCGATGGCGCGAGTGCCCAGGTCGAAGGCATTGGTGATCCAAGCGCCGGCTTTCCGAGCTGTAGCGCCGACCCAACTACCCCGGAAGCTCGCCAGGCATGGCAGGTCATGTGCGGTGAAACGCCGCCAGCCGGTAGCTCGCGTGCGAAGTGTGGGTCCTAGCTCAGGTAACCCTCGACCTGTTCAGCCGGTCGGACCTGCGCGTCGGCCGGATCCTGCCCGGCAGCCGCGCGGGCTCGACGTTGACGCAACAGGTCCCAGCACTGATCGAGTTGTTTCTCGAGCGCGGCCAGCCGAGTGTGTTCCTCCTCGTCGGCGACCTCGCCGCGGCCGAATCGCGCTCGCAGTACGTGTTCGGCCTCGACCAGCTCCTGGATACGGCCCAGGACATCTAGCTCACCGTCCATATGCTGACCTCCGACTTCCTCGGGCCCGACTCCGGGGTTCAAGCTAGCGCGCGCCGCGGGCCGTTGCAGGGTCACCAGGTTCCCCTCGCCAGCCCAGGGGGTTGAGCAGCCTGAACACGACCCCATTGAGTAGGTCACGTCTGCGGCTGGTGTCCCTGATCATGGCCGGTGGCCAGATACGCTGAGCCGGTGCCCGCCTCTCCGCAATCCCCCCGCGCCGCGCTGGTCACCCTGGGCTGCGCCCGCAATGAGGTCGATTCGGAGGAGCTGGCCGGCCGGCTGACCGAGGACGGTTGGCAGCTGGTCGAGCCCGATGGTGGTGCCGACGTGGTGGTGGTCAACACCTGTGGTTTCGTCGCCGCAGCCAAGAAGGACTCCATCGATACCCTGCTGGCCGCGGCGGACACCGGGGCCAAGGTCGTAGCGGTGGGTTGCCTGGCCGAGCGATACGGCACCGAACTGGCCCGCAGCCTGCCCGAGGCTGACGCTGTCCTGGGGTTCGACGCCTACCCGGAGCTGGGCGGCCGGCTGCGCGAGATACTCGCCGGCCGGGCGGTACCGACCCACCAGCCGGTGGACCGCCGCACCCTGCTACCGATCACCCCGGCGTCGCGGCCCGCGGCGCTGGCCGCCGGCCCCGCACTGCCCGGGCACGGCTGGGGACCCCGCGTCCCGCGCCGCCGGCTGGATGACTCCCCGGTCGCTCCACTGAAGATCGCGTCGGGTTGCGATCGGCGCTGCGCGTTCTGCGCCATTCCCAGCTTCCGCGGAGCGTTCGTCTCCCGGTCGATTGACGAGGTGCTGGCCGAGGCGGCCTGGCTGGCCGGCTCAGGGGTACGGGAGCTGGTGCTGGTCAGCGAGAACTCCACGTCCTACGGCAAGGACCTGGGCCGCCCGGGTGCTCTGGAAGAGCTGCTGCGCCGGCTCGCGGTCATCCCCGGCATCCTGCGGATCCGGGTTTCCTACCTGCAGCCCGCCGAGACCCGACCGGCGTTGGTGACCACGATCGCCAGCACTGCCGCGGTGGCCAGCTATTTCGACCTGTCCTTCCAGCACGCCAGCGAGCCGGTGCTGCGTCGCATGCGCCGGTTCGGCTCGCGCGAATCCTTCCTCGCCCTGCTGGACCAGATCCGGCGGCAGTCGCCCGCGGCGGGAGTGCGCAGCAACGTGATCGTGGGGTTCCCGGGGGAGACCGGCGCTGATGTCGTGGAGCTGGAGCGTTTTCTCGTCGAGGCGCGGCTGGACGCGATCGGCGTATTCGGCTACTCCGACGAGGACGGCACCGAGGCTGCCGGCCTGCCAGACCAGCACGATGAGGGCACGATCGCCGAGCGCGTCGCGCGGATCAGCGGGCTGGCTGAGCAGCTCACCGCGCAGCGAGCCGAGGAGCGTGTCGGGGAGACCATGGACGTGCTGGTGGAGGCCGTTGCAGGTACGGATGCCAGCACCGGGTCCGAGCAAGCACCCGAGACGGTAGGGCGCGCCGAGCACCAGGCACCCGAGGTGGATGGCGAGTGCCGGCTCACCGAATCGGGAACGCAGCCATTCGCGGTCGGTGACCTGGTCCGCTGCCAGGTGATCGCCGCTGAGGGCGTCGATCTGATCGTCGAGCCGATGGAGCTGATCGCCCCGGCCGGCGGCGTGCCGTGAGCCCGCCGCCGGCGATCAAAGTCCCGTTGTGGAACCTGGCCAACCTGGTGACCATGTCGCGCATCGTGCTGGTGCCGGTTTTCGTGCTCGCGCTGTTCACCCGGGGTGGCACCGATCCGGAGTGGCGCGTCACCGCGGCGGTGATCTTTGGCGTCGCATCACTCACCGACCGGCTCGACGGCGACCTGGCTCGGCGCCGCGGCCTGATCACCAAGTTCGGCACTATCGCCGATCCGATCGCGGACAAGGCGCTCATCGGGGCAGCGCTGCTGGGCCTGAGCCTGTTGGGCGAGCTGCCCTGGTGGATCACCGTGTTGATCGCCGTGCGTGAGATCGTTGTCACCGCGCTGCGCTTCTGGGTCCTGCGCTACGGAGTGATCCCGGCTAGCCGCGGCGGCAAGGTGAAGGCGTTCGCGCAGGCCGTCGCCATCGAGCTCTTCGTGCTGCCGCTGCCACTGGCGGTCCATCCGGCGCGCTGGGCGGCGATGGGAATCGCGGTGCTGCTCACCGTTATCACCGGCGTCGACTACGTTATGCGGGCGATACGGCTGCGCGCCTCTGGTCGCCGAGCGCTGGTCGTGCCATGAGGCTGACACGTTCGCCCACGGCGGACGCTCGCCCAGCCGGCCGGTGAGTACGGTAGAGGCAAGCAAGCCGGTTGGACCAAGGCCGGCCGATACCCGGAAGGAAACGCGATGACGCTGCTGCGGGAGGCCATCGGCGAGCGGTTGCGCCGGACGCGGACCTCGCAACGCCGCACGCTGCGTGAGGTGTCCCGGGTTGCCAGGGTGAGCCTGGGGTATCTCTCCGAGGTTGAGCGCGGTCGCAAGGAGCCATCCAGTGAACTCCTCGGATCGATCTGCGTCGCACTAGACCTGCCGTTGGACGAGCTGCTGCGTCGGGTAGCTGACGATCTCGGTCCGGTGTACATACCTGACGTACCCGATACCCTTGCGGCTGAACTGGTTGCGGCCTGAGTTGGTGAGGTCGTGGCCCGCTCAGGGCTAACCCCCGGTTCTCCCTGGGGCAGGTGGAATCGCTGCCCCGCACCTGACACCATGGACTCAGCACGCGGCTCCGCTGGTTGGGTGGGGCTTGGGTGGGTGCAGGCCCTTGGTCGGGTGGGGCTGGCCCGATCGGTTACGACGAGAGGCAGCGGAACAGATGGCCAACCCGTTTGTGAAGGGCTGGAAGTATCTCATGGCCGCGTTCTCGTCCAAGATCGACGAGCACGCCGATCCCAAGATACAGATCCAGCAGGCAATCGAAGACGAGCAGCGCAAGCACCAGGGACTGTCCCAGCAGGCCGCCGCCGTCATCGGCAATCAGCGCCAGCTGGAGATGAAGCTCAGCCGGCAGCTCGGTGCGGTCGAGAAGCTGCAATCCTCGGCCCGGCAGGCCTTGGTGCTCGCCGACCAGGCGCGCAGCCAGGGTGATCAGCCCAAGGCGCAACAGTTCGAGCAGGACGCGGAGTCCTTTGCCACCCAGCTGGTGGCCGCTGAGCAGTCCGTGGAGAACCTCAAGACAATGCACGACCAGGCCTTGCAGGCTGCTGGCCAGGCCAAGCAAGCGGTCGAGCGCAACGCGAGGGTATTGCAGCAGAAGCTCGCGGAGCGGTCCCAGCTGCTCTCCCAGCTGGAACAGGCGAAGATGCAGGAGCAGGTCTCCGCTTCGCTGCGCTCGATGAGCGAGCTGTCCTCGCCGGGCAACACCCCGTCGCTGGACGAAGTCCGGGACAAGATCGAGCGCCGCTACGCCAATGCCCTCGGGTCCGCTGAGTTGGCTCAGAACTCCGTGCAGGGGCGGATGCTCGAGGTGGAGCAATCCACGCTGGACATGGCGGGCCGATCTCGGCTGGAGCAGATCCGCGCCTCGATCAGTGGAGCGCCGATCGCCGGTGAGGTCACCGCCGGTGAGCCCGCGTCACAGCCCGCCTCGCCACAAAAGGTCCTGCCACCGAACAGCCAGCCCTAGCCGGGTCGGGCTGAGTCCATCCCGACCCGGCTAAGTCCACGCCAGATCAGTCGGCGTGCGACGGCGAAGTTGGCTCGAGCGCAGCATCCGAGTCAGGAGCACGTCGAGGGCCACCGTCAGTTCGCGCCCTCCGGGCGTGCCCCAGCGCTGGATCGGAATCCCGGCGCCCTGGGCATGTTGTACTGCGGCGCGGTCCGGTAGGACAGTGGGTAGCACCAGCGGACCGAAGATCTCCCGGAGTTCGTTGATCCGGTAGTTGTGCTCACTGGAGCGCACCCGGACCCGGTTGACCACCACGCCCAGAGGTTGCAGGTCGGGGTTGTGCTCGCGTTCGTGTTGCACAGCCTCGAACGCCCGCTGCACGCCGGCAACCGCGTAGATGGTCGGTTCGGTCACCAGCAGCGCTCGCTCGGCGGCGACCAACGCCGAACGGGTGAGCTGGCCCAGCGAGGGTGGGCAGTCCAGGAGTACCAGCCGGTACGGCGGATCGTCAATTACAGCGTCCAGTTTGGACAGCGCGTGGTCGAGTCGCCGGAGCCCGGCGTGGTCGGGATCCGGCCAGTTGTGCTCCTCGGTCTCCTCGCCGCCGACCAGCACGTCCAAGCCTTCACCCCAGGCGCTGGGGGCGATCGCATCGCTGAGCACCGAGCATCTGGGATCGGCCAGAACGTCGGCCAGAGTGGCTTTCGTAGCGCCGGGATCCAACGTGCTGGTGCAGTTACCCTGCGGGTCGAGATCCACTACCAAGGTCCGGATCTTGCGCTGCAGCGCAGCCCCGGCCAATCCGAGCACGACGGAGGTCTTGCCTACCCCGCCCTTGAGGCTGAGCACCGCGATGGTTCGCATCGGTGCACCCTATGGGAGCCCTCTAAGGTGCCCTTCATGCGAGCCTGCGCGGTGCAACGGGCGCTGGAGGCCGAGGTCGCCGCGGCACGTCAGCGGTTGGGCGTCGCCCCCCGGGTGCTGGACGTGGGCGGTGGCAGCGGTGTCTGGGCCGTGCCGCTGGCCCGATCCGGCTGCCTGGTGACGGTGGTGGAACCGAGCCCCAATGCGCTGGCCACCCTCAACCGCCGGGCCGCCGATGCTGGGGTGCAGCGGTTGGTCAGCCCGGTGCAGGGCGATGTCGACTCGCTGGCGGACGCTGTTGCGCCACGCAGTGCCGACCTCGTGCTCGGGCACGGGGTGCTGGAGGTAGTCGAGGATCCTGTTGGGGCGGTGCGGGCCCTAGCCGCCGCCACCGCAACCGGCGGCGCAGTGTCGGTACTGGTGGCCAACCGGTACGCGGCGGTGCTGGCCCGCGCGCTGGCCGGACGGTTGGCTGAGGCGCGCCGCGTGCTGGACGACCCGGACGGTCGGCTCGGTGCGACCGATCCCGTGCTCCACCGCTTCGATACCGAAGGTCTCCTCGCGCTGTTGGTCGGCAGTGGCCTCGACGTCGAGCTGGTACAGGGCGACGGGGTGGTCACCGATCTGATGCCGGGCGGCGTGCTGGAGGGCCATCCAGGAGCTGCCGACCAACTCGCCGAGCTGGAGCTGTTGATGGCGGGTCGGATGCCCCTGCGTGACATCGCCAGCCGGTTGCACGCGCTGGCTCGGAGCCCGGTGGCAACCGGCTAGCATGGACGCCAATCGAACGCGGGTTCGACTGGTCGTCGCTGTCTGGGGGTGTCATGGGCCGCAGCGCTGATCTACCCCGCGCGGCTGATGTGCACCGCGCGAGCTGCGCCGCCGATCGCGGGTGCCACCTGCTCCACGTCGACATGGACGCTTTCTATGCCTCCGTCGAAGTCCGCGAACGTCCTGAGCTGGCCGGGCGCCCCGTGGTGGTGGCCGGCGGCAGCAACCCCGCCGGCGACCGCGGCGTCGTGCTCTCGGCGACCTACCAGGCTCGGGCGTTCGGGGTCCGATCGGCGATGCCGGTCGCGCACGCGCGCCGGTTGTGCCCGCAGGCAGAGTTCATTCCCCCGCATTTTCCGCGCTATGCGGAGGTCTCTCGCGGGGTGATGGCGCTGTTCCGTGAGGTCACACCGTTGGTCGAGCCGCTGAGCCTGGACGAAGCCTTCCTCGATGTCGCGGGCTCGTTGCGCAGGCTGGGGATGGGCCCGACCGGGATTGGGGAGTGGATCCGCGCCCAGGTCTATGACGCTCACCGGGTGACCTGCTCGGTGGGGGTGGGGCCGACCAAGTTCATCGCCAAGCTGGCCTCCGGGCTGTCCAAACCGGACGGGTTGCTCGTGGTGCCCGCCGACGGGGTGCTCGAGTTTCTGCACCCGTTGCCGCTGTCCGCGTTGTGGGGAGTGGGCGAGCGCACCGCGCAGACGCTGCGTCGGCTGGGGTGCGTCACGGTGGCAGACGTGGCCGACACCCCACTGCCCGCGTTACGGCGTGCCCTGGGTGTGGTGTGCGCCCGACACCTGCACGAGCTCGCCAACGGGCGCGATGAGCGGCGGGTGGTGCCCGATATGCCGGAGAAGTCCGTGGGCGCGGAGGAGACCTTCGCCCACGATGTGACGGACCGGGCGGTATTGCGGCGCGAGTTGCTGCGGTTGGTCGAGCGCTGCACGGCTGCGTTGCGGGGGCGGGACCTGCGCGGGCGCAGAATCGCCCTGAAGATCCGCTACCCCGATTTCACCACCATCACGCGGTCTCGGACCCTGGCTGATCCGACCGACTCCGCGCACGGGGTGTTCGCGGTGGCCACTGATCTGCTGGAGGGTAACCTGCCCCGCGGGACGGCCGTACGGTTGCTGGGGGTACGGGTGGAACTACTGGTTCGTGGGGCGATAGGCGAGCAGCTCACCCTCGATGACGGCAGTGCCAGTGCATACTGGCAGGACGTGGAACGTGCGGCGGACGCCGCGCGGTCCCGGTTCGGCAGTACTGCGGTGCGGCTGGCTACCCTGCTGGAGACACCGGAGCGATCGGTTCGCGGGGACACGGAGTCCCCTGAATCGGGTAACCAGAACAGCTAGTCCATATCGTCGCGGGCTCGTATCCTCGACGGTAGGAGCCCACGGTAGGCAAGCGATCGCCACAGGTACTACCGTCGGAACCGGACACCATCTCGACAACCGGAGTGCCGGAGGAGGAGCGATGCCACTCTCCGAGCACGAGCAGCGTCTGCTCGACCAGATAGAGCGCGCGCTCTATGCAGAGGACCCCAAGTTCGCCTCGAATGTCCGGGGCGCCCGGATGCGCAGCCTGTCTCACCGCCGCCGGATCCAGGGAATCGCACTTTTCGTGCTGGGTCTGCTGCTGCTTGTCGCAGGGGTCGTGCTCCCCTTTCGCCCGATCGGGATCCCGGTCATCAGCGTCCTCGGCTTCCTGGTGATGTTCGCCGGTGCAGTCGTCGCGATCTTCTCCCGGCGCAGTGCCGGCGATGCCCGGCGCGCGGGATCGCCGGACTCATCGTCGGCCGGGCAAGGACGCAGCACTCTGGCCCAGCGGATGGAGCAGCGGTTCCGGCGCCGCTTCGAGGAGCATTAGTCCCGCTGGACTTCTAGGGTGGCCAGCTAGGGTCGCCAGCGCAGTACCGATCGCGGTAGCAGTCGGGCCATGCGGGTTGGTGGCGCGCACCGAGCCAGGCTGGCCCGCACCGCATCCACGGCAGGGCACAGTTCAGGGTCGGTGTCGAGAGTAGTGGTGCCGCCTATGCGGGCACTGACATTCGGTAAGCCGTAACCGGCGCCGGCGTACCAGGATCTCTCCACCGCGGCGACCAGGGTGCGCAGCCCAGCTCGCCCCGGTTCATCCAAGGCGTGCTCGTCGACCAACCGCTGGGCGGTTGCCCGCACGCTGTCGCCAGTGCAGGGATCAACCCCGCGATCCACGGATTCGGCCATCACCTCGTCCCATGCGGCCGAGATCGCCTGCGGACCGCCGGCGCCAACCAGACGCAGCCGCCGACGGCGACGAAGCTCCCGTACCCCCAACGGGGTGATTCCCACGAGCAAGCCCGTCGCCAGCAAGCCCATTGCCAGCAAACCGAGTACCAGCGGCCCGGTAATGCCCTGGCCGGTCCCATTGCCGGCGCCCGTGCCGGCGCTGGCAATGGGGATGCCGGCCTCCCGATCGCCGGCGGGGGACTGCGACGGCGCATCGGCGAGCGCGTCCGGCGCCGGCGAGGATGTGCCGGCTACCGGCGGTACTAACGGCGGTACTAACGGCGGCGGTGTGCTGCTGGATCGGTCGGGGACGGCAGCCACATAAGCCGGCACCACGGTGCGCCCGCCGGACAACGGAGTCGGGTCGAACGGCAGCCATCCAGCGCCGGGAAACCAAGCCTCCACCCATGCGTGCGCGTCATCGGTGGTGATCAACCGTGAGTCACCGGTAAGGGTGCCTGGTGTGAAGCCGACCGCGACCCGGGCCGGCACGTGCAGGGTCCGCAACATGATCGCCATCGCCGACGCGAACTGCTGGCAGTAGCCCCGGCGGCCGGTGAACAGGAAATCCACCAGCTCGTCCCCGCTGTTGCCTGGGGCGGTCCGCAGGTCGTAGCGGAACCCGTTACGGGGCTGGGTGAACCACCGTTGGAGGGCGACCGTGGCATCGAACGCCGTACGGCTACCCGCGGTGACCTGCGCCGCCAGCTGAGCCACCGGCGGGTCCACCCCACCGGTGTCGAGGTATCGCGGATCGACAGGGGTGAACCGCGTACCGGGAGCCGGTGCCCGGAGCACCTGGGGATCCGGTGCCGGGAGCACCCCCAACTCGGTGTACGCTGGCGCGCGCCGGCGGCGATCGGAGAAGATGGTGATCGCGTCGGGGTCATATCTCCAGTCCGAGGCGATGTTCCCCAGCGCCAGCGGGTAGCCGAAGGACGGCAGCCAGTCGTCCACGTAGTTGATCGGCTCGATCTGCACCTTCAGAGTGGCCCCGGATACCGGGGTCGCCACCCCGGCGGGAAGTGGCAAGCGCTCGGCTGTCTCGTCGTGTGCCGATAACGCGCCGTCCAGCGGGCCAACCTCCCAGCCCACGCGGGGAGTGAACCGGCTCAGAGTCAGCGCCCGCAGGTAGGTCCGTTGGGTCAACCCCCGGACCCGGAACAGCGGCACGGCATCCCCGGCGGACAGCTGGCCGCGCAGCGAGGTGAAGGGATTCAACCCGATCCCGCCCAACGACCGGCCAGCGGCGGAGCCGGTGTGAATCGACCGCCCGGTGCCCACTGCCGTCACCGTCGCTCCGATGATCAGAGCTATCACCAGAGCACCGCCAGCCACCGCCACCGCGGCAGCGGGTACCGCACCGACGTTGCCGGCCGCGCCGGCGGATTCGCCCCACGCCAGCTGCCTGCGCCAGCTGTCGACAGCGAGCAGCAGCGCATAGCCCACCGCACTGAGTGCGAAGCTCCACCAGGGCAACATCCGGTGAGATACCGCCGCCGGCACGATGACCACGCACATCAACACAAGCCCCGAACAAGCGGGTGCGCCGGCTGAGACGGTCAAGGTGTGCACCGCGACGGCCACCAGCCCGACGGCGACCACCACCAGGCAGAGCAGCTCGGCGCTCTGCGCCATCGGGGGCACCCCGACCCGGATCTGGTGGGCGGCTCCTTCGGACAATGTCCGAAGCTGGGCCACCGCGGCTGGTCCGGGTAGCACCGCGAGCCAGCCCTCGGAGGTGAACTCCGCAGTGACGAGGCCCACCAACGCGGCGAGCTGACCGGCCGCGACAACGACCGGTGGCATCTCTAGCCAGTCCAGCAGCACGCCGGCGGCTACCACGACAGCAGTCGTCAGGACGACCAAGGCCCACCAACGCGACCCCGCGAGCACTCCCGTCAATGATGTTGCGGCCAACGCGACGGCCAGCCCGGCGGCCGGGGCTGGCAGCACTCGACTGGTGAACCCGGTCACCGCGGCACCTGTAGCTTGCTGCGGGAACTGCTGCACAGCCGATCCCATACCGCCGACGGCGTCTGCTCCGGGCGGGCCACCGCCACCGACCAGCCCGCCGCGGCGAGCAAGCGGGCAGCCGGCGCCGGATCGGCTGTGTCCGGAATCGCTGAACCGTTGTCCGCGGCGCCCCAGGCTGCGACATCCAGCAGCACGGCGTGGCTGCGCCGGCCGCGGGGGCGGTGCGCGAGCAGCTGTTCGACAGCCACCGGTCCGAGAGCCCCGAGCACCGCGACCACGTCCTGCCTGCCGGCCATCGCCGGGCCACTGGCGAGATCGCGCTGGTCGGTCGCGCGTAGCGCGGCCAGCGCGTCGAGGGCGGTGTCGATGGTGTGGTCGGTCCGGTCGGCGGCACCAGCCAGGACCAGTCCGTCTGCGGTGACCAGCCGCACCTGCTGGCCGTGCTGCCGCAGATGCGCATAGGCGCTTGCGGCCAGCGACACCGCATATTCCAGGCTCGAGGTGGGGCCGCTGCCCCGGTGCGCCGCGTTCCGGTGATCCAGCAACACGGTGGCCCCGCCGCGTTCGGGCCACTCCTCGACCCGGACCATCAGCTCGTCTCGCCGGGCGCTCGTGCGCCAGTGCACCTTGCGTAAGTCGTCACCCTGCCGGTAGCTGCGGACCACCACTGCGTCCTGGCCGGGGCCGATCCCTACCCGGCCGCCGGCCGCCTCGCCGTTACCCAGCTCACCGCCCGCGGGCAACCCGCTCAGCGACACCACAGCGGGAATCACGATCAGCCGGTTGTGGCCGGCGAGTGTGGGGCGGTACTCCGCCAGGCCGAGGGGATCAGTGATCCGCACGATCAGCGGACCCACTGAATGCACCGTTCGCTGCACCGGGCGTAGCGGGTAGCTCAGCTTCACCGCGCCGGACCGTGGCAGGCGAGCCATCACGGCTCGGTACCTGCTGCCCAGTGCGGGTGGTACCACGTCTTCGAGGAGCAGGCGGCCGCCCAACCGACCGGTGCCGTGCAGTGTCAGGTGCACTTGGCAATCGCCTCCGACCGTGATCCGAGACGGCACCAGGTCCCGGTCCGCCCGCAGCTTGGCCTGCCTGAGTGCTACGACCGAGCTGGCCAGTAGTGGAAGCAGAATCGCGAAGGCTGCCACCCGGAGCAGGTCCCGCTCGTCGACCAGCACCGCGCACAGCGCCGTCGCGAGTCCGGCGGCGAGTAGGTACCGGCCGCGGGTGGTCAGGCCGGCGAGGCGCCAGGGCACCTATTGCACCCGGGGCGAACGGCGCCAGGCTACGGCGCCGTTGCGCTCGGCGCGCACCTCGACGCTGTCGGCGAGGCGGTCGGGGACGCGGTCAGCGACGCGGCCGTCGAGGCTGACGGGTGGTGGCCCGGTCGGTGCCTGGGGAACCGGCACTCGGGCCAGCACTTGGCGCACCACGTCCTCCTGGGAAACCTGATCCACCTGTGCCTGCGCGGTGAGCACCAGCCGGTGGGACAGCACCGGCTGCGCCATGGTCTGCACGTCGTCAGGTACCACGAAGTCCCGACCGGTCAGTGCGGCGGCCGCCCGGCTGGCGCGCATCAGCTGCAGCGTGGCGCGCGGCGACGCGCCCAGCCGAAGCTCGGCCAACCGTCGGGTCGCGCTCACCACCTCCACCACGTAGCGGCGCAGGTCAGCGGACACGTGAACCAGGCGAACCGCCTGGCACAAGGCTCCCACCTCGGCGGCGGTGGACACCGGCTCCAGGGCGGCGAACGGATCAGTGGCTGCGTGCTCGTCGACCATCGCAAGCTCCGCGGCAAGGTCGGGGTAACCCAGCGAGATCCGGGCGGTGAACCGGTCACGCTGGGCTTCGGGTAGCGGGTAGGTGCCTTCCATCTCCACCGGGTTCTGGGTCGCGATCACCATGAACGGTCCGGTGAGCGGGTAACTGTGCCCGTCTACGGTGACTTGACGCTCTTCCATGCACTCCAGCAGCGCCGACTGGGTCTTGGGGGAGGCTCGGTTGATCTCATCGCCGACCACCACGTTGGCGAAGACCGGGCCGGGTCGGAAGTCGAAATCTCCAGTGTTGCGATTGAACACCGAGACGCCGGTGATGTCGCTGGGCAGCAGGTCCGGGGTGAACTGGATCCGGGTGACCGTGCAGTCGATCGACCGGGCCAACGCCTTGGCCAGCGACGTCTTGCCCACCCCCGGCACGTCCTCGACCAGGAGGTGTCCCTCGGCGAGAAGGGTGATCAAAGCGGTCCGGACCGCACCAGTTTTGCCGACCATGATCCGCTCGATGTTGGCCACGATCCGCTGCGCGACGGTGCGTACGTCGATGACCGGCGGCGAACGCAGATCTCGGTTGCTCATGGCTCGATCCTGAACATCGTCCCTGGTCACGGGGATTACCGGGGGTCGGTGCATGCCAGCGCTGCGTGGAGTGTGTCAAACCGTGACGCAGCGACCACCATCCGGTAGGGCGTTTAACCACGACGGCCCGTCTCGTGGCCGGCACGCTGGGTTCCCCACTTCACCCCACGGTTAGCCCTGGACGTCCGGGCAGGCCCAGCTGGATGCGTCGATGATGCCTTAGCAAGACTCCCGATCCGGCAAACACAGGGTGTGCACTGAGTAGCCACCCCACTTCCGACCACTGGCTCTGACCTGGTCAGAGGCCTGGTGTACCGGAACACCGACGGTAGCTGTGCGTTGACAGTGGACGAAAGTGGGGTAGAGTGGCTCACGGTGGAGCACAAGGGTTGCTCCATGGCCGGTCCGTCGGGCTGGGAGGTGGGTGGCCGTGTTCCTGGGCACGCACACACCCCGGCTCGATGACAAGGGGCGGTTGACGTTGCCGGCGAAGTTCCGCGACGCGCTGTCAGGGGGGTTGATGGTCACCAAGGGTCAGGACCACTGCCTCTATGTCTTCCCGCGTGCTGAGTTCGAGGAGATGGCTCGCAAGGTGGCGCAGGCGCCGTTCACCAACGAGGCGGTGCGGGCATACCAGCGCTACCTGTTCGCCGGCACTGATGAACAACGCCCGGACGGGCAGGGCCGCATCTCGATCGCGGCCGAGCTGCGCCGCTACGCAGGGTTGAGCAAGGACTGCGCGGTGATCGGGGCGATCAACCGTTTGGAGATCTGGGATAGCTCGGCTTGGCAGCGCTACCTGGATGAGCACGAGGAGTCCTACGCGCAGGCGCAAGAGGTGGTGTTGCCCGGCGTGATGTGACCCGGTACCACCAGGCCTCCGCCCGGAGGCGCATCGACCGTGCTCACTAGACCAACGGCGATGCGCGACAACACGGACCAGCTCCAGCCCTGACGCACCTTCCCCGGCGCCAGGATCTGGCACCGGGCGGAGACCTGGCGGCACCGAGAGGGCTCGGATACCGCCGGCAATCCCGGCCGCGTGGCGTAAGGAGATCGGTGTGAGCGGAGGGAGGCTGGCGGTGGCCGATCGCTCGCAGCATGTCCCCGTCCTGCTGCACCGGTGCATGGAGCTGCTTGGGCCCGCGCTGGCGGACCGGTCGGCGGTGGTGCTCGACGCCACGGTGGGTCTCGGTGGGCACGCGGCCGCGTTGCTCGAGGCCCATCCAGCGCTCACCCTGATCGGGCTTGATCGCGATCCACAAGCGGTCATGGTGGCCACCGACCGGCTGCGCGCATATTCCGGTCGCATTCACCTGGTGCACGCCGTCTACGACGAGCTGCCCGATGTGCTTGAGAACCTGGGCATCCCGCGTCTGGACGGTGTGCTGTTCGACCTGGGAGTGTCCTCACTGCAACTCGACGCCGTCGAGCGCGGTTTCTCCTACGCCCGCGACGCCGTGCTGGACATGCGAATGGATTCCAGCACCGGGCCCACTGCCGCCGACGTGCTCAACGGCTACTCGCACGCCGACCTCGCCCGGGTACTCAGGGACTACGGCGAGGAGCGCTTCGCCAGCCGGATCGCCGCGGCGGTGGTGGCGCAGCGGCCGTTGAATACCACCGCCCAGTTGGTGGAGATCGTCTATCAGAGTGTGCCGGCGGCTACTCGTCGCCACGGTGGCCATCCTGCCAAGCGGACCTTCCAAGCCTTGCGGATCGAGGTCAACGGTGAGCTGGCCGCGTTGCGCTCGGCGATACCCGCCGCGCTGAGCGTGCTTGCGGTCGGCGGTCGGCTGGTGGCGTTGGCTTACCACTCGCTGGAGGACCGGATCGTCAAACGGTCGCTGGCCCAGCTATCCATCTCCCGTACCCCGGCCGGTCTGCCGGTTGAGCTTCCGGACCACGGACCCCAGCTGCGGACGTTGACCCGTGGGGCCGAGCGCGCCGACCTCGCCGAGATCGAGGCCAACCCGCGTGCAGCGTCCGTGCGGCTGCGCGCCGCGCAGCGCATCGCGCCGGCTCCACAGCATGGTTCCGGCGCCCCGGAGCCGACCTCGTGACGGCCCCCACCCGTACCGCTAAACCGGCGGGTGGCCGGGCGACCGCGCCCGCCCACCGCAGGGATACCGGGGAGCAGCGGGGCCGTTGCCCGGCCGTCGCCCGTGCCTACGCTCGGCGGGCCCAGCGCGCGGCACCCCGTCACGGTGCCCCGGTCAGCGCGGACGCAGCCCGGACACCCTTCGTGATGCTGGTGATGGCGCTGCTGGCGATGGCGTTGGTAGCCACACTGTGGTTGTCCACGGCCGCAACCGCGGACTCCTACCACCTGGAAAGCGCCCGAAAGACCGTCCGGAACCTGACCGAGCGTTCGGAAGGGCTGAGCCGAGCGGTGGCCACTCTGGAGACCGCGCCTGAGCTGGCTCGCCGGGCCCGCGAGCTGGGAATGGTGCCCGCCGGGGATCCGGCCCGGCTGATCGTCCGCCCGGATGGCACCGTCACCCTGGTCGGCGAGCCTCGACGGGCTGTCACACCCGCCCCACCGCCACCGCCGGCGGTGGCCACTGTCCCGCCGTCCGCCGCCCCACCTGCCCAGCCGCCCGCAGCCCCACCTGCAGCCGCGCCCGCACCGCCGGTGCCGGCGCAACCGGTGCCGATGCCGGCGCAACCGGTGCCGGCGCAGTGACCAGGGGCCGGTCCACCAGGGCGTCTCCGCGGCGCCGCCGGCGGCCGCTCCGGTCAGCAGGAGGTCTGCGCACCCGATTGGGGTTGGGTCGGGTGGTGCTCGTCCTTGCGCTGGTGGCCGCCGGACTGAAACTGGCTGCGGTGCAGGGCCTGCAGGCGGCCGAACTGTCGGCCCAGGCGATCAACCAGCGGACCACCGTGCAGACGCTGCCCGCGCAGCGCGGCACGATCACTGACCGCAACGGCACGCCGCTGGCGTTCAGCGTGGAGGCCAAGGCTTTGTACGCCCAGCCGAAGCGGATCATCGCCGAACAGCGCAAAATGGGGGCCGACCCGGATCTGCACAAGCAGGCGATGGCCCACCGGGTCGCCCAGGTGCTCGGACCGCCGGTGTCCGAGCAGGAGGTCCTCGACCAGCTGCGCAGTGACCGCACCACAGTGCTGCTGGCATCCTTGGTGACGCCGGCTCAGGCCAGAGCAATCGAGCAGGATTTTCCCGAGATCAGCGCCGAGCACCGCGAGATCCGGGAGTATCCCGGCGGTGAGCTCGCATCCAACGTCCTGGGGGTGGCCAACTGGCGGGCTGACGAGCGCAAGGTACGGGGACTGGTCGGCCTGGAGAGCTATGCCGACACTGTGCTGGCCGGCCGGGACGGTCGCCGGGTGGTGGACACCGCCGAAGGCTCGGATGCGGTCATCCCCGGCAGCGAGCGGGCCGAGCGGCCGCCGGTGCCGGGTACCGGGCTGGAGCTCACCCTGGACTCCGACTTGCAGTTCACCGTGGCCCAGATGCTCCGCGACTACGCCCGAAAATATCGTGCAAAAGGGGCGAGTGCGGTGGTGCTCGACGCGCACACCGGCGAGGTCTACGCGATGGCCAACGACGTCGCCTTCGATCCGAACAACCTCGCGGCGGCCACGCCTGAGTCGTTGGGCGATCCGGCGGTCTCGACTCCGTTCGAACCGGGTTCGGTGAACAAGGTCGTCACCGCCGCCGCGGGTATCGAGAGCGGCGTCGTCACGCCGGACACCGTGCTGCAGGTCCCCGGCGAGCTCCGGGTCGCTGACCGGACCGTCCGGGACGCGTGGTCACACGGCACGTTGAACCTCACGTTCACCGGGGTGCTGGCGCTGTCGTCCAACATCGGCACACTGCTGACCGCGCAGCGCGTCGGTGAGGACCGCTTCGTCGACATGCTCAACCGGATGGGCTTGGGACAGCGCACCGCCGTGGGGTTGCCGGGGGAGAGCGCGGGTCGCGTGCCACCCCGCGACCAGTGGTCCGGCAGCACCTTCGCCAACCTGCCCATCGGCCAAGGCCTGTCGATGACCGTGTTGCAGATGGCCGGCATGTACCAGGCGATCGCCAACGACGGGGTGCGTGTCCCGCCGCGCATCGTCAGCGCCGAGATCGCTCCGGACGGTAGCCGCACCGCGACCCCGCGACCCGCCGGCGTCCGGGTGGCCAGCCCGCAGACCGCCCACACGGTCCGGGACATGCTGCGAGCGGTCGTGCAGAACGAACGGGGACAGCGCGGCACCGGTGTGGAGGCGGCACTGGACGGCTACCAGATCTCCGCCAAGACCGGCACCGCGCAGCAGGTCAACCCCGGCTGTGGTTGCTACAGCAACTCGAATTATTGGATCACTTTCGCTGGGATCCTGCCTGCTGACGCTCCGCGGTTCGTGGTGGGGATCATGCTCGATGACCCGGCCGTCGGCAGCGCCGCGCCGCTGTTCCACCAGATCGCGTCCTACCTGGCAGGGCGCTACCAGATCCCGCCGTCCCCGGGACCGAGTCCGCTGGCCACGCTCACCGTCCCTTGACAACCGGCTCGGATGCTGGGTCCTGATGCAGGTCCACTCCCGATCACCCTGGGCAGCGCCGGTAGCCTTCGAGCCCGCTGGGCATCAGCAGACCGCACCCGACCCAGGATCGTGACTGCTCCTGTGACTCCCTCGTTGGTCGAGACGCCGCTGCGGCCGTCGCGCACCGCGGCGACCGCGGTGGCCGCGCTCGCCGGGCTCGTCGGCGCCGCCGTGCAGGGTTCCCCGGTGGCAATCTCCGATCAGACGATGGTCACCGGCGTCACGCTGCGTGCCCAGCAAGCTCTGCCCGGCGATCTGTTCGTGGCGCTGCCCAGCCTGATACCCGGCCGAACCCATGGCGCCGACTTCGCCGGCATCGCGTGCAATGCTGGAGCCGTCGCCGTGCTCACCGACCCGGTAGGTGCGGTCCGTCCCGCACTGGCGGACGCGACCGCGTGCCGACCGGGGATCCCGGTGCTGGTGCACCCCGACCCGCGGTCGGTGCTGGGCGACTTGTCTGCCCGCACCTACGGCAACCCCTCCGCCCGGCTGGCGGTGCTCGGGATCACCGGCACCGCGGGCAAGACCACCACGGCGTATCTCCTTGAGGCCGGGTTGCGCGCGGCGGGCGCGCACACCGGCCTGCTCGGCACCGTGGAGGCGCGGATCGGCGAGGAACTGCTGCCCAGCACCTTCACCACCCCGGAAGCTCCCCAGCTGCAGGCGCTGCTGGCCTTGATGGTCGAACGCGGCGTCACCCACGTGCCCATCGAGGTATCCAGCCACGCGCTGGTGCTGGGGCGGGTGAGCGGTACCCAATTCGCGGTCGGCGCGTTCACCAACCTGTCTCAGGATCACCTGGACTTCCACGCCGACCTCGAGGACTACTTCGCCGCCAAGGCGATGCTGTTCGACGGCCGGGCCAGCGCCGAGGTCGTATGCATCGATGACGTCTGGGGGCAGCGGCTGGTCACCGGTAAGACCGCCACCGTCTCGCTCAGCGGTGACGCCACCTGGTACGCCACCGAAGTCAGTGCCCAGCACTCCGGAAGCCAGGAGTTCCGCGCCCGAGGACCAGATGGGTTCGACCAGCGCGTGGCGGTGCGGTTGCCCGGTGCGTTCAATGTGACCAACGCGCTGCTCGCCTTGGCGGTCGGGCACACCGCGGGCGCCGATCCGGTGCTGCTGGCCCGCGGCATCGCCACCGCCGAGGTGCCCGGCCGGATGCAGCGGGTGGACCGCGGTCAGGGTTTCGTCGCGCTGGTCGACTACGCCCACAAGCCCGCCGCCGTGGCCGCGCTGCTCGATGCGGTGCGTGCCCAAGTCCCCGGGCGTCTGCTGGTGGTACTGGGCTGCGGTGGGGACCGCGACACGACCAAGCGGCCGCTGATGGGTGCGCAAGCGGCTGCGCGGGCCGATCTGTTGATGATCACCGACGACAATCCGCGTACCGAGGACCCGGCGACGATCCGGGCCGCGATGCTCACCGGGGCCGCGGCCGGCCCCGCCGAGGTGGTGGAGATCGGCGACCGGGCGGAGGCGATCGCCTACGCCGTCACGCGGGCCCGCCCCGGAGACGCCGTGGTCATCGCGGGCAAGGGCCATGAGCGCACCCAAGAGGCGCATGGCGTCAAGCACCCCTTCGTGGATGCCGACGTGCTCGCCGACCTGCTCGACGGGATGCTCGGGGTGGATCCATGATCGCGCTGACCCATGATTGAGATGGCGCTGGCCGAGGTGTCCTGCGCGGTAGGCGGAGTGCTGCACGGCGCGACCGGCACCGAGACGGTCACCGGCGGGGTCGAGTTCGACTCCCGCCTGGTCGGGCCGGGCGGGCTGTTCGTCGCGGTGCCCGGCGAGCGGGTCGACGGGCACGCCTTCGCCGCCGCCGCGATGCACGCGGGCGCCGTCGGGGTACTCGCCGGGCGACCCGTAGGAGTCGCCTCGGTCATCGCCCCCCAACTGGCGGCCGGATCACGTTCGGCGTGCTATGCGCTGGCCGGGGACACCGACGGGGCGGGCGCAGCGGTGCTTGCAGCACTGTCCGCGCTGGCGCGAACCGTGGTGTGCACCCTGAGCAAGGGCGGCCTGCAGGTGATCGCCCTGACCGGCTCGTCGGGCAAGACGTCCACCAAGGACATGGTGGCCGCGCTGCTTGCGCCGCTGGGTCCTACCGTCGCGCCACCCGGGTCGTTCAACAACGAGATCGGTCACCCTTGGACCGCGTTACGCGCCGACGAGACCACCCGGCACCTGGTGCTGGAGCTCTCCGCGAGGGGCCGCGGCCAGATCGCCGCGCTGTGCCAGGTGGCCCCACCGTCGATCGGGGTGGTGCTCAACGTCGGGTCAGCGCATCTCGGTGAGTTCGGTTCCCGGGACGCAGTGGCCGGCGCAAAAGGGGAGCTGGTCGAGGCACTGCCGGCCGCGGGGATCGCGGTGCTCAACGCCGACGACCCGATGGTCACCGCGATGGACCGGCGCACCGCCGCCCGAGTGGTGCGCTTCGGGCAATCGCCGTCGGCCCACGTACGCGCTACCGAGCTTGCCCACGATGGGTGCGGTTGCTTCTCGTTTCGCCTGGTCACACCGGTCGGGGAGGCCAGGGTCCAGCTCACCGTGCCCGGCGAGCATCAGGTGTCCAACGGGCTGGCCGCGGCTGCGGTGGCCGTCGAGCTTGGTGCCACCCCGGCGGGTATCGCCGCGGTACTGGAGAGCTACCGGCCGGCGTCGCGCTGGCGGATGGAGGTCACCGACCGCCCCGACGGGGTGACCGTGGTCAACGATGCCTACAACGCCAACCCTGAGTCGGTCGCGGCAGCGTTGCGGGCTCTGGCCGCGATGGCGGGTACCGGGCGACGCAGCTGGGCGGTGCTCGGTCCGCTCGCCGAGCTCGGCGGGGCCACGGCGCAGGCGTACCGGACGATCGGCGCGCTCGCCGTGAGCCTCGGCGTCAACCGCCTCGTCGTGGTGGGGGAGCAGGCTCGGTCACTATATTCTTCGGCGTCGGCTTCACCGACTGGCCGGTCGGCTCCGGTGCTGGTGCCTGATGCGCCCGCTGCGCTTGAGCTCTTGCAGGGCGAACTCGCTCCCGGGGATGTGGTGTTGATCAAGGCATCCCGGACGGTTGGGCTGGAACGGATCGCCGAGGGTCTGCTCGGTGCAGAGGGGTCCCGGGGTGGCTCCCGGACCGGCCTCCCGATCAGCAGTGACGAGGGGAGCAACCGGTGAGCACAATCCTGGTCGCTTCCGGAATCGCGCTGCTCGCCTCCATCCTGTTCACGCCCTATCTCATCCGGCTGTTCACCCGGCAGGGTTTCGGCCAGGAGATCCGGCAGGAGGGACCGCACAGTCACCAGAGCAAACGGGGCACGCCCACCATGGGCGGAGTGGCGATCCTGCTGGCGACGTGGAGCGGTTACCTGGTGGCGCACATCACCGCCCGGCAAGGCATCACCGCGTCGGCCCTGCTGGTGTTGCTGCTCACCACGGTGCTGGGAGTGGTCGGCTTCCTGGACGATCTGATCAAGGTTCGCCGGCAGCGCAACCTGGGCCTGAACAAGACCGCCAAGCTGGTCGGCCAGCTGGTCGCGGCGGTGCTGTTCGGCATCCTGGCGATGGGTTTCCCCAACAGCGACGGCATCTCGCCGGCCTCGATTCACCTGTCATTTGTGCGGGACGTCGCCGTGGTGTCCTTCGGTGTCATCGGGTTCGTGATCTTCAGCTACCTGCTGGTGTCCGCGTGGTCGAACGCGGTGAACCTGGCCGATGGTTTGGACGGTCTGGCGGCCGGTGCGGCGGCGATGGTGCTGGTGACCTATGTGATCGTCTCGTTCTGGCAGCACACCCAGGACTGCACCCGGCTGGCGGTGCCCGGCTGCTACACCGTGCGTGACCCGCTGGATGTAGCGGTTGTCGCTGCCGCCGCGGTCGGCGGGTGCATCGGGTTTCTGTGGTGGAACGCGCCCCCGGCGAAGATCTTCATGGGCGACACCGGATCGTTGGCCATCGGTGGGCTGCTGGCCGGGCTGTCCGTGGTCACCCGCACCGAACTACTCCTCGTCGTGATCGGTGGCCTGTTCGTCGTCGAGGCGATGTCGGTGGTGATCCAGGTGGCGGTCTTCCGGACTACCCGGCGACGGCCGTTTCGGATGGCTCCGTTTCACCACCATTTCGAGCTCGCGGGATGGCCGGAGACCACTGTGATCATCCGATTCTGGCTGCTCGCGGCCATTTGCTGCGCGCTGGGTGCCGGGGTGTTCTACAGCGAATGGTTGACCGCGGCCGGGGGGTGAAGGTCCGGGGGTGAATGTGCACGTGCGCGGTGTTGCCGATCTCGCCGGGGCGCGGGTTCTGGTGGCTGGCGCGCGGGTCACGGGTGCCTCGGCCGCCCGGGTGCTGGCGGAGCTGGGCGCGCAGGTCACCGTCACCGATTCGTCGCCGACCCAGCTGCAAGCTCTGGCCGATGTCCCAGGAATTGAGGGTGCCAGCCAGCGCCTCGCCGGATTGGTCGCGCCGCCGCCGGGCACTGACCTGGTGGTGACCAGCCCTGGTTTCCGGCCGGACGCACCGCTGATGCTGGCCGCGCAACGCGCCGGCGTGCCGGTGATCGGGGACGTGACGCTAGCCCGCTGGATCGACTGGGCTCGACCCAGTCCAGCCGACTGGCTGGTGGTCACCGGCACCAACGGCAAGACGACCACGGTGGGGATGCTCGAATCGATCCTGCGCGCCGCCGGCGTCGACGCGGTCGCGTGTGGAAACATCGGGTTCCCGGTGCTGGACGCGGTGCGTGCCGGTCACCGGGTGCTCGCGGTGGAGCTGTCGTCCTTCCAGTTGCACTGGTCCCGTGAGCTGAATCCACGCGCTGCCACGGTGCTCAACGTCTCCGCGGACCACTTGGACTGGCACGGCAGCCTGGCGGGATACGCCGCGGCCAAGGGCAGCGTTTATGCCCGGGCCACCACAGCGGTGGTCAACGCCGACGATGAATGGTCAACGCGGCTGGCTGCCGGTCGCGCTGACGTCGAGTTCACCAGTGTCGAGTTCACCACCGGCGAGCCGGCAGCCGGCCAGCTGGGCGTGGCGGGTGGCCAACTGGTAGACCGAGCCGTTGGCAACGATTGTGGCGGCGTCGTGCTGGCAAGTGTCGCCGATGTCCGCCCGGCTGGACCGCACAACCTGAGCAACGCGCTGGCCGCTGCGGCGCTGGCCCGCTGCGTCGGGGTCGCGGCGCCGGCGGTCGCCCAGGGATTGTGCGCCTTCACCCCCGGCGGGCACCGTGGGGTTCCCGCCGGGGAGCACGCTGGGGTGTGTTACCTCGACGATTCCAAGGCCACTAACCCGCATGCGGCGCGGGCTTCCCTACTGGCCAGGCACCGGGTGGTGTGGGTGGCCGGCGGCCTGCTCAAGGGCGTCGAGGTGGACGAGCTGGTGATCGACACGCGGGATCGGCTGGTCGGCGCTGTGTTGCTCGGCGCCGATCGCGCAGTGATCGCCGCCGCGCTGACGCGACACGCACCCAACCTCCCGGTGCGGATGGTGGATTCGAGAGACGATGGGGCCATGATGGAGGTGGTGGCCGCAGCAGCCGACCTGGCCAGGCCAGGTGACGTCGTGCTACTCGCCCCGGCGGCGGCATCGATGGACATGTTCACCGACTACGCACATCGTGGCCGGGTGTTCGCCGCAGCCGTCGCCGCGCTGGACGTCCGGTGAGTAGGTCAACCCGGCGCGCTACGTCAACGTCTGAACAGTGGGCAGCCGCTCGGGACGGGCTCACCGTCTGGCTGGCCCGGCCGCTCACGTCGTTGCACCTGGTGCTCGCCGTTTTCGGTCTGTTGACCCTGTTCGGCCTGGTAATGGTGCTCTCGGCGTCGAATGTCGAGTCCTACACCAAGGCCGGCTCATCCTATGCGGTGTTCATCCAGCAACTGGCGTACTGCGGACTCGGGCTGGTGTTGTTCTGGGTGGGGTTGCGGATGCCGGTGCGGATGTTGCGCGGCACCAGTGGGCTGTTCCTGGTCGTGTGCATCGTGTTGCTGGTCATGGTGCTCAGCCCGCTGGGCGCCGAGATCAACGGCGCGCAGAAGTGGCTGCGGTTGGGACCGCTTTCCCTACAACCTTCCGAGCCGGCCAAACTCGCCCTGGCCCTGTGGGGCGCGCATGTACTGATCACCAAACGGGCGCTGCTGCACCAGTGGCGACACCTGCTGGTGCCGCTGGTCCCGATGGCCGTCGCGATATTCGCGTTGGTGATGTTGCAGCCCGATCTGGGTACCACGATCACGCTGGCCGTTGTGCTCCTCGCGCTGCTGTGGTTCGGCGGGGCACCTCTCGAGCTGTTCGGCGCGATCGTGCTCGCCGCCGCCGCCGGGGCCGTCGCGTTGGCCATTCTCGCCGGCTACCGGTCGGCGCGGATCCAGTCCTTCCTGCACCCGGGTTCCGATCCACAGGGCGCCGCGTATCAGGCTCGCCAGGCGATGTTCTCGCTGGCTGACGGCGGCTGGTGGGGGGTGGGACTGGGGCAGGGCAGCGCCAAATGGGACTACCTGCCCAACGCGCACAACGACTTCATCTTCGCGATCATCGGGGAGGAGCTGGGCTTTCTGGGCTGCCTGGTGGTGCTGCTGCTGTTCGGCACGCTGGCCTACGTCGGGATCCGGATCGCCACGCGCAACACCGACCCGTGGATCAAGTTGGTGTCCGCCACCGTGACCACCTGGCTGGTCGGTCAGGCCGCGATCAACATCGGTTACGTTGTCGGCCTGCTGCCGATTACTGGGATACCGCTGCCGCTGATCTCCTCGGGAGGTACCTCCATCGCACTGACGATGCTGGCGTTCGGTTTGCTGGCAAACTTCGCCCGCCACGAACCGCAGGCGGTGGCCGCGTTGCGTCACGAGTTCGCCCGGTCCGGGCGCCACGGCCCGTTGTCCAGGCTGTTGGCGCTGCGCCCCCCGGTGCCCTACGTCCCCGCGCCCCGATCCCGGCCCGGGGCTTGGCCGATCCCGTCCGGCCGCGGTGGCCGGGGCAGGCCATGAGTGCCGCCGAACCGCGGGTGCGACGGTGACGGCGATATCTGTGGTGATCGCCGGCGGCGGCACAGCGGGACACGTCGAACCAGCGTTGGCGCTGGCTGACGCGGTGCGCCGGGCAGTGCCCGAGGCCCGGATCACCGCGCTGGGCACCCAGCGCGGGCTAGAGACCACGCTGGTGCCGCAGCGGGGCTACCCACTGGAGCTCATCCCCGCGGTGCCGCTGCCGCGGCGCCCGAGCGCGGATCTGCTGGCGCTGCCGGCGCGGATCCACGCCGCGGTGCGCCGGGTCCGGGAAGTGCTCGACGCGGTCGCCGCCGATGTCGTGGTCGGGTTCGGCGGCTACGTTGCGCTGCCGGCCTACCTCGCTGCGCGGGGTCGGGTGCCCATCGTCGTGCACGAGGCCAACGCGCGGGCCGGGTTGGCCAACAAGGTCGGGGCGCGCTTCGCCGCCCGGGTCCTCGCTGCGGTACCCGAGAGCGGACTGCCCCGAGCCGAGGTGATCGGGATCCCGCTACGGCAGGCGATCTCGTCGCTGGATCGGCCCGCGCTCCGGGCCCAGGCCCGGGAGCACTTCGGCCTGGACCCGGCGGCGCCGACCCTGCTGGTGACTGGTGGCTCGCAGGGCGCCCGCTCGTTGAACACCGCGGTGTCGGGTGCGGCGGCCGAGCTCGGCGCCGCCGGGATCGGGGTGCTGCACGCGTATGGGCGACGAAATACCGTGCAGGTGGCGGCGGTGCCGGAGGCGCCACCCTACGTCGCGGTGCCCTACCTGGAACGGATGGATCTGGCGCTGGCCGCGGCCGACCTGGCGGTCTGCCGGTGTGGGGCGATCACCGTCGCCGAGCTGTCCGCCGTCGGCCTTCCCGCGCTGTATGTGCCGCTGCCCCACGGCAACGGAGAGCAGGCACTCAACGCCCGCCCGGTGGTGCAGGCCGGTGGCGCGGTGCTGGTGGCAGATGGTGACCTCACGCCGGCCAGGGTCGTCAAGGAGGTGGTGGGGATCCTCACCGATCCGCGTCGGCTCGCGGAGATGAGTGCGGCCGCGCGGGTAGCCGGTCATCCGGATGCTGACGATGTGCTGGCCGCGATCGTCCTGGAGGCCGCCCGGTGACGGCCGGAGCCGCTGCTCGATCGGGAGCAAGCCCCGCGCTGCCACCGCAGCTGGCCCGCGCCCACCTGATCGGGATCGGCGGCGCCGGGATGAGCGGGGTGGCCCGGATCGTACTGGCCCGCGGTGGTGCGGTGTCTGGTTCGGACGCCAAGGACTCGGGGGCGCTACTCGCGCTGCGGGAGTTAGGCGCGAAGGTGACCGTCGGGCACGCGGCAGCCAACCTCGACCAGCTCGGCGCCGCCCCTACCGCGATCATCAGTACCAAGGCGGTGCACCAGACCGATCCGGACAATCCGGAACTCGTCGAGGGTGCCCGGCGGGGTATCCCCGTGATCCACCGTTCGACGGCGCTGGCCGCGCTGATGACCGGCTACCGCGTCGCTTGTGTCACCGGTACCGCCGGCAAGACCTCCACCACGTCGATGCTCACGGTTGCGCTGCGGCATTGTGGTGTCGACCCGTCGTTCCTCATCGGTGGCGATCTCACTCATCCCGGCACCGGAGCCCACCACGGCTGCGGCGACATCTTCGTCGCCGAGGCCGACGAGAGTGACGCCACCTTCCTGGCCTACTCGCCCGACGTGGCCGTGGTCACCAATGTCGAGGCCGATCACCTGGACCACCACGGCACCGTCGAGGCCTACATCGCCTGTTTCGATGCTTTCGTGTCCCGGCTGGCCCCGGACGGGGTGTTGATCGCCAACGCGGATGATCCTGGCTCCGCCGCGCTGGCCGACCGGGCCACCGCCGGTGGGCTGCGGGTGCGCCGCTACGGCCGGCTTGCCGCCGCGGTGGCCGACGCCCGGCTGCTGGCGTACGCCCCCGACGGTGCGCGGGGTACCGCTACCGTGGCGTTGACCGGATCGGACGGGGTGCCGCACCAGGTGCGGCTCCAGATCGCGGTGCCCGGGGAGCACATGGCGAGCAACGCCGTCGGGGCATTGCTCGCCGGCCTGGAGCTGGGCGCACCGCTGCCGGGCCTGCTGGCGGGGTTGGCCGGTTTCGGCGGGATCCGCCGCCGGTTCGAGTTCATCGGGCAGGCGGCCGGCGCGCGGATTTACGACGACTATGCCCACCATCCGACGAAGGTGGCGGCCGCTTTGCGCGGCGCCCGGCAGGTGGCTGGGCGGGGGCGGCTGGTGGTGGCGTTCCAGCCGCACCTGTACTCCCGAACCCGGGATTTCGCCGCCGAGTTCGGTACCGCCCTGGCGCTGGCCGACGTGGTGCTGCTGCTGGACGTCTACGGTGCCCGGGAGGATCCATTGCCGGGTGTCACCGGAGCGCTGATCGCGCAGGCAGTGCCACTGCCGGCGGATCGTGTGCGTTACGAGCGGTGCTGGGCCGATGTGCCCGGGCGGCTGGCTGACCTGGTGCAGCCCGGTGACGTGGTGATCACGATGGGGGCCGGCGACGTCACGGGGCTGGGCCCGGAGCTGCTCGCCGAGCTGCGGCGGCGCGCGGGTTCGTCGTGAGGGCGTCCGGTCCGGGTGCCTCGGGTGCCCGTCGCCGACCCCGACGCGATGCACCTCGCCCGTCAGACGTCGCGCGGGATCGCAGCGCGGCGCGGCACACCGCGAAAACCCATGATCGTCGTTTCGGAAGGATCAACCGCGCTCAGCGCGGCTCGCGCTTCCCGAATGGCGATCATGGAGTGGCGTCGCATCGTCAGGCTGCGCCGATGGCCGCTCGGTCCAGTACCGAGGTTGCGCAGCCACTGGGGTCGGGCCGGTCCAGCCCGGCCCGACCCCAGTGGCTGCTCTGGCTGGGCGCCGGGATGGTGGTGCTGAGCCTGGTCGGTGGCGTGGCGTGGGCGCTGCTGGTCAGTTCCTGGTTCGACGCCCGTTCCGTGCAGGTGGCGGGCAACAAGGAGGTTCCCGCCGACGTGGTGCGGGCGGTGGCGGCGGTGCCGTTGGGAACGCCGATGTTGCGGCTGGACACCACGGCGATCGAGCGCCGGGTAGCCGCCGTGCCTCGGGTGGCCAGCGTGCAGGTGCGGTGCAGGGTGGACGGAACGGTGCGAATCGAGCTCACTGAACGCACCCCGGTCGCGGTCGTGCGTCGTGGCAACAGCGTGCACCTGATCGACGCCACCGGGACCGACTACACTGCGGTGCCGGCCGAGCCGCCCTACCTGCCGGAGCTGAGGTCGGACCGGGTCGGGCCCCGGGATCCCGCGACGGTGGCCGCACTGACAGTACTGACCGGGCTGCCCCAGTGGCTGCGGGACCAGGTGCGCTCGATCGCCGCGAACTCTCCAGCCAACGTCGTGCTGCGACTGGACAATGGGCGAGGCGGCAATGGGCGCAGCGGTAACGGCCGGGAAGTGCGCTGGGGCGGCGTCGAGGACGGCGAGCGCAAGGCCGCCGTGCTGGGCCCGTTACTCACCCAACCCGGCAGGGTCTATGACGTCTCAAGCCCGGCGTTGCCCACCATCGCCTGAGCAAGCCCGACGCTGCGGTCCAGTCTGCCGCTCAATCCGGTAGCCGCATACACTCGCGTCGCCGGATCGCCCGCCCGTCCGGCGTGCCTGCTGGACCCTGCCGGTCGCGGTGCATACCGTCGCCCCAGGACACATAGCTGACATAACTCTAATCCTTTAGCTGAGGTTGAGGGTTCTGCCACGCCGAAGGGAGCAGGGTTTGTCGGGACGTCGGCGGTGTGCTGGTAGCGACGAGGAAGGCCGCACTGTGATGGACAGCGAACGGTTGGACAGCGGTGGCTTGTGCAGCGCGGCATCGGACAGTGAAGGCGCGAGCGGATGACCCCCCCGCACAACTACCTCGCCGTGATCAAGGTCGCCGGAATCGGCGGCGGCGGTGTCAACGCGGTCAACCGCATGATAGAGGTCGGACTCAGCGGCGTTGAGTTCATCGCGGTCAATACCGATGCTCAGGCACTGCTGATGTCGGACGCCGACGTCAAGCTCGATATCGGGCGCGAGCTCACCCGTGGACTCGGCGCGGGGGCGAACCCGGAGGTCGGTCGCAAGGCCGCCGAGGACCATCGGGAGGAGATAGAGGAGGTCCTCAAGGGGGCGGACATGGTGTTCGTCACCGCCGGTGAGGGCGGCGGGACCGGCACCGGAGGCGCTCCCGTGGTGGCGAGCATCGCTCGCAAGCTGGGCGCGCTGACCATCGG
>QHBZ01000203.1 GCA_003244055.1 Pseudonocardiales bacterium | reverse complement strand
GCAGCGCGCCGGTTCTAGCGTGTCTGCAGGTATCTGCGCAGGCTTCCTGCTCAGCAGTGCGTCCCCGCACTTCTTGTGATGCCTCCCCACGTCGTGGAACTGGCGGGCGCCTGCGCCGCGACCAGGCCGCTACCCGGCGGCACGACGAAGTGAGCAGGAACGCGGAGGACATGGCCAAGAAGGACGGGGCGATCGAGGTAGAGGGCCGGGTGGTTGAACCACTCCCCAACGCGATGTTTCGAGTCGAGTTGGAGAACGGTCACCGGGTGCTCGCGCACATCAGCGGCAAGATGCGCCAGCACTATATCCGCATCCTGCCTGAGGACCGGGTGGTCGTGGAGCTTTCGCCCTACGATCTGTCCCGGGGCCGCATCGTCTACCGCTATAAGTAGGGCACCAACTGCAGCAACAACTACTAAACACAACTGAGAGATGACGTGAAGGTAAAGCCGAGCGTCAAGAGGATCTGCGACAAGTGCAAGGTGATCCGCCGCCACGGCGTGGTCATGGTGATCTGCGAAAACCTGCGTCACAAGCAGCGGCAGGGTTGAGCAGGGCACGACACCGCTGGTCCACACGGCGCGAGAAGACCTCCCCGCGCCAGCCGATCCTCCGAGGATGTGACGGTTCGACCGTCCATACGGATCGGTGGTACCCCCGGACGCCAGGCCGGGGCCCGTATTACGACCGACACGGTCGTAATACGGGACGGACGGGGAGCAGACCTGGGACGACGAGACAGGAGACACGCCTCGCATGGCTCGACTCGCCGGCGTTGACCTACCCCGCGACAAGCGGATGGAGATCGCGCTGACTTATATCTACGGCGTTGGCCGTACCCGCTCGCACGAGATCCTCAGCGCCACCGGGGTGAGCCCGGAACTGCGCACCAAGGACCTGACTGACGAGGATCTCATCCGGCTGCGGGACTACATCGAAGAGAACTACAAGGTCGAGGGTGACCTCCGTCGCGAGGTTCAAGCCGACATTCGCCGGAAGATCGAGATCGGCTGCTACGAGGGCCTGCGGTGGCGCCGTGGGCTGCCGGTGCGCGGTCAGCGAACCAAGACCAACGCCCGTACCCGCAAGGGTCCGAAGAAGACGGTCGCCGGCAAGAAGAAGGCCGGGAAGAAGTAGCTCCCGCGCAACTGACTACGGCTAGCCAACCCAGACCTTTGTAGGAGCGCAATCGAATGCCACCCAGAGCACGTACAGGTGCCGGTACCAAGAAGGTTCGGCGCAAGGAGAAGAAGAACGTCGCGCATGGGCATGCGCACATCAAGTCGACGTTCAACAACACGATCGTCTCGATCACCGACCCCACCGGTGCGGTGATCGCGTGGGCGTCCGCGGGTCACGTCGGTTTCAAGGGCTCGCGTAAGTCCACCCCCTTCGCCGCGCAGATGGCCGCCGAGAGCGCGGCCCGCAAGGCCGCCGAGCACGGCATGAAGAAGGTCGATGTCTTCGTGAAGGGCCCGGGTTCCGGCCGCGAGACGGCGATCCGGTCGCTACAGGCCGCCGGCCTTGAGGTCGGCACCATCCAGGACGTGACTCCGCAGCCGCACAATGGCTGCCGGCCACCGAAGCGGCGCCGGGTCTAGGGCGCGGGGAGGAACAGCAGAGATGGCTCGATACACCGGACCTGTAACCCGCAAGTCCCGCCGCTTGAAGACCGACCTGGTCGGTGGCGACCAGGCCTTCGAACGTCGGCCGTATCCGCCCGGCCAGCACGGCCGTGCGCGGATCAAGGAGAGCGAGTATCTCCTGCAGCAACAGGAGAAGCAGAAGGCGCGCTTCACCTACGGCGTCATGGAAAAGCAGTTCCGCGGGTACTACGAGGAGGCCAACCGCCGCGCTGGCAAGACCGGCGACACGCTATTGCAAATCCTGGAATCCCGGCTGGACAACGTTGTCTATCGGGCCGGCTTGGCCCGTACCCGGCGCCAGGCGCGCCAGTTGGTGACCCACGGGCATTTCCTCGTCAACGGCGGCAAGGTCAACGTGCCCAGCCTGCGGGTGTCGAAGTTCGACATCATCGACGTCAAGCCCAAGTCGGTGCCGACGCTGCCGTTCGTGGTGGCCAAGGAGAGTTTGGGGGACCGCCCAGTGCCGGGATGGCTGCAGGTGGTTCCCGCGACGATGCGAATACTGGTGCATCGGTTGCCCGAAAGAGCTCAGATCGATGTGCCGCTTCAGGAGCAGCTCATCGTCGAGCTGTACTCCAAGTAAGATGTACTCTAAGTAACATGACGGCGTCAAATAGCGGGCGCCAGAGGAGGAACAATCATGCTGATCACTCAGCGACCCAACCTCAGTGAGGACCCGGTCGACTACACCCGCTCTCGGTTCGTCATCGAGCCGCTGGAGCCGGGATTCGGCTACACCTTGGGCAACTCGCTGCGCCGGACCTTGCTCTCGTCCATCCCCGGGGCAGCAGTCACCAGCATCCGCATCGACGGTGTGCTGCACGAGTTCACCACCGTGCCGGGCGTCAAGGAAGACGTCACCGACATCATCCTCAACCTCAAGGAGCTGGTGGTCGGCTCCGAGGAGGACGAGCCGGTGACGATGTACCTGCGCAAGCAGGGTCCGGGTGACGTCACCGCGGGCGACATCGTGCCGCCGGCCGGTGTCACCGTGCACAACCCCGATCTGCACATTGCCACTCTCAACGGCAAGGGCAAACTGGAGATTGAGCTGATCGTGGAGCGGGGCCGCGGCTACGTGCCCGCGGTGCAGAACAAGGTGTCCGGCGCAGAGATCGGTCGGATCCCGGTGGACTCCATCTACTCGCCGGTGCTGAAGGTGACCTACAAGGTCGAGGCCACCCGGGTCGAGCAGCGGACCGACTTCGACAAGCTGGTCCTGGACGTGGAGACCAAGCCGTCGCTCACCCCACGGGATGCGCTGGCCTCGGCCGGTCGCACCCTGGTGGAGTTGTTCGGCCTGGCCCGCGAGCTCAACATCGAGGCAGAGGGCATCGAAATCGGTCCCTCACCGGCAGAGGCGGACACGATCGCCGCATTCGCCATGCCCATTGAGGACCTGGACCTCACCGTCCGGTCTTACAACTGCCTCAAGCGCGAAGGTATCCACACCGTCGGCGAGCTGGTCAGCCGCAGCGAGGCGGATCTGCTGGACATCCGCAACTTCGGTGCCAAGTCGATCGACGAAGTGAAGCTGAAACTGGCGGGTCTCGGTCTGCAGCTCAAGGACAGTCCGCCTGGTTTCGACCCCTCTGCGGTGGCGGCAGAATACTCGATCGACGGGTGGGGCGAGGCCAGCGAGAACGGGGCTGACAACGGCCCCGATTACAGCCCCGACGACGGCCACGACTACGCCGAAACCGAGCAACTGTAGGCACTTGTGAGTGGCTGTGCGGGTCCTGACTCGTATCGCCACTCACAGGGCAACCGAAGGGAGCCACAATGCCAACGCCGACGAAGGGTGCCCGGCTCGGCGGGTCGCCGGCCCATGAACGGTTGATGTTGGCCAATTTGGCGACATCGCTGTTCGCCCACGGCCGGATCACCACTACCGAGGCCAAAGCGAAGCGGCTGCGTCCGTTCGCCGAGCGGTTGATCAGCAAGGCCCGGATAGGGGACTTGCACAACCGCCGCGAGATCATGCGGGTGATCCGGGACAAGGACGTGGTGCACAAGCTGGTCGCGGAGATCGGTCCGCAATTCGCGACCCGGCCGGGTGGCTACACCAGGATTCTCAAGACCCTGCCACGCAAGGGCGACAACGCCGCGATGGCGATCATCGCGCTGGTCACCGAGCGCACCGCGGCCGAGGTCGAGGAGGTCCAGCGCAAGGCCTTCAAAGCTCGGCCGAAGGCGCCGCAGGCGGCTGACAAGACCGCTGGGGCTTCGGCCACCGTGGAGGCGCCGGTCGCCGCAGGCAGCTCTGTTGAGGAGGCGCCGGCTGAAGAAGCGACGCCGTCGCCCGCTGTGCAGGAGGACGAGGACTGATCCTGACTCCGAGCGACGTGCCGCAGGAGCCCGCCACCCCCGCTGGGGATGGCGGGCTCCTGCGCTACCGGCTGGATATCAGCTACGACGGTTCGGCCTTCTCCGGGTGGGCTCGCCAACCTGGGCGACGGACCGTTCAGGGCGTTGTCGAACATGCCCTGGCGACATTGGCGCGGACGGAGGTAACACTCACCGTCGCGGGGCGCACCGACGCCGGCGTGCACGCCACCGGGCAGGTCGCCCACCTCGACGTGTCGCCCGGGGCGATGTCGCCCGACCAGCTCGCCCACCGGCTGGCTCGGCTGCTGCCACCGGATGTCCGGGTGCCCTCGGTGGCCCTGGTACCAGGCAGCTTCGACGCCCGCTTCTCAGCGCTGCGGCGTCACTACCGGTACCGGATCTGCGACGCGCCGTGGGGGGGCGATCCACTGCGCCGGTACGACACGTTGAGCCACTCCCGTCGGCTCGACGACGCTGCGATGCAGGCGGCGAGCAGGGGCTTGGTCGGCGTTCACGACTTCGCCGCGTTCTGCCGCCGCCGCGACGGCGCGACCACGGTGCGAGCACTGGAGCGGTTCGAGTGGACCCGCGACGAGCTGCACCTGCTGATCGCGCACGTCGCGGCGGACGCGTTCTGCCACTCGATGGTGCGCAGCCTGGTGGGTGCGCTGCTGGCGGTGGGGGAGGGCCGGCGCCCCCCCGACTGGCCTGCTGGCCTGCTGCGCCACACCACCCGCGCCAGCGAGGTGACCGTGGCACCCGCGCACGGCCTGACCCTGGTTGGGGTGGATTATCCCGCCGACGACCAGTTCGCCGCTCGCGCCGACCAAACCCGCGCGGTGCGGCACCCGGATAATCGGCACTCTCCTGAGACCGAGTACTGGACCCCAGACCGTATGCGCAGCGCCAAGCCGGCGCCCATGCCATCCTCCGAAAGTTAATCACTGCCGGACACGAAGTGGCAGCACATCAGGCATCGTCGTCGCCCATCCGAGGTCGGTAACGAGGGTTTGGCAGGCGTCGAACAGGACAAGCTGGCGCGGATGGACCGACGAGTCGTTCACCTCGGCCGGCTGTTCCAACACTTCCAACCCGCCGCCACCTACTCACCACAGCCCAGTACCGACACGAGATGAACACCCGTTCACTAGCTGGAACGAGATCGTCGGCCTCTCCACCACCGCCTGACCAGGCCACCGCATAGCCACATCCTGGGCCTATGACAGCCCAGCACACCCGGGCACCAACAACCCGACAGCGCCGCGACGCGAGTGTCGAACCGATGTGCACGATCACAGCCGTCGGGTGTGTGGGGTTCGGTTGCGCGCGCCGGGTTTCTTCCTTGCGTATGAGCATTATAGGCTGAGCGTATGAGCGGCAAGAAGGAACGGATCACCGTGAGCCTGGATCCCGGCGTCGCTGCGGAGCTTAAAGGCGCCGCTGAACGCGCCGGGGCGGCCAGCGTGTCGGAGTATGTTGAAGGCGCCTTGGGCGCGCGGATGGTCCGTGAGCAGTGGCTGGCTCGCTGGCGTGCCGCGGCGGGGGACGTCGATCCCGAGGCTTTGGCTTACGCTCGTCGTGCCCTGCTCGGCGAGCGGGTCGAGCAGCATCCGTGGGCGTCGTGAGCGGTAGGGTGCTGAGCTCTTCCGCCATCGTTGATATCGCCACCGACCGCTCCGTGTATGGCCGGGCGTTTTTGGTGGCCGCCGTTGAACTGGGGATGACTTTCCCGACTCCCTCGACCGCGCTCTTGCAGGCTTGGGCTGCCGTCCCGCCGCAGGCGCGGGCGCTGCTGGAGCTGTTCCTGGATGCCCCGGCGGTCGTCGTCGAGGACCTTGGTGCGTCGGTGGCTGGCAGGGCTGGCGTGCGCGCCTACCCAGCGCACCAGGCTGGGCACTTGGATGTGGCCGCCGCCCACGCGGTGGATGTGGCGATCGCACGTGGGTTGGCCATCCTGACCGCAGAACCTGGCCCACTGCGCGCGATTGACCCGAATGTGGAGATCGAGGGGCTTCCTGCACCATAGGGACTCCGGGCACCAACCGAACCTCGACCCAGGCCCGACGATCCCTACTCCTTGCCATTCGCGAGATCCAACGACAACAGGCCCATCCTGCAACGGCCACCACCCCAGCCCGACCCGCCACCCCCACCTGCGTCGCCAGACCCGGACGAGCCGGCACCCTTCTGAGGCGTGGCGCGTCGGATCTGGTTACGCGGTCAGGCGGAACGTGAAATAGTCGACCTGCCAGCCGTCCTGGATGAGGCTGCGCTGGGCCACCACCTCACGTTGGAAACCGGCTTCGTCGCTGAGCTGCTGTAGATAGGCCAAGTCTCCAGTGGTGCCGAAGAAAATCAACATTCGACCGCCGTCTGCCAGGTGTCGCCGCGCTTGGCGGAAGAACCTTGTCATGGCGTCATGGTTCTCATCGGTGCTGGCGGCTTCGAGCAAGTCGCGAGGGGCGAACCAGCGGAACGGCGGGTCGAAAACGATCAGGTCGAACATGCCGTCGACATTGCTGAAGACGTCGCTGCGGCGGACCTCGACGCGATCGGCCACGCCGTTGCGCAGGGTGTTGTCGCGGGCGGCCGCGAGGGCGTGCGGGTTGATGTCCACCGCGAGGACCTTGGCAGCTTTGGAGGCCGCGAGTATGGCGTTGACCCCGCTGCCGGTTCCCATGTCCAGGACCCGGTCGCCATCCTTGACCTCGGCAAGAACTGCTTTGCCGAGCAGGTAGGACACCGGCGTGATCGGCTGAACCTGCGGCATCATCACCAGAGTCCGACCGAACGGGTGGTCACCGCCTGAGATGGCCCTCATTCGGCGGTAGGCGCCCTCATGCCATTGACGGATGCGCGCGGCGCGCTGCTCGGACATCAGCGGCCGGTAGCTGCCGGGGTGAGGTCCGCCTTCGTCGCCTGGACCATCCAAGCTGCTCATGGCGGCAGGCTAGTCCGCGGTCCGGCAGCGTAAACCCGGCGGCGATGGGCACCGGTCAGTTGGTGAGGAACCGGTCAGTTGGTGAGGAAGGCGTCGATCGAGCGCCGCAAGCCGGAGACATCCAGACCGTGGGCTGCGTCGTGGTCGGTTGTGGTGCCGTAGCGACGCAGCTCGGCTTGGCCCACCCCGAGGGCGAGCAGGCGGTGGCGCACCCCGCGCAGCGCCTGGGACACCTGAGCGGTGGAGGTCCCGGCGAGATACGGCTCGACGATGACGACGTCGGGCTCGGTCAGGGTGCCGCGCAGCCGGTCGGCATCGAATGGGCGGACTGTGGCAGCGTAGAGCACGGTGACGTCGCGGTGTGCGGTGGCCGCGAGCACGCGATCAGCCATCGGACCTACCGCGACGACAGTGCCGGCGTTGCCGTGGCGCAGCACCTCCATCTGTCCGGTGTGCACGTCGTGCGGGTGGGCGTTTCCGCTGTTGTCCAGGCGCAGGTAGACCCGGCCCTGGCTGGCGACGGCCTGGCGCAGCAGCGTGTCGACCTCGGCCGGATGGCCGGGCACATGCACGGTCCACCCGTCCAAGGTGTCGAGCAGTGCGACGTCGCGGTGCCCGAAATGGGTCTGCCCCCCGCCCGGCCACCCGTAGGAGCCACCGGCGCTGACCAGCACCGCACCGAGGCCTTGGTGGCCCAGGTCGAGCTTGACCTGCTCGAACGGTCGCTCGATCAGGAACGGCGGGAACGTGTGCACGATCGGCCGCATCCCGGTCAGCGCGAGACCGCCGGCCACGCCCAGCATCAATTGCTCGCGGATTCCCACATTGATCACACGGTCAGCCGCCGGTGCAGTGGCCACAGGGTCGAGGTAGCCGGCCCCGATCTCGGCCAGCACCAGCGCCAGGCGGGGGTCTTCGCGCAGCAACCCGGGGATCAGCCGGTAGAAACGCTCGCGCTGGTCCTCGGCAGCGGTGATGGCGTCGACGGTCGGGGTGGTGGTGGTCATGAGGGCTCCTCGCTAGCGATCAGGTGGTTCAGCGTTCAGGCGGACTTGGATTCGACGTGGGCCACGACGGCCAACGGCCGTTCGGGGTGTTCGACGGTGAACGCCCGGCGCAGAGCGTCGTGGTCGCGGCCGTCCACGTCGACGGTGGACCAGCCCTCAACAGCGAACCGGGCCGCGATCCCACCAGGCCAACCCAGTCCGGCGGAGTCGTTGTCGATCACCACTGTGGTGAGCCGGTCCAGCCCGACCCGCCCGGCGAACTGGATGGCCTCGGCGTTGCTGCCCTCGTCGAGTTCGGCGTCGCCGACCAGAACTACCACGCGGGGAGTCCGCCGCCCGGTGAGGCGAAGCCCGAGTGCGGATCCCACTGCCAGGCCTAAACCGTGACCCAGCGAGCCGGAGCCGATCTCGACCCCGGGCACCAGCGTGCCATCGGGATGGAACCCGAGCGTGGAGTCGAACGAGCCGAAACCGTCCAGGTCGGCTGGGGTGAGGAACCCGTGCGCGGCCAGCACCGCGTAATAAGCCATCGGACCGTGCCCCTTGGACAGCAAGAACCTGTCACGGTCCGGGTGATCGGGGTGTGCGGCATCCACCCGCAGGATGTCGTGGTAGAGCACCCACAACACGTCGAGGGTGGAGGTGGCGCTGGGCCCGTGCTTCTCATCGCCGGTCATCCGCGTCATCAGCGTGGGCAGTTGCGAATAGGGCAGTTGCGAACAGGACAGTGCAGTCGTCATGTAAACCATGTTCGAACCTCAAGCATGGTTGATGTCAAGTGACGGCTGCCCGCCGCGTGTCGATCAGGACTGGCACATGGCCAGGAGCTTCGTCACGGTCGCCCAGTTGCGCACTGTGGCTGACCCGGTGGCGGCCAGGGGACCCGCGGTTCGGGCGGCTGATCTACGTGGATGGCCAGCCCGCGGCAACGCTGGCGTTGGGCTGGTCTGACCCTCTATGGGACGACGACGGAGCCGCCGGCTACCTGCGCCGCCTTGCGGTGCGCTGGTCTCGGCTCGCATTTGCTGAACTGGGCGGCAGGCGAGGTCGGCCGGCGCCACCGCCAGTGGCTGCGGCTGCGGCTGCGGCTGCGTGGCACTAAACCGCCGTTTGTGCCAGTACTACGAGTCGCACGGCTTCCGACACCGCGGAGACGTCCAGGTCGGCGGGCCACCCGGGCACCGCGACGACGCAGCATCCCGGATCCTGGTCAGCCGGTACGAGCTGCGCGCCTAAGATCCCCTGCCCCCACTTGATCGACCCGGTCCGAGACGTATCCGCCGCTATCCGCTATCCGGTCAGCGGCGGCGACCGATTGCGACGAACCTGACGAGGAAGTACGTCGGCTGGCACTGACCTGTGTCTCGCTCGGTGTAGGCCTTGCCCCAGCGGAGGAGATCCTCCGTGGTGGCGAACCCGGCGGCGACCATGGACTCGCGTGCCGCCCAGGCGGGTCCTCTTTGCCCCGGCTGCGGCGTGATCATTTGGATCCGGCCACGATGCTCGAGGACGTCCAACCCGGCTGTCCGCAGTAGCTCTGCCAGCCGGAGCCCGACCTGCATGTCGTTGCCCTGGGCGGTGTGAAAGGCGAAGTAGCGCTCGCGTAGTTCGGTCAACTCGGGCACCGGGGGTCGGATCCGCGTCATGGTTGCCTCGACGTCGACGAGGTAGACGCAACCGCCCGACCGGACCAGGGTCGCCAAGTGGTCCACGATGGCCTGTTCATGGCCGCCGTTATGGGCGAGGACATGCCGAAGCATGGCCACGTCGTAGGCACCTGCGGGTAGCCCGGTGGCCTCGGCCTGACCAATCCGTGCACTGGCCTGGGACAGACCCCCAGCGTCGATGACCGCCGTGGCCCGAGCGATGGCGTCGGCATCGGCGTCCACCCCGGTGATCGACCCTGCCGGGCCGACAACACCGGCCATCACCGCCAGAACGGCACCAGGCCCGCAGCCGACGTCGACGACCTGGGCGCCAGCGCCGATGCCAGCGAGCTCCCACAGGTCGGCCTCGGCCTGGCGTGCCTGCTGCGCCATCGTCTGGTAGCGGGCCATCTCACTGTCGCTGAGGCGTAGCGCGTACTCCGCCATGAAGTCCCTTCCCTGCCCTAGGCACACGCCTTTTCCAGCTCGTCCCGGTTCATGTTCGAGCGTCACTGCGTACCGAGTCGACGCTGCGCTGCAAGGCTTCCAGCAGGTCCGACATCTCGGTGGGTTCGCGCGGCTCGGCCTCGGTGACGATCTTGTGGCCGCGTCGCTTGGCGTCGATGAGCTGCTCCACCCGTTCGGTGTAGGTGTCGTGATAGTTCTCCGGCTGCCACGCCTGGCCCATCGACTCGATCAATGCGGTCGCCATCTCCAGCTCCTTGCCCCGAGTGGGTTGGTGTTCCGGCAGAGTCTCCAGCGCGTCGGCCGGGTTTCGGACCTCGTCGGCGAACAGCAGGGTCTCCAGTGCAAGCACCCCCGCGTCTGCGCGGATCGCGGCGAGGTACTCCTTGCCGCGCATCACGAAGGTGGCGATCCCAGCGCGATTGGTCCGTGCGATGGCCTCGGCCAGCAGCGCGTAGGGGCGCGCGTACTGCTCGCCGTTGGGTGCGATCCAGTAGGTCTTCTGGAAATACACGGGGTGGATCTCGTCCAGATCGACGAAGCTGGTGATATCGATACTTCGAGATCGGCCGGGGGCGATGGCCTCCAGCTCCTCCGGCTCCACGATCACGAACTCACCGCCGCCGATGTCCCGGCCCTTGACGATGTCGCTGTAGTCGACCTCCTTGCCGGTCCGCGCATTGACGCGCTGGTAGCGGATCCGATCGGCGGTACCGCGCTGGAACTGATGAAAATGGACGGTGTGGTCCTCGGTCGCGCTGTAGAGCCCAACCGGGATGGAGACCAGCCCGAAACTGATCGCCCCGGTCCAGATCGCTCGTGCCATCGCCGTTGACCTCCTCCGCAAAGCCTCGCCCGCTGGATCCGGGTGCCCGGTCGAGCACCATTCTCACCGGCTCTAGCGCTGGGCGAGTTGGCGCTCCAGGTCGTGCACCCGCTGCTGTGCCTGGCGGGCCGCCCGGTCTGCGGCCTCGAAGTTCCGCTGCGCCGACTCGGCCCGATGGCGCGCCTCGTGTTCGGCCTGCTCGGCAGCCCTGAGACGGGCCTGCAACTCCCGCTGCGCTGTGCACGCGTCGTCCACCGCCTGGTCGGCGTCGGTCAGCGCGCGCTGTGCGTCGTCGCGGACGGTGTTGGAGTCGGCCGCTTCCGCGTGCAAGCCCTCGAGTTCTCGTTGCTGAGGTTCGCCCCGCTCGCCGGCGCCGTCCGGGGCGCGGTCGGGTACGCCGGTTCCGGCGAACAGATCGGTTGCGGCATCCGCGGGGTCCAGCGCCGCGGTGAGCCGCCCACCGGCCAGCGCCTCCGCCGCGGCGGAGCTGTTCACCGCGGCGGTGAAGGTGTTCACCAGTTCGCGGCTGACCGCTTCGCTGACCGGGTGGCCCGCCGTGCGGCCCAGCGCGCCAACCTGCCGCACGACGGCGTGGACCAGCTCGTGACGCTGTCGTGACAGCCGGCGCAGCTGCTCGCCCAGCAACCGGCGCTGGGCTTCGCGCAGCCCGTCACCCAACTCCATCAGGGCCCGGACCTGCTCCGGATGCTCACGGATCAGCTGATTGGCCAGCCATGCCGCCGTTGAGGGTCGACGCAGCGCACCGATCTGCTCGGTCAGCTCGCGGCGGCCCTGCTCACGAGCCCGCCGGGCAGCGGCGTTGCGGGCGGCGGTGAACTCCTGCCTGGGTAGCGAATACAGCTCGTCGGCCACCGACTCGAGGTCCACTCAACCTCACTCCCGCGCCTCCGGATGCGTCGAACCTACTGGCGAGGCGCAGCCGGATCCAGATAGGCGGCCAAGGCGAGGTCTGCCGTCCCCTGGCACCGACGGCGTCACCTGTGGACGCGGCGGTTCATGAGCGGCACGGTGAACCGGATCCCTCCCGACCGGTCTTCGCCGCGCAGCGTGGCGATAGCTCCGACCGGATAACCATGATCAAGATGCCACAGCGCGTCTTCCATGACCCGGTGCAGCCGAGTGATCTCATCGGCGTCGTTCAGCACGAGCGCCTTCTTTCCAGCGGGTGATGCGGGATGATGCATGGATGGCCGGGTCGTTGCTCCTCGAAGTCCTGGCCGGAGCTCTCAGGATAGGGATCTCTTGATGGCTCCTACTAATTGATCGCGATGAAATTGTCAAACGTAACCTGAATATTGCGTGAACCACGCGAATGGTCCAGTCCGGATGAATGACCTGGCAGGCGACCGCGGTGGGCGCGTTCACCGCCAGAGACAGGAGTACTGATGAAGGACCCGGCCATGCAGGAACTTTCCGACGCGACCACCGCCCTCATCGAGGCCACAAGCGGTTGCATGGGGCACCTCGCTGCGCAGAACCCGGAACTTATCGAGTGGGTCAGCGCAGTCAGAGCCCACGCGCGGGCCGTGGAGGCTGTGGTGGAGAGCCTGGGGATCCGCCTACACGAAACCCGCATGAACGCTGGGCTGGACTGAGGTCAGGGCATCGCGCAGGTTAGCCGGTGCATCAGTCCCCGCGGCGCACCGAACCGAGGATTTCTTGCTCCGCGGGTGTGGTGACCAGCCGCAGTGGCAGCCACAGGTCGGGGCCCAACGCCACCACGCCGTCGTCGGTCAACGCCGCCAGTTGGTTGGTCATCGACGCAGGCAGTTGCCACATTTCGGCGGCCAGTTGCGCCTGGGCAGCAGGCAGACTTTGCAGGAGCACCAGGTCAGCGTTGATCGCGGTGTTCTCGGCCTGCGGGTGCAGGTAGGGCAGCACGTACAGGGTCGTCTGCCACGGCGACCGTGGCGGAAACAGCTCTTGCGGGACGGCGCCGCCGTCGTGCACGACCAGCAGCGGAGCGTCCTCGGTGGCCCGCGGCAGCTCGACTGGCGCCAGCCGCCGCACCTGCAACAGGGGAGCGGGACGTCCGTCCGGGCCCTCGCCCGCGGCTCGGGTGAGCTCTTGCCAGGCATCGGGTCGGCCGGTGGCGACGACCACCCAGGCGCCGGTGGCCATCGCGCGCAGGGCGACCTGCCGCGCCAGGTAGAGCCCACCGACCAGGACCAGTCGGGTCGGCTGCGGGCGCAGCACCGACACGCTCAGCGGTTCATCGTGGACACCGCAGCCCAGGACCATGCCGCCGCGGTCGCTCGAGGGGCTGATCGCATCGAGCAGGCCAGCGGTGACGAGGAACTCCGGCGCCCCTGTCCCCCTTGCGGGGTCAGCCAGAGTCCTACTCACTGGGGCGCCCCGAGCGGCAGGGTTGCGGCCAAGCCGACGACCTGCAGCCCGCGTAGCGGGCGCAGCGCCACACCGAGCCGTTTCGAGACAGCCTGCAGCTGGTCGTCGGCCGCCTCGAGCTCCGTGGGGTTGCGGGCGCTGACCCGGAGCAGACCCCGCAACCCGACCTCGCCGCCGTCCGTACCGGGCGACAGCGATAACGACAGCGTCGTGGACAGCGCCCGCACGCCGGTCAACGCGTTGAGATTGTGCATGGCACCCCTGGTCCCCCAGCCGGTGATCGCATAGCTGGCGTGACCGACCCCGGCGGCGGTGACCGCTGTCCAGCCTTCATTGAGCGTCGCCGGCTGCTGCGTGCCGGCCACCGCGGACAGCTCGGCCGCGGAGATGCCGGCACGTAGCAGCTGGTCAGCATCCAGCGGTCGGGTCGATACCCCCCGGGCCTCCAGGTTGTTACGCACCCGGGACAGCGCCCCGATCAGGGCCCGGTGGCAGCCGGTCACGCCACCACCACGTTCGGCCACCGCGGAGGGGCAGCGCCGCGGGTCCAGCCGCACCGCCACCCAGGTGGTGCGCCTGGCGGCCACCGGTAGCGGGCCCAGAACTTCCAGGTAAGAACGCAGCGCCGGCGACGACGACGGCAGCGCGGTGCTGCCCGGGTAGCAATGCCAGATCACCTGGATCGAATCCAGCACCACCCCGCGGTGTTCCAGGCACGGGGCGAGTGCGCTGAGCGGCAGGCTTGCGGCGCCGCCGACTGGTGTGATCATCGACGGTGCGGCGTCGACTTCGAGCACGGCGGTCCAGGTGTTGTGGTGCCACACCAGGCCCAAGGGCTCGCGCTGGTGATCGGCGCCGTGCGCGATGGTCAGATCCGGCAGGAGCAGGCGAAGCAACGCCACCCGCGGATCGTCAGAGCCCACGACCGACTGCTGCGGATCTCCCGCTGCCACCGGATCCGGACTGGTGACGCTGCGGCTATGGGAGCGCACCAGGTAACCAACGGTGACCTGGATCCACTGCACCAGCCAACGGCCGTGCCAGCGGCCCAGCGCCAGCGGCGCCGCGACCAGCAGCATCAACAGTGCAGCCCACCACAAGGCGGTGTCCACGGCGAGCAGCGCCAGGCCGAGCGCCGCCCCGGCTTCGAGCACGACCAGGTTGACCACGGGCAGTGGGCCCAGGCTCGAACCTGTCGAGCACAGCTGGGCACCGACCCTGGCTCGCGGTGCACCGCTGGGTTGCCGCAGCGGCGTCGACGCACGTCGCTGCTCTGACTGGCGGTGACGCGTCGACTCCAGCTGGGGTGGCGCCGGTGCTGCGGTCATGTCTTCCGCCTCCTGGGGAGGACGGACGCGAGGGTCCGCCGAGGGGGCTTCGCTATCCTGCGGCACCGTACAGCCCCGGAAAGAGCGGTAGGCACCCGATGTCCACGAATCCGACCACCAAGGCGCAGGTGCAGGCATACCGCTTCGTGCTGCGCAGGATGGAGTCGGCACTGGTCCGCAAGGACGCGGTGATGCTGCACGAGCCGATGCGCCACCACCTGCGAGCGACGGCGGTGGGCCTGATCCTCGGGCTGCTGGGTTTGGCCGCGTTCGTCGTGGTCGGCAAGCTGTACCCGACCACCCATACCAGCGCTCCTGAGGTCGGGTTGGTCCTGTCAGCCAGCGCGTGGCGGGTGCCAACGATGATTGCGGGCGAGGGCGAGCAGGGTTCGGGCGGCGACGCTGGGGGGTGAGCCGGCGGTGACGGCGGCGCCCAGGCGCCACAGCGGCGCCGAGCGCAACGGCACCGCGGTAAGCCGGTTGCGGTGGGTGAACGCTGGTCGCGGCAGGAATCCCACGCCGAACCCGTGTTCGATCAGGTGTTGGAAGGTGGTGATGTCGCCCACTTCGACCTCGACGCATCGGGTCAGGCCGGCTGCGGCGAAAGACTCGTCCACGACGATGCGACCGCCCCAACCCGGTGGGAAGTCGACGAACGCTTCGTCGACCAGCTCATGGAGATCAACAGGACGCGCGGTGGCTAACCGGTGCTCGGGTGGGGCGAGCAACACCATCGGCACGGTGGCCAGCGGAGTCACGGTCAGCCCGACCGACACCGACTCCGACACCGCCAAGAACGCCACGTCGAGCGTGCGCTGGCGAACCAGTTCCGCCAGCTCGGTGGCACCGCCGGCGGCAAACCGCAACGACAGCCGGACCAGTGGGTGGCGGCGGTGGAACTCGGCCAACACGGCTGGCACCCCACCGGGGTCCATGGACTGCAGCAGACCGACCCGCAGGGTGCCGCGGACCACGGCGAGGACCTCGGCCACGCTGTCCCGGGCCGACTCGACCGCGGCGAGCACCTCGCGAGCCCTGGGTAGCAGCGCCAGCCCCGCGTCGGTCAGCTCCACCCGGCGGGTGGTCCGGGTGAGCAGCGTGGTCCCGAGCTCGCGCTCGAGGGTGCGCACCGCGACGGACAGCCCGGACTGCACCTGATGCAACCGCTGCGCAGCGCGGGTGAAACTGCGTTCCTCGGCCACCGCCACGAACTGTTCCAGCTGGCGTAGCTCCACATCTATTAGAGTAGCGAATAATTGATATGCCTACTTTTCGTTGGACCGCATGAGTTGGTCGGGGCACCGTGGAGCCATGCGAACCTCGATGCCCGCACAACGCCTGACCACCAGGCGGGTACTTCTGCTGGCCACCTCCTGCGGCGTGGCAGTGGCGAACCTGTACTACCCGCAGCCCCTGTTGCGGATGATCGCCGCCAGCTTGCACACCGGTCCGGCCATCGCAGGGCTGGTGATCACCGCCGCCCAGATCGGATACGCGGTGGGCCTGGCTCTGCTCGTGCCGCTGGGTGACATTCTCGCCCGCCGGTGGGTCGTGCCGGGTTTGTTGGCCGCCACCGCCCTCGCGCTCGGTGCCTCCGCCGTCGCGACCAGCATCGGCACCCTGATCGCGCTGGCGCTATTGGTCGGTGCTGGATCGGTCGCTGCTCAGATCCTGATCCCGTTGGCTGCAGAGCTGGCCGAGGACTCCAACCGGGGGCGGGTGGTGGGCACAGTGATGACCGGCCTGTTGTTGGGGATCATGCTCGCCTGGACCGTCTCCGGCGCGGTGGCCGGGCTGACCAGCTGGCGGGTCATGTACCTCATCGCGGCCGTCCTGGTTGCGGTGGTGGCGCTCACCCTCGCTCGCAGCCTGCCCCCGGAGACCGCACGGACGCGGCTGCCCTACCGCGAGCTGCTGCGC